>JBKHFA010000050.1:0-15232 GCA_046540615.1 Armatimonadota bacterium | reverse complement strand
TCCGCGACACGCAGGCTTCCGGCGCTCGGGTGACAGTGGTTCTGACGGCACAACCACATCGTCGCGTCCAGGGGAGGCCGAATTTCGGGTGACGGAGAATTGTCGCTCGACCGATGGACGGCAGCCACACTGTGCGACAGGATGATGAACGGGAGCGACTCAACCATGTCAGAGAGACAGATCGCCGAGACCGATCATTTCTGGTACTACCTTCAGCCCGAGGGCGTGTACATCGACTCGCAGCGCGGTGACCTGGCGTTCGGTTACGCGGACGGGCAGATCATGCTGTCGGAAGACAACGGGCGCACGTGGCCCCACACGCATGACTTCCCGAACGCCCACAACATCACGTTCAGCGCCATTCTCGGCAACGGGAACGTCGTCTTCGCTACGCGCTCGAAGCTCTACGTAAGCACCGACAGGCTCGAGACGTACGAGCAGGTCACCGTGAAGGACGCCGACGGCTCCGACTACGTCCCGCACACGCCGAAGGACCCCGAGCGTCCGGGGTGGTACTTTCACACGCTTTCGGGCGTCAACTCGTGGGATGTCAACGGCGCCGAGATGCTCGTCTGGGGAAATTACTGCAACGTGCTCGGAGGCGCGGCGCCGGTGAACATCTACTCCTCCACCGACGGCGGGCGGACCGTCAGGATCGCCTACGCGTTCGGGCAGAACCCGCTGATGCGCGACGACGGCTCATCCGGCGGAGGCCGCGAGGGCTCGCTGCTCGGCGACCCCGACAACCCGGTCCGCGCCCGGCACGTACACACGGTCGCGTACAACCCCGCCGAGGACGCGTTCTACGCCTGCACCGGCGATGGCGACCGGGAGGAGGGCTTTCTTGAGTGCCACTGGCTGCGCGGCACCTACGACCAGTCCTCGGATAGCTGGGACTGGGATGTGATCATCACGGACCATCTGAACTCGCGGTACAAGGCAGGCGGGATTAACTTCGTCGACGGGGAGTTGTACTGGATCAGCGACTCCAACGGCCCTGAGCCTTACGACCGCGGGATCTTCCGCTGCGCGCCCGAGGACATCGGCAATCCTGATGCGCATGAGCTTTTGTTTAACCCCGAGGTCGAATCCGGCAACATGATCATCGAGGACGGCGTGATCCTCGCGTCACACTGCGCTCCGGCCTCGCCACTGGACACGGGCATCATCGTCTCCACGGACGCGGGCGAGACGTGGGCGCAGTACGACCTGAGCGAGTTCGGGAAGCGCTCGCCGACACGCTTCCACGAAAAGAACGGTGATGGCTGGTTCCGCGTGGACCTCAGGAAAGGGTGGATCGAGCACGCGGAGGTGCTTTTCATCAAGCCGAAGGAAGCGTGAAACGTCTCCTTCCACGATGGGCGGCCGGGGGTCGGGTCGGTGTGCCGCGGGCATTTCGCAGGCGTCGGCGCCGCGCTACCTTTCCCACCGCACACCGTGCACTGCGCTGTCGCCGGCGACGACCAGCGGCAGGTCGCCGAGGTCCGCGCCGGCGGCGAGCATGCGCAGCGGCTCGGCGGCGTTGAAGCGCGCGATCTCGTCGCCGGATGCGTCGAAGACGGCCAGCGAGCCGTCGCTGGAGGTGCGGGCGATCGCCCCGTCCACGACCCTCGCGTCGGTGACCTGATTGGCCGCGTAGCGGATCCACCGCACCTCGCCGTCCGCGGCAAGCAGCGCGAGGAAGCCGCTGTGTGACGCGAGTGCGATCTCCGGGGAGCCGTCGCCATCGAGGTCGGCCGGCGCCAGTGCCGCGACTCGGTCGTCGCCCACGGTCTTCACCCAGCGCACCTGCGCGGCGTTGTCATCGCCGGCTTTGGTGGTGCAGGCGGTCACCCGGCCGTCAACGTCGCCGTAGAGCGCCTCGGGCAGGCCGTCGCCGTCGACGTCCGCGGTCGCGATCACGCTGGTCCCGCCGGTCGAACTGCGCACCACGCTCAGGCGGTGGCGGCCGCTTCTGCTGAAGTCCACGATCCGCTGTGAGAAGTACGTGTACCCGGTCAGCAACTCCTTGAGGCCGTCGCCGGTGAGGTCGGCCGCGTCCACGGCGATGCCCTTGTGCCGCCAGACGATCTCCCACGGCCCGCCCTCGTTGCTCTTGAGTTCGCCGGTGTTGTCGAGCACGTAGCAGAATGAGTTCTCCGCGGCGACCGCGATCTCCGGCACACCATCGCCCTCGAAGTCCGTGATGGTGATGGCGCGCGGATGACCCTCGATGGCCCGCGCCACGCCGTATGCCTCGAAGAAGCGCGACCACAGTTGCTCACCGTCGGCGTCGAGCACGTAAAGATGCGAGTCGGCAACGCCCACCGCCAGTTCGGGCGCCCCGCCGACCTCCACCTGCCCGATGGCGACGGCATTCACCGCGCCCTCAAACTCAGTCCGCCAGAGTTCGGCGCCGGATGCGTCGATCACCACGAGAGACCCGTCGGCGCAACCGGCGACGTACTCCGGTGTGCCGTCGCCGGTGACATCGCCGGCCCCCAGCACTGTGATCTGCGCCGGCATTTCCAACTCGAAGGCGGTGGTCATGTTACGATCGGGAGCGGGTTCGGGAGCAGCGACCTCGCTCTCCGCTTCGGCCCAGGCGCCCTGCCATGCATCGGCGAGGGTCGCTTGGAGGCTTGCGAAGTCGCCGGAAAGCTCGTGGCGGCCGGGCGCAAGCTCCACTGCATCGGCGCATCCGGCGATGGTCAGCGTCACGGCCTCTTCTGCGTCCACGATGACGCTCCCGGCCGCGGTGTCGATCGACAGATGCACGGGCGCGGTGGCCTCCACCAGCGAGGCCCCTTCCGCGCTCAGACGCGCGCCGCCGATCAGCAGGACGCGTTCCGGGCCGATGACGTACGACCGGGCATCGGTGCTGAGGCCCCCGCGAGACAGACCTCCCGTGCCCGCGATCGCGGGGAGTTCGCCGCTAACGGCGATCGCGTTCTCATCGAGCGCGCGGAGTTCGACCCGAGGGGTGTCGTCGGAGTTCGCGTAGAAGACGGTCGGCAGGGTCATGCGCTCGCCAGGCTGCAGATCGGCGCGCCGGCGGTGCGACAGGAGCTTCGGCGTCGTGTCATCGGCGAACTCGTAGCGCGACCAGTTGTCCTCATCCTCCGGATCGGTCGCTTCGACCATCTGCCCGAGGGGAGATGCGTGGAGGAAGAAGTGCTCGCCCTCCTGCTGCACATGCCACGCGTGATCGTCAAGCGCGGTCTCCCCGAGACTGCGGAAGCGCGCTTTCACGTCGTAGTTGCCGGGATCCACCGCGGTGACCTCATCGAGGAGCAGGAATATCTCACTGCCTCGATCGAAGATCAGGTGCCGGTCCCAGTCGAGGCCGGTGTACGATGGCGTGCGGGTCTGTGTCGCGGCCCACGGCCCGGCGTCAAAGTGTGCCTCGAGGCTGGAGAAGAGTCCCGGTGTCCCGCTCTCGGCGTTGCGCATGATCGTCAGGGTGTTGTGATCTTTCGGGTCGGACTTGAGGTAGTCGCCCTCGCAGAGCCAGACGCGATTGTTGTCGGTGAAGCGGAGGATGGAGTTCCCGTCCCAGTGCCCGTGGTAGCCGCCGGAGACGCCGTCAAGGAGCAGGTAGGGCGACTGCGGGTCTACCTCATCGCGGAAGCTGATCTTGTCAAAAGTGTCCTCGAGGCCGACGGGCGATTCGTCGCCGTAGTACGCGAAGTACATCGGCTCCAGCGGGTGCGCATAGACACCGAGCATCCCGTCGTAGCCCGCGCGCGAGAGCTCAAGGCGTCCGCCGGCGGTGGTGGACCACTTCTCCGCGTTGGCCTCGGGGTTGAACGACTCGCCGCCCGGTGAGTAGCCGCCGACGTCACCGTAGCCCACGGCGGCCCCCATGTTGTCCTGACTCATCAGTCGCAGCCTGAGGAAGTCGTAGATCATCGGGCGGTCGAACCAGTCCCAGCGCCCGGTGGTCGCGGCGTAGCGCGCGACGTGGCCGACGGTGATGTCCATGTACCCCCAGCAGTCCTCCATCGGCTTGGAGCTTTCGAGGGGGCCGCTCATGAAAAGATCCGCCCAGTTGAGCCAGTCCCGCGCCTCCGGGAGATCGTAATACGCCGCGAAGTATTCGCCGGCGGTGGCGATTGCCCGCGCGGGGAAGGTCTGATGGTTGTGCGCGATCCGGGGCGGGCGCTCCGTCAGAATCTCCGTGATACGCTCATCGGAGTGGTGGCTCTTGTCCTCACCGGGAACCTGAGCGCAGTTCCAGTCGAAGATGCTCTTGCACTTGCGCGCCATCAGCAGGATCAGGTTCGTGATCTGCAGCTTCTCACGATCCGTGAAGCTCTCGTGGTGCTCGCGTTTGTTCCAGTTGCCCACGATCTTCTGCGTCTCGGCGTCGATGAAGCCGTCATTGGGGACCTGGCGGATCGTGTCGGACGAATCGAGGTACTCCAGGTAGCGGTAGCCCAGCAGCACGAAGGTGTCGTCGGGGTAGTACTTCCAGTCGCGCTGCAGTCGCCGAATCGCGCCCCGGCGCAGCCACTTGCTGCTCTCGATGGCCTGCTCGCGGTAGTGATCGCGATCATCGACGTACGTCGGCTCCGGGAGCGCCACCCACGGAAGCACCGCGCTCCCGTCGCCCTGCACTCGCTCGATGAACGCGTCCACGCTGGCCGCCACCTGGGCGTCATCGGCGCCGCCCAGCACCACCGTGTTCACGCCTGTCCCCCGTGGCTCAACATCGACGTAGATCTGCGGCCCGCCATCGTCCGGCGGCGACGGCACGTAGCTCCACGCCTCCGGCGAGGACCTCAGGATCGCGAATGCGCTCTCCCGATCACCGAGGGCGATGACATTCATCGTGCGAAAGTGCTCCTCGGTGATCGCGTCGCCCGCGACGACTTCAGGCCGCACCCCGGCCCGTCGCTCGATCTCATCCGCGACCCGCGTCGCCTCGTCGGCGTACTCGCCGCCGTCGCCGATGGCGATGACAGACCGCGCCTCGCCATCATCGGCAAACGTGGTGTCGCGGCTGAAGTCGTAAAGCTCGGTGATCGTCTCGTTGAGCGTCAGTCGATGGATGCGCAACGTGTCGAGGTAGACGCCCTCGCCCTCCCCCAGCCGCATCGAGATCATCGCCGGGCCGTCGGCAGGCTGCGTGAAATGCGAGCGCTGCCACGTGAAGACGTTGTTCGTGACGGCCTGGGGACGCATCGGCTCATCGCCCCGGCTGAGTTCCACCTCGCTGAAGGTGTCCGGCTCGACCGCCAGTGAGCGGACGCGGATCGTATACTCGCCCGCGGGCAGCGGAACCTCGAACTCAAGCGCCTCTCCCGGCTCATCGAGCAGCACCGCCTCGCCGGATGCGCCGTCAACCTGCACGCCGTCGGCTGCCAGGCCCTCCGCCTCAATCACCACGTCCTGCGCCGGGAGCAGTCCGCCGCCCTCGCCCTCCGCGCCGAGCACCCGGATCTCATCGACGAAGAGATAGCTCCACGTCGGCTCCTCGAAATCCAGTCGCACGCGCTCGGCGCGCAGGCCCGGAAGCTCTCCGGCGAAGGTCAGCACCTGCGTCTCACCGGGCTCCCACGGCTCGTCGAGGGTGACCTGCGCCACCTGCACCGGGACGTCGAAGGGAAAGTCGGGGCTCACCAGCGCAACATCGACCCGCGTCGGAGGTTCGATCCTGTCCGAGCGCGCGCAGACAGTCGCCTCGATGCGGTCCACGCGCCTGGGCTCGCCGAGGTCGATCTCCACCGTGATCGGCTCGGAGTAACTGGTGTCGCGCCAGCCCACCCACTCGGCGGCCCTGTGATTCGCCGGCCCCTCGACGCCGTCCGTCAACTCGCCGCGGTAGAAATCACCCGCCGCGAAAGCCTCAGGCCCACTGTCATCGGCGTACGTCTCGGCCGGCGCGGGCGTCACCATGTACGACCGGCCGAGGGCGTGGTTCTCCAGGTCCTCCTGCGCAAGCGAGATGCCGCTGAGCACGAACATGGCCGCAAGCGCGATCCCTACGACGGTGCAGTGGCGTGCCGAGCGCATTGTGCAGTCTCCTCCGTGACAGTGTGTGCCCCGCCAGGGTCGCTTTACTGCTCCATCGCGTGGTGGAGCTTGAGCGAGTCGACGAACTCGTCGGTCAGTTCGATGCCCTCTTCCCGGCAGTAGTCGAGGACATGGTTGCCCAGCGCCGTGTTGAGGTGGTAGTGACGCACCGCGCCGTTGAGTTCAACGAAGCCCGTGCGATCCACCAGCTCGGGCCTCGGCTCACCGTTGATGACAGGAGCGTGCACGGTGCAGTTGGTCAGGCGGGTGCCGAGCGTGCCCTCAAGCGCGTAGAAGTCTTCCTCGTCCCCGGCCTCCTGCACGTGCGGCTGGAATCGGGAGTCGGAGAAGCTGAGTTCGCCCCTCAGATTCGGCGCGGTCACGGTGTTGATCGAGCAGCGATCAAAGCGCGCGCTTGCGATCGCGTTCTCGCCGAAATATGCGCTGACATCGTTGCAGTCGGCGAATCGCACCTCGGGGTAGAGGGCGCGCTCATCGGCGTAATCTTCCATCTCCTCGCTGCCGATCAGCAGATGGACGTTGCCTGTGTCGCCGGGGCGCTCCGGGGTCACCCGCTCAAGCTGCACGTTCTCCACGTTGATCGCGCAGTTGGGCGTCAGCCGCGCTCCGTCGTAGCCGCCCGCGCGGCGCACGTCGTAGTGCTCGGGGTTGGGGATGCGAATCAGGCGGACGCCCTGCTCGCGGCCCTGAACCCGAACGTCCCGGAATGTCACCAGGTCCGGGAAGAAGAGGCGGTTCCCCGCGTCGGTCCGTGAGAAGCCCACGGTGTTCATCAGCCAGGCAGGGGCCTCGGAGGTGGGGGCGGCGGCGTAGTCCACCACGAAGTCATCGATCATCACGCTCCGCGCGAAGCCGATCGGATACTGGTAGTCGAAATTCCGCATCCCGTAGTTCAGCACAGAGACGCCGCCGGTGCCGGTCGGCTTGAGGGTGCTTCCCCGCAGGCGAATTCTTCCGTCCCACTTCGAGCCGTAGTCGGGCCGAAAGCCGATGAAAGTGTTCCCGTGGCGCGTCGTGTTGTCGATGAAAAGGTCGCCGCCGCCGGTGACGGAGATGCCCTTGAAGCCGATCTCACAGTCCTCGATGTAAAGGTTCCAGCAGTGGAAGTGGACATCGATTCGGTTCAGGCGGCTCTTTTCAATGCGGAAATTCTTGTTGAGGTTCGTGCCGAAGACGCCCCACGCGACCCATCCGGCCTCGGCGGTGAGGTTGCGGAAGGTGCAGTTGAGCATCCGCGAACCGCCGATCCCGTAGGTGCCGTGCGGGACCGCCACCTCAGGCTCCCGGCGGTTCTTCTCCCACGGCATCAGGCGGATGTCTTCCAGCCTGCAGTCGTAGACGCGCGAGAGCGAGTAAAAGCCGTGCCGCGCCGCCAGCGATTCGTCGCGGCGGCCCTCCTCAAGACCGACCCACTGCTCCCGGATGATCGTGCGACTTCGCCGGATGGAGAAGCCGTTCCAGTGATAGCCGGTCGATCCGGTCTCGGGATTGTGGCCGGAGACGCGAAAGCCGCCGCCCTCGATGATCAGGTACGAATCGTCGCAGGGCGCGGCGGTGACCGAAGTGAAGTCGTCGAACTCCCAGGCGATGTCGCCGATGATCCGCCCTTCCTCTTCAACGTAGAAGAAATCCTCCCGAGCCCAGCCTTTGTTGCCCTCGTAGCCCGCGCGGATGCCGATGCGGTCCTCCGAATCCACCACCGTGATCAGATGATTCGAGTACTCCGCCAGTTCCGGGATAATCTGCACTCCCGGCTTGATCCGCTCGAGCAGCGCGGCCTTCATTTCATCGTCGAGTTCGAGGGTCTCGGTTGGCTCATCGCTGGTGACGGCAAACCGGGGAGTGCCCTGAACGTTGTAGCGCTCGTCGATGTGAAAGACGGTGTTTCCCCAGCGCGCGTTTGTCTGGATCACAATGTCGTTGGTCTCTTTGATCCAGAACTCGCCGTTGAGATTGATGACGGGCACATTGTGTCGGTTGGCGTACTGATGTGCGAGCTTGATCTGCGCGCCGTCGTCGTTCTCGCCATCGCCGACCGCGCCGAACATGCGGTAGTTCACCGCGTCGCGCTCCATCAGCACGGCGACGAGGCCGTTCTCCAGCGCGATCACGTCAGCGCCGTTCGGCTCAAGGGCCTCGGGCAGTTGCCCGACGCGGTAGCGCGCCTCTCCCCCGTCGCCGGGCGCATGGAAGCCGAGCGTCTCCACGAACGTTCCGTCCTCCGCGTCCGCCCACGTGCTGAGCGACTGCGCTGTGGCGAAACGCACGATCTCAGTGCCATCATCGACGGTCCTGGTGGCCATGGGAACCTCCTGGGCGACCGCCACGCTCACCGCGCAGGTCATTGCAAGCACGAGCGCCAGCATCAGCGCAGGACGCTCCGTGGAATCCCTGTCTCGCTGTCGGTTTCGCATGAGTCACCTCTCCGGTTGCATCCGAAGATCAAGCTGTGAGCCTGCTGAGGCCTCGTTTCTTCGCGCGCATGGGTCAATCCTCCGCGTTGCCTCTTAGTCACCGGTCGGCTCCCGCGCCCTCCTCGGCAACAACATCACTGAAGTACACCTCGGCCCGGTCCCAGTGGAAGCGGAACTGCCGGGTGGCGGGATACCTTTGCGGGAACGCCTCCTGCAGAAGCGCGAAGGCATGCACGACCGCTGACATCGCGTGCGGATTCGCGCGTATCTGCTCACCGCGACCGAGGTAGAATTGATTGAGCCTGTCGGCGGCGTGCTCCAGCGCCCGGTCGGCGTCATCCCGGCGGTAGTCAAGGTCCCGCGCTGTCCGGCCAAGCAGGAAGATGCAGTCCATCGTCAGGAACCGCGGCTCCTCCTCCCACGCGCCATCCGCCCGTTGCAGCGACAGGATCGTGTCGAGCATCCGCTCGGGCCGGGCGGGAAACCGCCCTGCCGCGCGGTGGAGGGCTGTGTACGCGAAGGTGCGACTGATACTCACGCGCGAGCGCGGCCAGGCGCCTGTCTCCGGATCCTGCTGCTCGCCGATTTTGCGGAAGAAGGTCTCCGTCCACTCGGGGTCGTCGAGGCTCACCAGCAGCGGCGTGAGCGCGAGGACCTCGTGATGGTTGCCTTCCGGCCCGTCCCAGTCCACCGCGTCGAACCACTGCTCGAGGCCCGTCGGCGTCATCGCCGGGCGCAGGTGGTGGGGGAAATGCAGCAGATCGGCATCCAGCAGGTGCAGCGCCCGCACCGTCTGCCAGAACGCGTGCCCGCACGAGTGCCCCTGTCCCGCCGGCCCGGGGTCGTGGCAGATCTTTCCGGTGGCCCGGTCCTGGGCCCCCTGAAGGTACGCGACCACCGCGTCACGGCGACCTGCCGCGAGGTCGGGTTCGTTCACCGCGTAGCGCATCCACACCACGTCGGTGGTGCTCATTACGTTCGGACCGATCTGCGCATTGTGCCGGAAACCGCCTGTGCGCGGGTCGTAAAGCGACTCCGTCCAGTCGCAGACCGTGCTGCGCATCTCATCAAGGGAGAGCGCCATGGTGCCTCCTGTCGCGCTTACTCGGCAGTGATCTGCTGGAAGCTCACGTCATCGAAGAACGCGTAGTCCTCCGGGCCCTGGCCATGGACCGACAGGCCGATGACGGCCCGCGTCGCGCCCTCCGGGACTCGCAGGTAGGCGCTGCGCCGCACCCAGCCGTCGGTCTCCCCCGCCTGCACCTCGCTGGTGACGGCGGGCGCGTCGATCCACCCGTCAGGCCCCTGCCACTGCACGATCAGGCGCGTCCGGGCGCCCTGACCGACGCGCGCGTTCACATACCCGGACACGAGGTAGTGATCGCCGGGCTGCGCGTCAACGCGCTGCAGGAATGAGCAGGCCGTCGCGCCGGTGACCTTCACGCTCCGCTCTCCGGCGTACGCATCCTCCTCCGTCCAGACCATCTCGGCGCTGGTGCCGGGGCGGACCCAGGTGCTCCATCCGGGCGGCGCGTCCTCGGACGTCCAGTTCAGTTCGTCCGGGATATCGTCCGCCGCCGCCTCGCCCTCCTCAAAGCTGCCGTTGGTGATGCGCTCGACGAGCAGGTCCGGGTTCTCATGCACCGCCAGCACGGCAGCGACGGTGCGTTCGAGTTCGGTGCCCTCGTACTGCCCCGCAAGCTCGCGAACCCGCGCGGCCGTCTCACCGCCGTGGCGGGCGGCGTACTCCAGCACGCTCATCAGGCCCTCGACCTGCCCGCGATCGCTCTGAAAGAGCAGATTCTCGGCGATGTTGCGCAGCACCGGGTGCCCGGGAAAGACCTCGCTCGCGAGACGCTCGCGCTCACGGCCCAGCACCATCGCTCGCTCGACCCGCTCGAGCCTCGCAAGCGCCTCGGCCTCATCGGCCGGCGGCTCCTGCGCGGCGGCTCCCACCTGGTAGCAGATCGCGGAGGCCTCGTAAAAGCTGAAGGCGTCGAGAAGCGTCTGCACGCGCGCCTGCTGCTCATCGCTCTCGGTGAGAGCGAGGGCCTGCTCGAGCCACTCCCGGCACTGCGCAAGCTCCTCCTCGGTCACGTCCACCAGGTAGCTCGGGTCGCGCTTGTGAGGCAGATACTGGCCGGGGATGCTGAACCACCCCGAGTCGAGTATGCGGCGCGTCCAGAAGTCCTCCCAGTGCGCGTAGTACTGCGCGAGATACGGCGCAGCCTCCTCCCCGGCACAGGCGACATACCAGTCCTCGAGAAGCTCATCGACATCACGGTCCGGGTCCCACTGCAATTTGAAGGCCACGTAGAGCTTCGGCCCCTCGCCCCAGTTGGGGTACGCCTCGGCGTAGAGCGCCTGGACGCTGTTGTCGCGGCCGAAGCGGTAGTAGTCGGCCATGTGGTGGAACCACACGCGCGGAAGCTGGTAGGGGCGGCCGTAGATGTAATCATACCAGCCGACGGTCGGGCTCTTTTCGGCCCAGTCACGGGTAAGCTGCTCGCCGTGCTCCCTGATCTCAGGGTGTATCCACTTCATCCGGTCGTAGGTCATGTAGGGGATGATGTTCGGGTGCAGGTCGAAGCCCTCGGGAGGCTCGATGACGTTGATGTACGCCAGCAGGCCGAAGTATTTGTCGGGATGGTGCTCAAGGACGCCCTCGACCACCTCGTTACACCACTCGTAGTAGAGTTCGGAGTAGTCCACGATGTCGAGGAAGTTATGTTCGCCGCTGATCTTCGCCATGCAGTCGTCGCACTGGCAGAAGTTGCGATTGTCGTTGACGCCGAGCGAGTACGACGTGCGGGAGGGGTCCTCATCGAAGTACGCGGTGATGACGCGGATCGCCTCCTCGACGCTGCCCTCAGCGGTGAAGCACGGCTGCCAGCCCTCCCGGTGTGTCGGAAGGTAGCGCTCGCCGTCGATGATCGGGAAGAACTCAGGATGCGTCTCGGGATACTTCTCCCAGTCGAAGAGGTTGCGCAGGTTGTGATGGAACTGCACGCGGCCATGCATGCGGTTGCGCCGCGCCCACTGCGTCTGCGCGCTCCCGCGGAGGCCGCTCATCTGGCGCGAGAAGAATGTTGGCTCTGAGCGCACCGGCTCCATCGGCACCGCGATGGTGTCATGCTCGGGCACATGCGTCCCGTCGGGCCCGGGCATCACCCAGCGCACCCCGACGTAGCGCTCGAGGAACTCACAGACGCCGAACTCCGTCCCCCACGACCCGGCGCCGAGGATGATGATCGTCGAATCGTCGGGAAAGGCGATGTCGAAGCCGTCGGTGTCGAGGTCGCTCTGATCGATCCCCGCCGCTTCCGCCGCAGGGGTGGCGCCGACGTGGATCGCGACGCCCTCCGCGGGCGGCTCATCGGCGACCGGAAGGGCCGCCCCGGTTGACTGCTCGACGTATTCGGCCAGCATCTTTGCGGCCTCGGCGACCTGCGAGGGCGCGTCCTCGGCGGCGACGACCGTGGCCAGGGGCTCACCATCACGGACGATCTCGACCTCCTGCTGGGCAAAGACCGGGATCGCGAGTATTATGAGTGACGCTGCAACAAGTGACCTCAGCATGGTCTCCCACCTGCTTTCCGGCGCGACGGATTCTGCGATGCGAGTGCGTTTCGCGCGGATGGTCTTCGACATGAACGCCGACGGAACCTCCGCAGGCAGATTCCCCGGCAAACGGCATCGGGCTCGGGCTGGCCGGACCTCTGAGCCGTTGACGTTGTGGCCCCGGCGCCCTCGCCGGGGGCGGTTGCGCGCCTTTAACTTTTCGAGCATTCCCCGGCGAGGGCGCCGGGGCCACAACGGATACGACTTACGACAAGAGCAGGCCAGGCGCCTTCCATCGGCGAAATGCCCCTCACGACCTGAGACTTCCCTGACATTGAAGGAGATGGCGGCCATGCCGCTTGATTTTGAGTACCTGATGGGCGACTACGGTGAGTGCCTCGGCACGGCGATGGAGGCCGGACAGACATACCTCGCAACAACATCGCGGGCGGCGCTGCTGAACCGCGTCGGCAGCATCATCGACGAGATCCCGGCCGCGACCTGCCCGGATAAGCGCTGGTTTCAGAGTTCCTACGGCCGCTCGGTGACCGACGAGCCTGAGGATCTGCTGGTGGGCGACGAACTCTTCTACCTCACCGAGCAGCGCAAGCTCTACCTCGACTGCACAGGCGGCCACTATCAGATGACGTGGGGCTACGACCACCCGGAGTTGACCGACCTGCTGCTCGACGGCATCGACCGAGGCGTCGTCTGGGACAATCACTCGAACATCCCCTCCGCGCCGGTGAAGCGGCTGACCGAGAAGCTGGTGGAGCTTGCGAACCCGGGCCGCGATCTCGATGAGCTTCGCGACGATCCGGAGGGGCTCAACACCGTGCTCTCCGGCGTCGCCACCGGCTCAGTCGCGTGCGCGGCGGCAATAAAGATGATGCTCACGCTGCACGAGGGGCCGGGAGAGCCGGTGTTCGTGGTGCTCGACGGGAACTACCACGGCACCGACCTCTTCGCCCAGCGGCTGCGCGGGATGTGGCCGGATCTCTTCTGCAACGTGAGGATCGTGCCGGTGCAGCCGAACGCCCCGGACGAACTGAGCGCGACCTTCGCCGAGCACGGCGAGAACGTCGCTGGCTTCTGGGCGGAGCCGGTGATGATGAACCGTGAGGCGATCGTGGTGGACCCGGAGTACCTCCACCTGGCGCGGGAGTTGTGCGACGAGACCGGCGCGCTGATGGCGATCGACGAGATTCAGACCGGCTTCTGGTTCCCGGAGGTCATCTACTGCGCGCGGATCGGCCTGCAGCCGGATTTCATCGTGCTGGGCAAGGGCATGACGGCGGGCTTCCATCCGCTGGCGGCCGTCGTGTACCGCGGAAAGCTCGATGTGCTGGAGCAGTACGACGCGATCTCGACCAACGGCAACGCGGCACTGGCCGCGCTGATGGCGCTCGGTTGCATCGAACTGATCGAGGAGCAGGCGCAGGAGATCGAGGCCGCCGGGCAGGCGTGGCATGGCGCGATGGTGGACATTGCCGGAGAGTTCAGCGACACCCTCATCGAGGCGCGGGGGATCGGGCACATGTCGGGGTTGAAGTTCCGCGACCGCGAGGAGTGCCTCGACTTCCACACTCGCGCGGTGAACGCCGGGCTGTGGCTTCGCGCGCACGCCTACCACGAGGGCCACTCGACGGTGCTGACGAAGTTCGCGCTGCCGCTGGACGAGCAGACCGTGGACTGGGCGGCGGACGCGATGAGAAAGCTGCTCAAGGGCTGAGCGACGAAGCCGTGGCCGTTGTCGTCAGCCGTTGTCGTTGTGGCCCCGGCGCCCTCGCCGGGGGTCGTTGGGAGTCGCTCAGCGAACGACACAGGTCGGTGCGGGGACCGACCTCTCCGCTGCACGGCGTGCGGACGAGGGCGTCCGCACCACTGATAGAGCCGGCGCGTGTGGACAAGGGCGTCCGCACCACGGAGAAAAGCCGCACGTAAGCGAGGCATCCTATCATGAACCACCCTTACTTTGAGTACACGGACGTCGATCGCCGCTTCTACGAAGAGCGACTTGACCCGCACCTTCCCGAGCGGATCTTCGACGCGCACCGCCACGTCCAGCTTCCCGAGCACCTCGACGAGAGCGAGGCGCCCTTCAAGCGCGGCTCATTCCCCGAGGGGATCGCCGGGCCTGAGTCGATCGAGCAGGCGCGGATGGCCTACGCGATCATGTTCCCGGGGCGCGAGGTCGAGATGCTTGCCTTCGGCAGCCCGCAGAGCAACGTGGACGCGAGCGCGAACAACGCGTATGTGTCGGAGGAGTTCTCCGGGGACCTCGAAGGACGTGGCGAGGCACACACCTCCGCCTCACAGTCATTCGGGCTGGCGCTGAATCGGCCGGACTGGGATGCGGATCGGCTGATCAGGGAGCTGCGCCTGCCCGCGATCATCGGTGTGAAGCCCTACGAGCGGCTCAACCGGGAGTTCGAGGGCGGCGACGCGAGTATCTTCGACTTCATGCCCCACCACCAGCTTGAGCTGCTGGACGAACTTGGCGCCTGGCTGACGCTGCACCTGCCGCGCAAGGAACGCCTCGCCGACCGCGAAAACATCGAGGAGATCCTTGAACTGCGCGCGCGCTACCCCAACCTGGTACTCGTCGTAGCCCACCTCGGGCGGTCATACGCGGGCCGCTACGCCCGCGAGGGATTCCCGCCGCTCGCCGAGGACCCGGGGATCCTCTTCGACAACTCCGCGGTGTTGAACCCCGCGGTCCATGCGCTGGCGCTTGATCGCTTCGGTCCCGAGCGCATCATGTGGGCGTCCGACCAGCCGGTCTTTTACATGCGCGGGCGGCGGCGCTGGGAGGGCGACAGGTACATCAACCTCACCAGCGGCGACTACGCGTGGAACACCGATCGCGAGCCGCCCGAGGTGGAGGCGACGTACACGCTGTCGCTCTACGAGCAGATGGCCGCGTGCATCGACACGACGCTCGCGCTGGGCTTCGGCGAGGAGACGATCGAGGCGCTCTTCCACGACAACGCGCGGCGGAAGATCGACGAAGTCCTCGCCCGCAAGGAGCGGTGGTGAGGATGGGCCATCAACCGCCGGGCCCCTCCCCCTCCGGCCCCTGCGCCGGCCTTCGCCGTTTGTCGTTCGCCGTACTTCGTTGCCGTTACGTGGCACGGGCGTCTCGCCCGTGCGTCCTTCGGCCTGCGGGCCCCTCCCCCCTCGTTCCCCCCTCCCCCTGCACGCCACAAACGACGTGGCGTGGGGCGGGAGAGGGGGGA
>JBKHFA010000049.1:0-15672 GCA_046540615.1 Armatimonadota bacterium | reverse complement strand
CGGTGGACCTGCCACTGCGCGAATTCCCGTCGGTGGAGGAGGCGCGGGCGGCGCTGGAGGCGACCGACGACCCTGAGGGGACAGGCGCGGTCCATGAGCGGCACATGCTGCAGATGGCCGAGAAACACCAGGGGCAGCAGAGCATGCCGGTGGAGGTCTGGTCGATGGCGCTGGGCGACGAGTGGGGGCTGGTGGGGCTTCCGGGCGAGGTGCTCAGCGAGTTTGAGCTGCAGATCCGCCAGCAGAGCCCCTTCGCGCACACGGCGGTGATTGAGCTGTCGCTGGACTCCCCGGGCTATCTGCCGACCGATGCGGCGATCGATGAGGGCGGCTACGAGACCGGGTGGTCGCCGTTCGGCCGAGGTGTCGAGGCAGCGGCGGTTGAGGGTGCGGTGGAGGCGCTGACGGCGGTCGGACCAGGGCGAAGGGAAGGATAAAGCGTGAGGGGGAAGGTCAGCAGCGAGCGCGCCGGGGATATGAAGTGAGAGTGTCGGAGCGACAGAGGAGTGGTGGTGGATGACCGAGCAGGGCGATGAGATGATAACTCGGGGCGGGCTTGAGTGCGTCTCCCGGCCGGCGGCCGAGGAGGACATCCCGGTGCTGGCGATCTTCGAGCGCGAACTGGCGCGACTGTCGTTCCCGGAGGACCCGATTCTCGACCTCGACTATCACGCTGAGAAACTGGCGCGCTCGATGGAGCGCGAGCCCGAGGGCATGATCGTGCAGTGTGTCGGCAGCGATGAGAGTCCGGCGGGGGATGAGATCGCGTCGTGGCTGTGGCTGAGCACGAAGCGGACGCTCGCGACCTCGGAGGCCTACGGGGTGGTGCGCAGCCTCTACGTGCGGCGACCCTACCGGCGGCACGGCCTGGCGCTGAGCCTTGCGGAGTATGCGCTGCGTTACTTTGCCGCGCGCGACGTCAAGAAGATCATGGCGAAGATCCACGCGGAGAACACGGCGGCGCTGAAGGTCCTGCGGCGGGCGGGCTTCGAACCACTGCACACCACGCTGGAGTTCCGCCTCGAACCCGGTGAGCCCTTCTTCTTCGAAGAGGACGAGCAGTAGGCAGGCCGCACCCCCGCTCCACCGAACGACCTCAGGCGCCGCGTTGGGGGACAGAAGCCCTGTGAGCGAACGTTCCTCCGCCCCCTGTGTTTTACTCCCGCACGATCGACGGGGCCGGCGCGAAGTAGTGGATGATGATCCAGACGGTCAGTACGAAGCTGACACCGAGGATCAGGCCGAAGGCGATCGGGCGCAGACGGTTGAATGTGCGGTAGCCGCCGAAGCGCACCACCGTCACCTTCCACAGCCATCCGACGAAGATCGACATCCAGTAGCGCTGGATCGGCCAGCCCATCCACGTGATGTATCCCAGCGGATGCAGCGGCCACCAGACGAAGCGGCGCCTCAGAGCCACGAGGCTCCAGGTGATCGCCCCGCCCATCGCCAGCGCGCCCCAGTCCGCGGCGGCGAGCGTCCCCGATGCCTGCGTCTGGCGGACAAGCAGGTTGACGGTGTTGAGCGACGAGCCGCTGGGCCACCAGCCGAGCTTCGGCACTCCCCAGTGATAGATGACATAGAGGGCCGTGAAGTGGCTGGCGAGGATCGCCACCACGATGGCGCCCATCGCCGCGAGCATGATCTTCCCGCGGTTGGCGCCCATCTCACTGCCGATCTTGAGGCCCTGCGCCACCGACGCCATGTTCATCGTGGCGGTGGAGCGGATCTGCGTCCAGCTTGTGGCGGTCAGGAGCGTAATGTTCTGATTGCCGACGCGCTCGGCTCCGGCGAAGTCAACGATGGTCTCGTTCAGCCGGAAGGGCGCCGAGTAGATGAACATGCCCGCCTCGGCCACGACGCGCGCGACGACCATCCCGACCAGCGGGAATGCGAGGTACTGCACAAGGGCCCAGGTGAGATCCATCCCCGCCCACGTACACCACCACAGCACAAAGATGAGCGAGCCGACGAATCCGAGCACCGCGAGGCGGTAGGGCTCGGAGGCGTCGGCGGCCTTCGGGTCGCGGCGCACTACGCCGACGGCCACGCGGATCGCCCGAAGGATGTGCGCGCGGGCCGACCACAGGATCGCGGCGGCCAGCACCGCGTAGCCGCCGATGGTCTGGTACTCGAAGAACTGAAAGTGCCCGGTGTCTATGCCGATGGCCATGCGGAAGAATTGCTGGACACGCTGGAACCAGTAGAAGAACCACAGTGAGAAGCCGACCTCGGCGGTGAGCAGATAGGCGACGCCGATCATCTCGGGATAGACGTGGGTGGGAATGCGGTTGAATGCCGCCCACGGTCCTCCCATCACCGTGTTCGTGCTGCTCTGCAGGTCGATGTCGGGCAGCGCGGGCCAGTAGGCGTGAAGGCCCTTGATGGAGTAGAGGATGGTGGCGGCCGCGAACGCGATCCACATCATGCGGCTGCGGATGAGCTGCGAGGCGACTGCGGGCTCGGTCTCGACGGTCTCAACCGGGACCTGCACGAGCGGGTAGAGCAGGCGCTCCTCGTTCTCCCAGCGGTGGGCGAGCACGCCCATGAAGCAGATGACCATCCAGTAGATCGCGAAGAAGAAGGGGGTCCAGACGGCGAGCGGCGTCAGCCACCCCTGCCACGGGATGCTCTGCCCCGGTGGAAGGCCCTCGAAAGCCCAGCGGATGACCGGGTCCTGCGGGGAGAGTGACGGCACGAGCATCGGGTTGAGGTCTTCAAGGTAGAGGTCGGGTGGCGCGATGTCGGGGGTCGCGTAGTACGTCAGCCCAAGCAGATTCAGGTAGACGTGCTGCGCGAACTCCTGCCCGGCGACCGCGCCGGCGACCAGCAGCATCAGGAAGATCAGCAGTAACTCGCGGGATGTGAGGCGCCAGCGGCGCGTTACGCGGCCGATCAGGCGCAGCACGGTGTTGCCGCCCACCAGCGCGAGGAGTATGCAGACCGCTCCACGCGGAAGGTAGCCGGTGCCGATGATTTCGTAGCGAAGTAAGAGGCCGAAACATCCGACCACGGTGAAGGCGATGACCATCACCAGGCCGATGGTGATTGCGCGCGTGGTTACTCCGTCGCCCCTGTCGGGTGCGTCCGCGTCAAGGGGCTGCTGCTCGTGTGTCTCGTGTGTGGCCAGGGCGCTGTCCTCCCGGGAGGTGAGTCGCAGTGCACGGAAATACTCGTTTCTCCGGCCTTAGCAGTAGGACCTGCCCGGCGCAGGAAAAAAGTCCACGCGCGTTGGAGGGACCACTCGGCTCTGATGAGAGGGGCGATCGGTGACGCCCGCGGGAGGGCTTCACCACAGTGCGGGCGAACACGGTCTCATGACCGACGTCGCGATCGGAGACCCGCCATGCCCGGATAGTCAGCGCGCCTCTCCTGCGCTTCGTATGATCTGCACCTGCACACCCACTGGAGCTACGAGGCGCGCCTTCGGGCCGACTCGATGACTAAGCCGACGTGAGGGAGTTGCCGACCGTGAGACAGTGGATGGCGACGCTGACAGTCCTGCTGGTCGCCGCGACCGGGGCCATCTGCGCACCGGCCTATCTCATCGACGCTCGGGACTGGGACGGTGAGCAGCAGGCGCGCTTCGTCGCGCGCATCATCGTCGAGGATGCCGGCGACGGCGCGTGGGGAGGGGAAGTGGGCGTGGCCGGCGGCGAACTGCTCGACCTGCGGGCGCGGTCGCGGGATGGCAGCCGCATCGTGGAAGGGGCGACGGTCGAGGGCGCCGCCTTCAGCGTTGAGGCCGGAGCGGCGGCGCCGGACCTCATCGTGGAGTTCGAGGGCGACGCCCGAACGCGCATCGACGCGACGCTGGGCGGAGAGACAGTCTCCGCGACCGTGGCCGAGTTGCGCGCGGACGATCGCGATCTCATGGCCGGGGACACGGCCGTGGGCATGCTGCTCACATTCATCTACCCGGTGGAGGACCCTGAGCCGCTCAGCGCGCTCAAGCCGATCCGCTCGGAGACGCCGCTGATGGTCGGTGGCGAGGCGCGGTGCGTGATCGCCGTGCCCGCCGACGGGAGGTACGATGCGCTCGGCGATGAGCTTGTGACGGCCCTCGGGGCGGCGGGCGGGGCCCCGCCGGTGGTTCATGCGGAGGATCTGATTGACGCGGGGCTGCAGCCGAACGTGGAGGCGCTCGGCGCGAGCGAAGTGATCGCCGTCGGGAGCACGCTGGACAACCGCGTGCTCGGCGGGTTGTGGGGGCGCGGGCAGGCGCTGGCATCGCAGCTTTACCCCGGCGCCGGGGGGTATGTGATCCGGACCGCGCACGATCCGTGGGGTCTCGGGCACAACGTCGTGGTGCTGGCCGGCAGTGAAGCGGACGGCGTGGAGAGGGCCGTGCGGCGCTTCATCGGCGACCATGTCGGCGAGGGTGACGTGGTATTGCGCGGCCCGGTGGTGGACGTGGAGTACACGTGGACGGAGCATCCGGGAGTGCCCGACCGGTGGGAAAAGCGGATGCCGCCGGTGCGGACGATGGAGTATCTCCGTGAGCAGTGCGTGGCGGCCGGGGTGATGGATGAGGACGGGGCGATCGTGGCGGCCGAGGGAGAGCCGGGGGACGTGGTCGGCGCGGTGTTCACGGCGCTGAACTGGCTGGGAAACACGTGGTGGTACCTTGGCGGCGACGAACTGGTGGCGATGATGGGGGAGATCGTGGAGAAGAACCTCGACGCCTTCGAGGCGTTCGAGCCCACCCCCACGGTGGAGATGGAGAGCGGGCTGACCGGGTACGTCGGCGTGTGGGACCTGATCGAGGAGCTTCCGGTGTTCAGCGATCGGGCGCGGCTTGCGATCACGAACGTGCTGCTGGCACAGGCGCGGCTGGGCCATGAGCCGCGGGCGATGCACACGCTGATCCGCGAGGGCTGCCGGCAGATTCACGATGAGAATCACGGGACGAACTCGGCGCTTAATGACTTCGTGGTGTGGAGTTACTTCGATCGCGACTACGACCTGCCCGAGGCCGCGTACTGGCTGGAGATGGTGGACGCGCTCTTCCGCGGTCAGGCGTCGAGCTTCCAGGTGGCCGAGGACGCGGCCGGGTACAACACTTCCTGCCCGAATCACACGATGAGCTACGCCTTCGCGCGGCCGAATCTCGAGTATCTCGAGCGGGGCGTCGCGCGGCATCTGTCCGACTACTTCCTCAGCGCGGGTATCAACAACCTCGGGCTGATGAGCGGCTTCGGAGACACCGGGGGCCTCGTCCCGGTGGGGTACTTCACGACCTTTGCGCACGCCCTGTGGTACTACCGCGATGGGCGCTACCGCTGGCCGCTGGAGAATCTGATGCACAAAAACTCCGGTCTGCGCGCCTACAGCTCGCGCCTGGCGCTCCGGGACGACGTCGCTGCCGAGGAGCCGGTCGATCTCGCAGGCATTCGCCCGGAGTGGATATACGAGCGGCAGGTGGAGAAGGGTGGCGGTGTCCTCGATCCGGTCTATCTGCCGGAGGAGCCGATCGGTGACGGCGCTTTCAACAAGGTGGCGCTGCGCGAGGCGTGGGGGCCGGACCGGCAGTATCTTCTCATCAGCGGCATGAAGCGTGACGGTCACAGTCAGAATGACGTGAACGCGGTGGTGAACCTCACGGACAACGGGAAGATGTGGCTGGTCGATCATGAATACGGGCTGCGCCGGGGCGCCGATCACAGCGGCATCGTCGCAATGCAGGACGGCGCTTTCCGCGAGCCGTCGTCGCAGGCGGTTGTCGAGGAGATCGCGGACTTCCCGGCGAGCGGGGCGCTCGGGACGACCGTGCGGCTGGGCGATCTGAGCTGGAAGCGCAACGTCCTCTGGCTCAAGGGCGGCTGGTATGCGGTGCTCGACGACCTCACCGCGAACGAGCCGGCGGAGTACGTATTGCGCGCGTCGTGGCGGGGCCTTGGCGAGGAGGAACTGCGCGCCGATCGGATGGTCCTTGCGCAGGCCGATGATCGCTACGCCGTCATCACCGACGGCGAGGGGAGCCTCGATGTCCAGCGCGTGGCGTTCGCCAGCGACAGCGCCTGGCGGGCGTTCTACGGCGAGGTCGATCCGGCCGCGAAGGTGCTGCGCGACGATCGCGTGGCCGACCTGCAGGCCGGGGAGATCGCGCGGAGCGCGGCCCTGCTCGCACCGGGCGATGACGCGGACATTACGCGCCTCGACGGGCCGGTCGCCGCCGTGAGCGCCGGCGGCGCGGCGTGGATCGTGGCGACGGGTCCCTTTGCGCTCGACGGCGTCGAGTTCGCCGGGCAGCAGGCGATCATCGGCACGGACGCGATCACGGTGACGGAGGCGACCCTGCTGAGCATCGGCGAAGAGGTGCTCTTCGCAGGCGAGCGGCCGGTGTCGGTCAGCGTCGATCTCGTGTCCGGCGAGGCGCGGCTTGCGGATGGCAGCGAGCCTGCGACGATCGTCTGGCGTGGAGCCGAGGTGCAACTCAGTGCGGACGCGGTGACGGATCTCGACGTCACAGGTGTGCGGGGGGCGTTCGAGGCGAACACGGGCGCGATGATGCCGGCGGCGTTCGAGGCAAAGCACGCGCGTCTCGTGCAGGACGGCCGCGAGCCGAGCTTCGAGGGCGTCGAATCGCTGGCGAGCGCCCGGTTTGACGCGCCGGTCGTGGCGCTGGCGCCGGCCGACGCGGGCGTGGTGGCCGGGTTGACGGACGGGGAGGTCGTGGTGCTTGACGCGGACAACGAGCCGCTCTGGCGGTGGAAAGCGGAGGCGCCGATCACGGCCGTCACCGGCGTCGATCTCGACGGGGAGGGGACGGACGAGGTTGTCGTGGGCTCCGAGGACGGCCGGGTGACGGCGCTGCACGAGGGCAATGTGCTCTGGCAGTTTGATGTGAGGCCCTCTGACCGGGCTTCGTACACGCATGCAAAGATGTTCGCCACCGGCGACCTCGACCAGGATGGCAGCATCGAGGTCCTCGCGGTGGGGCCCTTCCTGCACTGCCTCAATGCGGATGGCAGCGAGGCGTGGCGGGATTACTACGCGTACTGGCGCGACATGTGGCGGACGGACGGCGAGTACGTCTCGGTCAGCGATCTCACCGGCGATGGGAAACTCGAGGTCATCATGTCCTACGTGGACGGCTACTCCGGCACGCGCACGCTCGATGCCGAGGGCAGGCCGCTGATGCCCGAGCGCGATCAGTTTGCCTCACCGCACATTGACCACGGCGCGCCGGCGGCGAACCTCGGCGTTGACATCGACGCGGACGGGCGGGGCGATGTCGTGGTCGGATACGACGGCGGCGTGCTGACCTTCGAGTATGACGCGACGAGGTACTCCGGCCACCTGAACATGGGCAGTGTGCTGCACTTCGCGGCGGGCGTCTCTGCTGAGCACGATCCGCTGATCTTCGCCACGAACGACATGGGCGATCTGCGGGGGCTTTACCATCGCGAGGCCGACGCCGGACTGCGGCTGCGGGTGGCGTGGCGCGTGAACATGCGGGAGCCGATCACGGCGCTTGCAGCGGCTGACCTCACCGGCGACGGCATGACCGAGGCGGTCGTGGGCACCAACGCGGGGAAGGTGCGGGTGGTGTCAGGCACGGGGGAGACGCTGGCGGTGGCCGAAGGTCATCCGGCCGACGTGGTCGGACTCGTCATCACGGGTGACGCGGGCGGTCGTCAGATCGTGGTGGGCCGGGCGGACGGAAGCGTGGAGCGACTGCGGCTGCTTGAGTAGCAAACGAGTGGCGAAGGGTTTTCTGACGAGGTGAGGCACCGTGAAGACATTCGTGCTGACCGGGCCGAAGTCCATCGATCTGATCGAGGCCGAGCGCCCGAGGATCGAGGATGATGAGATCCTCTGCCGGACCATGTACACGGCGATCAGCCCTGGGACATACCTCCTGCGCTACCTCGGGACGCAACCCGGGATGGCGGATTATCCTTACATCCCCGGCTACCTGAACGTCGGCCGGGTGGTGGAGGTCGGTGGGAGCGTTCGCGATCGCGGCTTCGCGGAGGGCGACATCGTGCATGTGCGGTGTCAGAATCGCCCGACGACCGCCTACCGCCACTGCAACGGCAGCGACGTGGAGTTCACCGTCATTCCGGAGGCGCACATCCATCATTTGACACACGCATCGCAGCACCCGCGCCATCTCGCATTCGCCATCTTCGGCCACCTCGGCTTCGCGGCGATGATGGAGGGCAAGTGCGGGCCGGGCAGCACCGCGCTGGTGGTCGGCCAGGGGATCCTCGGGCTGGGGTGCACGCGGGCGCTGGCGCTGGCGGGCGCGCGGCAGATCGTGGCGGTGGACATGATCGAGCGGCGGCGGGAGATCGCGGCGCGCCTCGGCGCGACACACACCGAGGCGGGCGGCAGGGAGATGGTGGACGAGCTTGGGCGCAAGTACCCGGCGGGATTTGACATCGTCATCGAGGCGACCGGGAACCCGAACGTGCCGGAGCGGCTCTTCGAACTCTCCGCCGGCGGCGACGTGCTGCTCGTCTCGCTTTACTCCGAGCCGGCTCCGATCTTCTTCGGCAACTTCAAGCGCCGACGCATCATCGGCCTGCCGCAGGAGCAGTGGTGGCTGAAGCTGATGCACCGGATGATGGACACAGGCGTGTTCATGGTCGATGAGATCATCAGCGACGTGATACCCGCCAGTGTCGAGGACATGCGGTGGGCCTACGAAGCGATGCTCAACGAGCCTGAGGAGCATCTCGGAATACTCGTTGACTGGACCGGTGAGACCCGGGAGCGACAGCGAATCTGGCAGTGACACGGAGGAAGCGCGATGATCAGGATCGGCATCATCGACCTTGACAGTTCGCATGCGCCTGCATTCACGCGGCGCATCAACCACGTCGGCATTGAGGAGGAGCAGTGGATTGAGGGGGCCACGGTGGTGGCCGCGTACCCGGGCTGCTCACCGGCGGTGGTGGACGCCGACGCGAAGAACGAGCAGTACACTCAGGACCTGATCGACTGCGGCGTGGAGATGGTGGACTCGCCGGAGGCGCTGCTGGAGATGGTGGACGCGGTCATCATCGGCTCCGACGACGGCCGTCGGCACTACGAGCCGGCGCGGCGTGCCATCGAGCAGGGCCTGCCGACCTTCATCGACAAGCCGATGACCTGCTCGCTGCGCGAGGCCGCGGCGCTGGCGGAGCTTGCGGACGAGCGCGGCGCGCCGGTCTGCTCCGCGTCCTCACTGCGCTACGCGCCGGAGGTGGTGGAGATCACCGAGGGCGGCGTGGTGGGTGAGGTCGTCGGCGCGGACGCGCTCACACCGTCGCGGACGAACTGCGAGGGCGTGCCAGGCATGTTTTACTACGGCATGCACGGCGTGGAGATACTCTTCACGCTGATGGGGACGGGCTGCGAGATGGTGCACTCCGTGGAGACGGAGTTCGGCGCGCTTGTTTCCGGGAGATGGAATGACGGTCGGCTCGGCTCGGTGCGGGGTGTGCTCCGCGGCTCCGGCGGCTTCGGCTTCCGGGTGACCGGCGCCGACGACAGCCGTCAGCAGATGGTCAGCGAGCAGTTCATCTACCGCGAACTGCTCAAGCGTGTCATCGAGATGTTCGAGACCGGCGAGCCGCCGATCGACATCCGCGAGACGCTGGAGATCGTCGCGTTCATCGAGGCCGCGGTGGAATCCGCGCGCATCGGGGACAGGGTGCCCGTGCGCGTTCCCTGATGCCGGCTCAGGGCATCACCAGCGTCAGCGGCCCCGCGAACGTGATCGTGACGTCGAGATGGAAGCGATCGTCTTCGGACATCTCGCGGCCCGGGTCCTCCATGATCGCGGGGAAGCGGACCTCGAAGCTCTCCTGATCCCACTGGCGGAGGTCCTGCAGCACCACGTCGGTGGCCGCGCGCAGTTGCACGGTGATCGCCCTGTCGGTGTCGCCAGCCACTTCGATGGTCGAGCCGTCGCCTCGCCACAGTTGCGCCCAGGTGTCCCCTTGCTCGGCCGGCAGCCCCGCGATCTTCGGGTCGCCGGTCGGCTGGCGGATGATCACCTCATCGCCGCCGAAGCGCGCGACCGGCAGGTTGACCGTGAACTGCAGGCCGCTCAGCCGCATCGCCTGCGTCACCGACACGTCGTACTCCAGGCGCAGGCCCTGCGGCAGCGGCCTGACAGTCTCGATGAACTCCAGCGCCCCGCCGTCGGTGTTGGGGATCGCGAGCGCGCCGGTCACCTCCGCGCCATCCTCATCGGGCAGCGCGCGCACCTCGCCGGTCACCGAGTCCTGCGGCGCATGCTGCCAGCCCGGACCGTGCGCGTTCAGTTCGATGGTCGCGAGGATGCCCGCGTCATCGCCGACCTCGATCAGGCCTGACGGCTGCAGTGTCGCGGTGATCTCTCCCTGCGCGAACGCAGGGCCCGTCAGCGCAAGGAGCGCGGTGATCATCATCAGCGTGACCGTCTGAACTCTGCTCATGCCTGTCGCCCTTCCTGCGCTCATGGCCGAACGATCTCGTACGCAATCGCCGGCAGCACCCCGAGAGACACCCGGTCGGCGCCGGTCTCCGGCTCGTGATATGCCTCGACGATCGCGTTGCCCGTGTCGCCGAGGGCCGCGATGTTCGCGTCCGCCTTCAACGTCAACGTGAGACTGTCGGCGGTCACGCTCGCTCCATGGAACGTCACACCGCGCGGGGAGTTGATGACGCGGAACTCCAGGGCGTCGAGCGGGATCTCCGCGGTGTCCGGCGCTGTCAGGCCGACCTGCGCGGTCGCGCCGAGCCGGATGCGGACGGGTCCGTCATCGATCAGCCGCGCTCCCGGGACCAGCGGCCGCCAGACCGCGGGCACCGGCCGCTCGCCTGTCACCGCCACCAGCAGTTCCTCCCGCGGCACGAGGAACCGCCACAGGAACGCCTGCATCATGTCCTCGGCGGGCACAGCCGGTCGAGCGACCATCTCCCCGCCGATCGTCGCGCGCCCCTCGACCGCGATCGGCGTCACCTGTCGGGAGGCGCCACGCGGGGCGGTCAGAGTCGCCTCGACCTTCCCCTCATCTGCGGCGATGGTTGGAGCATCCAGCGCGAATCCCTCCGGCGCGTCCGTCAGCGCAAGCTTGATCTCTCCGTCGAACCCCTCGGAGCGCAGCGCGTGGATTTCCACCGTCGCCGACCGACCGGCGGGCACATTGATCGCCGAGGGCGCCAGCCGCAGCGCAAAATCCGGCCGCGGCTGCCTGATCTGCAGCCGGTAGGCGTACGCTTCCCCGCCGAACCGCCGCGCGTCTGTGACACTCAGCGCGTACACGCCATCCTCCGGCAGTTCGGCCTGCACAAGCGAGTCCGCGTGATGGGTGAGGAGACCGTGCGTCGGATCCTTGTGATCGTCATTGAGTTCCACGGTGGCGTCGTCCGGCCCGAGCAGGCGCAGCACCGAGTCAAGCGGTGAGTTGAGCCGCCGCGCCCACACTTCGGCGACGATCTCGTCACCGGCGCGGCCCTCGAAGGTGAACACGTCCTCGTCGCCGGGGCGGTCGATGCGCGCGTTCACGACCGCCGGGAATTCGATCTCCTGTGCGCCGCTCACCGAGTCGTTGGGCTCGGTCTCGGTGATCTCAGGCAGCGTGTCCACGGCGTAGCGGACCTCGCTCAGCAGGCCCTCGTCTGCGCCGAACATGGCTTCGCGGAGGGCGTCGTCGCCCGGCGCGGTGTCAAGCTCCAGGGCGCGCGTCGGCAGGTTCCAGCCGTCGATCGAGGCCACGGTCTCCGCGCCCGCCTGCCCTCCGAGCGGGAAAGCGCTCGTCACGAAGGGCAACTCGCCCACCGCAATGCGGTAGACGAAGTCGTCGCGCCCCCGGTAGATCGCGTCACGCACCTCAAGCTCGTAGATGCCATCGGCGGGGATCTCCACCAGCAGGGCCGGGTCGGGATCGAAGCGGAAGTCATCGTTGTACGCGACTTCCTCGCCGTCCGCGTCATAAAGCGCCAGCGTCGCCTGGAACCAGCCGGGCACGGCGTCGGCGAGGTAGGGGATAAGGCGTCGCGCGTGCAGGCGTATGACCAGCCGCTGGCCCTCGCGGGCGCGCAGGCGGATACGATCGACCTCGCCGGGGGTGATCTGCCCGTTGAGCATCGCCGGCGGCTCGACCACCTGCGCCGACGGGCCTCCCGCGAACTGCACCTCCCGCAGCTCAGGGAGCACACCCACCTGAAAGCAGATCGGATTGCTCACACCATCGGGCGAGACGAGACGAAGCTCCCGGTCTCCGGGCGCGGCCTCGGGCGCGATCCGCACCTCGAGCACGACCTTCTCCGCGATCTGGTCGTTCGGCTGCTGCTTCGGGTCGAAGAGGCGCATTCGCAGTCGCGCCAGCTCCTCAGGCGTCTTCTCATCGAGGTCGCGCAGCCACGGATGATCGGGGAGCG
Organism: Armatimonadota bacterium; assembly: GCA_046540615.1. Taxonomy (GTDB): domain Bacteria; phylum Armatimonadota; class Zipacnadia; order Zipacnadales; family UBA5352; genus UBA5352. The sequence goes on along the minus strand of JBKHFA010000049.1, from coordinate 3,309 downwards.
TGTCCTCGTAGATGCCGCCGGAGTCGTCCATCACGCTCGCCACCCAGCGGCGCTTGACGATGTCGCGCAAAAAGCGCTCTGTGTCGCGAAGCTCCTGGTTGTTGAGCGCGCGCACGTGCTCGACCACCGACGCGCCGACCCCGTCGCCGGAGATGCGCGCGCCATCAACGCTGCCGAGCGACTGGCCGCCGACCTCGACGGTGACGGTCGTCCCCTGCTGCCCGCCCGCCGGGTACGCGTAGCCGACGGACGGCGCCGCAAGCGCCGGCCCGGCCAGCGCGGCCATCAGCGCCACCGCACACGCGCTCGCGACTGCCATGTTACACCGCTTCATCGCCACGCCCTCGCCCTCACATGATCTCCGTCAGGCGCCCGCTTGATCGTTCGTCCTTCGGCATGACCTCAAGCTCCAGCCCGCGCGAGTTCGGCATCGGGCCATCCGGGTCGATGCCCATCAGTTCGCAGATGCTGCCGAGCAGGTCGGTCGGGTAGACCGGCCGCTCCGCGACGTTCTCGCCGGTTTCGTCGGAGGCTCCGACCACCTGCCCGCCCTTGAATCCGCCCCCCGCCACGACCGCGGAGAAGCACTGGCCGAAGTGATGGCGGCCGCCGTTCCACGGAGGCTCCCAGTCGATCCTCGGTGTGCGGCCGAACTCCCCGCTCCACCACACGATCGTGCTGTCGAGCAGCCCGTGGTCGTCGAGGTCCTCCAGCAGCGTCGCCATCGCGGCATCCATCTCCGGCAGCTTCCAGCGGACGGTCTCGAAGTGCGCCTTGTGCGTGTCCCAGCCGCCGTAGTTGATCGTAACGAAGGGAACCCCGGCCCCCACCAGCCTCCGCGCCATCAGGCACGACTGCCCGAAGGTGTTGCGACCGTAGCGCTTGCGAAGTTCGGCGTCGTCGGTGGAGAGATCGAAGAGCTTGCCGGCGTCGCCGAGGATCATCTCGTACGCCCTGTCCTCGGCCTTCCCAAGCTCCGCCACCTCCGGGTGCTCGGTCAGCGCCGGCCGGAGCGCATCGAGCGTGTGCAGCAAATCCCGCCGGTGCTCCTGACGCTCGTCGCTGATCGCGCCGGAGACAACGCCCTCGACCGCAAAGCGCGACGCGTTCGGATCGCCGCCGGTGGCGAAGGGCTTGTAACCCGGCCCGAGGAAGCCTGCCTCGTCGAAGCGGCCCTGGGGCTGGGTGAGCACCACGTAGGGCGGGACGAGCCCCGTGTATCCGCCGTCGTAGCCCCTGAACTTCGAGACCACAGCGCCCAGCGACGGGTAGACGAGCCTTCCCCCGGGCGGCCGGCCGGTCTGTGTGATATACGCGGCGGTCTCGTGGCCGTTGATCCCGTGGGTCATGCTGCGGATGATGGAGTACTTATCCGCCTGCTGCGCAAGCTGGGGCAGCAACTCGCCCACCTGGATTCCGGGGACGTTCGTCTCCAGCACCCCGTCGAGCGGGCCGGTGAAGTCAGGGCCGGCGTCGGGCTTGGGGTCGAAGGTGTCTGTGTGAGGCGGGCCGCCCCACATCCAGATCTGAATGACGGCCTTCGCCCGCGCATCGGCGCGCGAGGACTGCGCGAACGCCGGAATCCGGTCGGCGAACGCCAGCCCCGCCGCGCCCCACACCATCCACTTGATCGCGTCCCGCCGCGTCATCCCATCGCCCGATCTTCGCTCACTCATCGCGCCCACGCCCTCACTCCCCGCTCAGTGGCGGTACAAAAACTCCATGCTGTTGATCAGCGCCCATGCAAGGTCCGTCGCCGCCTGGTCGGAGTTCAAACCAGGATTCGCCCAGTACTCCCCCGCGGCCGCCAGTTCGTCCGGCGTCGGCTCACGTGACAGCAAAGTCATGTATATTCCCCGGATCAACTCAGCCCGGTCGCCCCGTGCATCGATCGCAATCCGGCGCAGCATGATGCTGTCGTTGATCCGGCGGTAGATGTCGGTTGAGTTCAGAAGGTAGAGCCGTTGTGCGTCGCTTATGTCGGTGCTTCTCTCCGACTCGAACCCCGTGTCACGCGGCGGCCGACCGAACATCTGCAGGAATGTGCTCGTGATGCTGCCGTCCGCCAGCGCGATCGCGCGCTGCTCCTCGGGGATCCACGTGAAAGGCTCGGGGATCGGGCTCTGATAGGTCTGCCCGGTGCCCCCGATCCAGTCGAGCGCGTCGAGCAGCACCTCGGCATCGAGCCGCCGCACCGGATAGCAGGCGAAAAGGCGCTCCGCCTCCTCAGGCGCGGCCTGCGGGATCGGCGACTGCTGGTAGGTGCGGGAGTTCGTGATCAGTCGGAAGAGGTGGCGCAGGTCCCAGTCGGCGGCGATCAGTTCCTCCTCGAGGTAACTCAGAAGCTCGGGGTTGACCGGAGGATTGTCAGGCCCGATGTCATCGGGCTCGTGGATGATTCCGCGCCCCATCAGCCACGACCACGCGCGGTTCGCGATGGCGCGCGCGAACCACGGGTTCTCCGGGGAGATCAGCCAGTCGGCGAACACGTCGCGCGGGTCCTCGCCCTCCGCGATCGTGACGGTGCTGTCGTCGGGGAAGGTCGCCTGCAGCGGCCCCGTCGCCGCAGGGTCGAGGATGACGATCTCCTCTTTCCACTCATCGGTCGGCTTGAACGCCACGCGTGAGAAGAACGCGGCCATCGCGTCGCGCTGCTCGTCGGGCCATGTCGCCGCGCGCGAACCCATGAACGTGAGCGCGACGGCTTCGGCGAGGCCCTCGGGCTCGCGATTCTGCGTGCCGCGGTAGAAATTCACGGGGCCGACGCGGAAGTTACTGCCGCTCGAGGTGAGCAGGGCGCGCGCGAACTCGTCGTAAGGGACGTTGCTTTTCACCGCATCGCGGATCCAGCGATGGTAGCACTGCACGCCGTTGGGCCAGAGGTTGACGGGGAACTCGGCCTTCACGCGCAGAAGGTCGCACCACTTGAGCGCCCAGTAGTCCGCGAACTCCTCGCGCTCCATGAGCCGATCGATCAGGCGCGAGCGCCTGTCGGGCCGGTCATCCTGCAGAAAGTCGCGGACCTCGGAGGGCTCGGGCAGTGTGCCGATCAGGTCGAGGTAGACCCGGCGAACGAAGACTTCGTCGGAGCACGGATTCGCGGGCTCGATGCCCTCCTGCTCGAGGCGGGCCAGCACGTAGGCATCGACGCTGCTTTCAGGCCCCGACCACGCGTCCGCCTCAAAGACGCTCGATGACTGCGTGTCCGCGGCGGCTGCTCCACCGATCGCCACCATCACTGCGACTGCCAGCATCGCCGGTCGCATCACGGTCAGCACTCCCATGCAGACTGGTAGGCAGAAACCCCGC
>JBKHFA010000048.1:0-16096 GCA_046540615.1 Armatimonadota bacterium | reverse complement strand
GCAGAGGAGGACGGAGATGAGAACGCTGACAGCCCTGGCGTTTTTTGCCGCGACCACCGCCGCCCTTGCCGCGCCGATCACCATCGTCGATGAGGGCGAGGCACGGGCGGCGATCGTGCTGCAGCCTGATGCCTCCGAGCAGCTTGCGGAGGCCGTGGACGAGATGCGCGCGCTCATCACTCGCGCGAGCGGAGCCGAACTGCCGCTCGTCGATCAGGCGCCCGAGGACATGGTCGCGATCCACGTCGGGCGCACACCCGGCGTCGGCGAAGCGATCGACCTCGGCGACCTCGGCGGCGACGGCTTCGTCATCGAGTTCCCTGATGCGCAGACCATGGTTATCCTCGGCCCGACCGACCGGGGCACCGAGTTCGGAGTCTACGAGTTCCTCGAGCGCTTTCTCGGCGTCCGCTGGCTACTTCCCGGCGAGCACGGGCGCGACGTGCCATCGCAGGCCACCATCACGATTCCCGACGAGGCCGTCAGCGATGAACCCGTGTTCATCTCCCGGCTCATGAGCGGCCTTCGCGGCGCGCAGCCTCAGTGGGCGATACGTCACCGCATGCACGGGACGGTCCAGTTCCATCACAACCTGCGGCGGCTCTTCCACTGGGAGACATACAAAGACTCGCACCCCCACTTCTTCCCGATCATCGACGGTGAGCGCTACGTCCCCACGCGCGAGGAGGGCTGGCAGCCCTGCTTCACCGCCGAGGGCATCGTGGACGAGGCAATCCGCAACATCACACAGTACTTCGATGAGGACCCGTCGCGCACATCGTACTCGCTCGGGATCAATGACAACCGCAACTTCTGCCAGTGCGAGGACTGCATGGCGAAGATCAGCGGCGAAGAGAACTTCCTCGGCAACGTTGACTACTCCGATCTCTACTACGAGTGGTGCAACGAGGTCGTCGAGGGCGTGCTGGAGCACCATCCCGACAAGTACTTCGGCCTCCTCGCATACAACAACGTGGTCGAACCGCCGGACGGGATCACGCTCCATCCGCGGATCATCCCCTACATGACGTACGACCGGATGAAGTGGATTCACCCCGAGATCGAGGAGCACGGCAAGCAGCTTACCCGTGACTGGGCGGAGGTAGCCGACACCATCGGGTGGTACGACTACATCTACGGCAGCCCCTACGCGCTCCCGCGCTACTACCCGCATAAGATGGCCGAGTATCTCCGTTGGGGTCACGAGCAGGGCGTGCAGGCGCTTTATGCCGAGGCCTACCCGAACTTCGGCGAGGGCCCGAAGCTTTACATCTACCTCGCGCTCAATTGGAATCCTGACGCCGACGTGGATGCGCTGCTCGATGAGTGGTTCGAGCGCACCTGCGGCCCGGACTCGGCTGATGCGTTGCGCAGTTACTACGAATTCTGGGAGCAGTTCTGGACGGAGCGCATTCTTGATTCGACGTGGTTCAGCGAGGGCGGCCAGTACCTGCGCTTCAACACCCCCACCTACCTTGCGGACGTGACGCCCGAGGAGATCGCGCAATGCCGCACGTGGCTCGAGGAGGCCGTCGCGAACGCGCGCACCGACAGGCAGCGGGCCAGGGGCGAGTTGCTCCTGCGGGCATTCGAGTACTACGAGGCCTCCGCGCTGGCATACCCTCGCACCGAGGACGTCGCGGCGGCGGCGGAGACTGAAGAAGAGGCGCTGGAGGAGCTTGAGAGCAATTTCGCACCGGTGGCCTACGCGCAGAAGCGGCTGCGGCTGGCGCGCGAGTTCGAGGACGATCCGGTGCTGGTGCATCCGCTGCCGCCGACGCGCTACGCCGCCACCACCGGCTCCGGCTGGGGCACCGACCGCATGTGGCAGCTTTACGAGTGGGTTCGCGAGAGCGACGCGGTGCGGAATCGAGTGGCGGAAATCGCGGAGAACTCGGAGTTTGAGATGGTGCGGCAGAACGCGGAGCTTCTTTTGCGGGTCGCGACCGGTGAGGCTGAGCCACTGAACGTCAACGCGTCGTTCGAAGAGGGCGACGACTGGCCCACCGGCTGGAACCCGTGGGTGAAGTTCGGCATCGGCGAAAACTACCGCAGCACCGACGTCGCGCACACGGGAGAGGCATCCCTCTGCTTCGATGGCATGAAGCGCGGCGGGCCCACGCAGATACTCACGCTCGAACCCGGCAAGTACGCGATGACCGCATTCGTGTACGTGCCCGAGGACGTCGAGAGAATCGGCACGGTGGCCGTGATGGCGACGCCGCGCGATGAGAGCGGCAGTAATCTTGCGGGCGGCATCAGCAGCGAGATCATCCCGGCGAAGGGCCGCTGGCAGCCGATCGCCGCGGCGGGTGAGATTCCCGCGCGAGTCGGCGGCAAGGACGTTGCGAACGTGATGTTCCTCCCGCTGGTCGATGGCTGGGACCCGGACGGGAAGGTGTACATCGACGACCTTTCGATCGTGCGGCTGGATTGAACGGCAGCGGACAGCAAACGACAAACAGCGAACGGAGGTTCAGGGACATGCGGTCACGTCGTTTGTGGCGCAGGCATTCCTGCCTGCGGTCGTTTGTCGTTCGCAGCCGTTTGCAGCCGTTTGCAGCCGTTTGCAGCCGTTTGCAGTCGTTTGCAGTCGTTTGCAGTCGTTTGCAGCCGTTTGCAGCCGTTTGCAGTCGTTCGCAGTCGTTCGCAGTCGTTCGCAGTCGTTCGCAGTCGTTCGCAGGTCCCGCCCTCCCGGTCGCGAAATCTACGACAGCCGCACACGCCACCGACACACCGTGAGAGGATGAGCCGCACGTGGATACTGATATCAAGCTTGTTGACATCGAGCCGATCTTCGATGACGAGCAGTTCCGCACCCCGCTGAAATTCGGAACCGGAATCATCGAGGCCATCACGTCGCTGACCGTGAGGGCCACCGTCGAGAATCGCGCCGGCGACACCGCCGAGGGCCTCGGGAATATTCTGCTGTCCGACATCTGGGGCTACCCCTCCGCGGAGATGTCTCACGAGGACCGCGACGAGGCCATGCGCGAGGTCGCGCGACGCTTCTGCGCGCTGCTGATGGAGAACGCGCGCTTCGGACATCCGCTGGACCTTTACCTCGAACTCAAGCCCGAGCTTGGCCGCATCGCCGATGAGGTCAGCGCGGACATGGAGGCCGCCACGCCGATGCCGCTGCTGGGCGCGCTGGTCTCCGCATCCCCCTGCGACGCCGCCCTGCATGACGCGTTCGGCGACGTCAACGCGATCTGCTCGTACGACGGCTACGGCCCGGAATTCTGCGAGCACGACCTCTCCACGTGGCTCGGCGACGAGTTCGAAGGGAAGTACGTTGCGGATTACATCAATCCCAGCTATCAGCCGTCGATGCCGGTCTTCCACCTCGTCGGCGGCGTGGACAAGCTGCGCGAGGACGAGATCACCGAGGACGACCCCGACGACGGCCTGCCCGTGAGCCTCGATCAGTGGATAGAGCGCGACGGGATCTTCTGCTTCAAGGTCAAGCTCTCCGGTCAAGACATCGACGCGGACGTGGCGCGCACGGTTGAGGTCGCTGAGGTCATCGACGAAAACCGCGCGAAGATGGGCGCGGATCGCTTCTATCTCTCCACCGACTCGAACGAGCAGAACGAGTCGCCTGAGACGGTCATTGAGTACGCGCAGAAGCTCAAGGAAGCCTCGCCGATGGCATACGAGGCGCTGCTCTACTTCGAGCAGCCCACCGAGCGCGACCTCGACGACCATCGTTTCGACATGAGCGAAGTCTCGAAGTACAAGCCGACCGTGGTCGATGAGGGCGTCAAGGACGTCGAGATGCTCAAGCTCGCGGAGGAGCTTGGCTGGTCGGGCGTGGGGCTCAAGACATGCAAGGGTCACTCGTCATCGCTGCTCTACGTGGCGTATGCGAACGAGCATGAGATGGTGGTGACGGTGCAGGACCTGACGAATCCGGGCCTGTCGCTGATTCACTCGGCGGGCCTTGCCGCGCGCATCGACACGCTGATGGGCTTCGAGTACAACTCGCGCCAGTACCTGCCGTGGGCCGCGCCGGAGCTTCGCGAGAAGCACAGAGACCTCTTCACGGTCAACGATGGCGTCGTGCGGACCGACTCTCTGTCGCAGACCGGGCTGGGGTACTGATGCCGCGCCCGCCGCCTGTGCGCGCGCCTGACGCGGACGCGAGTGGATGAGAGCAGCGGGCCGACGCGGAAACTGATCCCGCCCGGGCAGGCGCGAAGCGGCCCCTCCCGCGACAGACCGCAGCCCTTTCGAGTTGGTCACAGGGGGACGCGGCAGGGCGAAGGGACCCGCACGCGCGCCGCCCGCTTCCGAATGCAAATGCCCTACTCCGCCGCCAGCGGCTCCTCGGTGGCCTGCGCGCGCGCCTTCGGGCGGACATAAAGCGCGATCAGCCCGGCGCATACGAGTTGCAGCACCCCCATCACCACGAAGGGCCAGCGCAGCCCCATCGCCGAGGCCATCAGCCCACCGACCAGCGGCCCCAGCGCGAAGCCGAGGCACATCGCGGAGGTCGTGATGCCGAACGCGCGACCGTAGGTGTCGGATGAGACATGGGCGCCGATCATCGCGCTCATCGCGGGCCGCGCGCCCCCGGAAACCAGCCCCCAGCCGATGCGCAGACCGAAAAGCTGCCCGACCGTCTGCACGATCGCGTGCAGACCGCCGAAGACGGCGGAACCCGCGCTGCTGATGATCAACACGCGGCGATGCCCAAGGTGATCCGCCAGCCTGCCGACGACGATGCAGGCAATCCCCGCGGCGAGCCCGCCGACGCCCATGATCTGGCCGGTGACCGTGGCCGCGCGAGCGGTGTCCGCCACCGCCTCCACGAAAAGCGGAAAGATCGGGGCAACGAACGTGACCGCGAAAGCCGACAGAAAGAACGCCGCGAGCAACGCCGTCATCCCGCCGGTGCCGAATACCTGGCGCAGGCCGTGATTGCCGTTGGCGCACTGTGACGGCGGAATGAAGTTCTCGCGCGCTCCGAAGAGCACCACGAACCCGGCGACCGCCCAGAGCCCTCCGCAGATGTAGAAGGGCACGCGGTAGCCCCAACTGTCGGCGGCGATTCCACCGAGCCACGGGCCGAGGGCGTTGCCGACGATGATCGCGGTCTGCAGCAGCCCCATCGAGAAGCCGAGATGCTTGCGGGGCGTCACGGAGGCCACGAGAGTGTTGCAGGCGGCCCCGGTGCCGGTCAGCGCGCCCTGGATGAAGCGGAAGACGACGAGTTGCCAGACGGTCTGCGACAGGCCCATGATGGCGATCATGACCGCGCCGCCGAACATCGCCCGCTGGAGCATGAGCTTGCGGCCGTAGCGGTCGGCGAGGGCGCCCCAGATCGGCTGGAAGATAGTCAGGCTGATGCCCGCCGCGAACATCGCCACCCCCGCCCAGGTGGCGACGAGCCCCTCGTCCGTGACGCCAAGGTCTCGGACGAAGAAGGGGAGGAAGGGCATAACGAAGGAGAACCCCTCCGCCGCAAGCAGATGCGCAAGCCAGACGGTCCACACCGTGCGCTTCCAGTGCGGGTCGGGCGGCGCCTCGAACTCCTCGCATGGGCTCGGCTGTGATGTCTGCGGCGGTGGTTCGGTCGCCATCACGCCTCAACTGCCGGTCGACAATCGCCCGCGCGAACGCGCGGCCGGGTGGCGCGTCAATGTGGGGGATGATACACGGGGGCCGAGAGGAAGGCAAGGGGCGCCGAATGCCGTCAGAAGGGGCCGGCCCCGAAGGGGTTGCGTTGGCCCGCGTCGTTTACGGGCCAACGCAATCGCCTGACCGGCCCGTCGTTGCGTCGATCCTCCGGGAAGTGTCGGCCAAACTGCTCCCAGCGCTCTTCGTGAAGCCGGGCCTGGCAGAGATGCAATAACGACGGGCCGGTCGGGCGGCGGCAAAGGCAGGCCGTGCGACAAACGCCTCACTCGTCCAGACTCTCCAGCCAGCCCTCCGGGATCCGGGCGCCGTAGACCTGCGGGTGGCCACCGTCGCGTCGCGCGGCGAAGATCAGCCACCTGTTGTCCGCGGTCATGTAGGGATGCGCGTGCGCCCACTGCTTGCCGTCATACTCCGTGCGGCTGAAGACGAGACGCTTGTGTTTCCCCGTCGCAATGCTGCCGATGTAGATCGGCACTCCCTCCTCACCGGTGTCGCCGATCCAGTAGCGGCCGCACTCGGAGACGGCCACGTGGCCGACGCGGACACCCGGATTCGGCACGACCTTCGAGCCATCGTCACCGACCGCGCCGACGTAGAGGTTCGCGCCCGTCTCAGGATCCTCGCGCGTGGAGAAGAAGATGCTGGCTGTCTCACCGACCCACGTCTCATGGCCGGTCGGCCTCAGCGTGTGTTCGCGGTCGGCCGGGAAGAGTTGCATCTCGCCGCTCGGAACGTCGATCTCGCCCAGCAGGACTTCTTCGATGTCCGGGAGCTTGTTAAGCTGAATCAGCACCCTGTTGCGCCCGTCGCGCGAGAACTGCTCGTGCTTGGCGTGGTAGCCCTCCATGTCGAGAAGGGTTTTCCACTCGCCGGTCTCAATGTCCAGCAGATCGACGCGCGAGCCGTCCGCGCCCTCAGGCCTCACCGCGACGGCATACCAGCGGTGATCCTGCGAGACGGTTCCGTAGGAGTAGCTCCCGCGCTCGGGCGGGAGGAGCGCGACGTCCTCGATCTCCCCGGGCGCGTCGTAGCGGCAGCGACGCAGCATCTGCCCATCGTCCCCGCGCTGGCGGAAGTAGAAGTACTCTCCCCACGCGTGAAAGGGCGGGAAGAGCGGCTTCTCGGAGAGGACTTCGCGACTCGAACCGTCGTAGAGATCAAAGATGCTGATCCCGCCGGTCTGACCTTCGTGCGAGTAGTAGCGGATGGCGATTCTTCGCGAATCCGGATCGGAGTACGGCTGCTCGCCGTAGATGTTGTCGGCGGGCCGCTCGTCTGCGCCGAGCAGGTAGATCTCCGCGCCGCTTTCCTGATCGACTTCGACAGGCTCTCCGAGCATGGCAGTACCTCCGTCGTCGGCCGCCGCAATACATGCAGCGAGCAAAATTGCCGTCAAGCACCACGCGAGGCGGATCAGCACGCCCATCATCCCCTTGGCTCCACGCCTTCTGTCTGCGCGGCTCATTTCCGTGCAAACTCCCGATCTCCTCCAGCCGGCGCCGCAAGGAATTCGCGGTCGCGGGGAGAAGGGTACGATGACCACCCAGCACGACTTCGGAGGCCGCCATGAACGAGATCGAAATCAGCGAGTTTCAGGCCGATGACATCGAGAGTTTCCATGCGCTGCATGATGCAGTCTTCCCGCCGGTCCCCTTCGAGGAGATGCGCAGGTGGATGTCGCGCGATGATGTGACCGCCGGGGTAGCTGTGCAGGGCGGTCGCGTCGTCGGCGAGATTCCGCTGCACACTCGGCAGTTCGTGCTGCGGCCGGGTGTGAGCATCCGAGTTGCATTCGAGCACTGCGTCTGCGTCGATGAGGCGATGCGCGGGCAGGGCATCGGGACCGGCATCCAGGACGCCATCAAGCAGTTCATGCGCGATCGCGTCGAGGTGCTGACGGTCTACCGCGGCGATGAGCGCTCGCCCGCGTACAACCACTACGACAGGAACGACCTGACCGACTGCTGCTACGTGCGGAGGTGGCGGCATGACGCGCCCGCCGCGGTCGCCGAGCCGTCGGGTGATCTGATGCCCGCCGCCGAGATCCTCGAGCGTGAGGAGCAGTTCGCCGCGACCTTCCGCTCCGCGCATGAGCACGCCGGTGGCTATCAGGATCGCCTCCCCGGCTTCTACGAGACCGCGTTCACGCAGCTTGAGGCGGTTGAGCTTGGCTCCGAGTACGCGGCACTCACCGTCGAGCGCGAGGGGAGGCTGCTCGGCCACTGCATCGTCGCTCTGCGCGAGGACCGACCGGTCGCGATCATGGAGCTTGCGACCCGCGGCCGCAACCAGCATCTGGCGACCCGCCTGCTGCGCGGAGCGTGCGCGGTGGCGGCCGAACGCGGAGCAGGCGTAACGCTGCCGCTTCACGATCGCGGAACGTACACCCCGGTCTTCGAGGCGCTGGGCTTTGAGCCGGGGCCGCGGGGCGAGATGATCATGGCCTGCCCGCTGGACTGGGAGGGCCTCGCGAGTGTGGTCTGGACGCCACGGAGCGAGCTTGCGAATGTGCGCGTGCGTGTGTGGACCCCGCAGGAGGAATTCATCGCGCATGAGCCGGGAGACTCGCCGGCGCGGGAGATCACGCTCGAACTCAAGCACCACCAGGCGGTGCGCTGGCTGATGTGCCGGCTCGACCTGCCGCCACTGGTGGCGCAGGAGATCGTGACCATCCGCGGCGCGCGCCCCGGCGACGTCGAGGCGCTTGGCCACGCGATCCCCTTCGCGCCGTGGGAGTATCAGGGCATCGATCACATCTGAGGAATCGGGAGCATGCGGGGATAGGACGCTTCGTGGATATCACGAGTAGCGGAGAGGTGGATGCAATGTCAGACCTGAAGACCTCGGGGCGCACAGGCAACGACGTGACCATCGAAGGCAGGGCCATCGAGAGCCTGTCAAAAGCACTCGCAGGGGAGCTGCTGACGGCCGATTCGCCGGATTACGAGCAGGCGCGGCTCGTGTGGAACGGCATGATCGACCGCCGTCCCGCACTCATCGCGCGCTGCACAGGAACCGCCGATGTCGTGGAGACGGTGACATTCGCGCGGGAACACGATCTGCTGGTGGCGGTGCGGGGCGGGGGGCATAATGCCGCCGGCTTCGGCACCTGTGACGGAGGCATCGTGATCGACCTCTCGCATATGCGCGGCGTGCTTGTCGATCCCGATGAGAGCACAATCTGGGCGCAGGGCGGAGCAACGCTCGGGGACGTCGATCGGAACGCGCAACTCTACGCGCTCGCAACCCCCTCCGGCGTAGTCTCGGAGACGGGCATCGGAGGCCTTGCGCTGGGGGGAGGCCACGGCCATCTGCGGCGCAGGTTCGGGCTCACCTGCGACAACATCATCGGCGCGGAGGTCGTGACTGCAGCGGGTGAGATCGTACGTTGCAGCGAAGATGAGAACCCCGATCTGCTGTGGGGACTGCGTGGCGGAGGCGGGAATTTCGGCGTCGTGACAGCGCTGCACTTCAGGGCCTACACGGTGGGGCCGGAGGTCATGTTCGTGCTCGTATTCCACCCGCTGGAGCAGGCCGAGGATGTCTTCGGCTTCTACCGCGACTGGGCGGCGGACGCCCCGGATGAGATCAGCACAGTCGCCTTCACAGGCATCATTCCCGAGGATGATGAGTTCCCCACCGAAGCCCATGGCGAACATTATGTCGCGTTCTTCGGCGTGCACTCCGGATCGCTCGATGAAGGTGAGCGCGAGGTGCAGCCGCTGCGGGAAGTGACAGAGCCGCTCGTCGACATGAGCGGACCGATGCCGTGGATGACGGTGCAGTCGGCGCTGGATGAAGACTACCCCGCCCACGATCTGCGCTACTACTGGAAGTCGCGCTCCGTCAGGTCACTCGACGACGGTGCAGTCGAGCGGATCGTGCAGCGCAGTTGGGAGCAGCCATCGCCTTTCTCGACGATCGACATCTGGCAGGGTGGCGGAGAGGCGGCGCGTATTGCGGAGGAGTCGGCAGCGTTCACCGGCCGCAGCGCCGCGTTCATGGTCAACGCGGAGGCGAACTGGGAAAAACCTGAGGATGACGACGCGAATGTTGAGTGGGCACGCGGGGTCTACGCGGATATGCAGGAATTCACGACAGGCGAGATGTACTTCAACTTCCCGGGCGCGCTTGAGGAGGGCGAGGATTTGATGCACTCGACCTTCGGGAGGAAATACCAGCGCCTCGCGAAGCTCAAGGCGAAGTATGATCCATCGAACCTCTTCCGCCTCAATCAGAACATCGAGCCGAGCGCGGACTGAGGAGTCGGTGCGCTTCGCGGAGGCGCTGGCGAGCATCGGGCGTCGATGCCGAGCTTCAGCTCACCTCCGATGTCCCGCACGCCTTCTTCAAGAAGTCGCCGCATTTCTCTCACACACGGTCCGGCATAAATGCTTTGGTCACGAATATACTCGGTGTGTAAGAGGTGCTATGAACGGCACTTAACGAGAGCTTAATCAAACAATAACGTGCGGTTAACGTGCAGCGCCTATACTGTGCTCGGTGTGACGGGGACAGGCTCCAAAGCGGGGCCCACACACCGGGCGCTCAACGGGGGCTGACTCGCCGTCCGGAGCAGCCGAGCGCATCTGACCTTGAAATCTCGAGGCGGTGGCGCGACGGCTGCTTTTTTCGCGGGCGGCCATGCGGTGGAATCGAAGTGAGACAGCGACCTCCTTGCCTCTGTCGTGTCAGGCGATCCTGCGCCCGCATACGACAGTATCCGCTCTCACTTCGTGTGTGTCCGGGTATTCCCGGGTGATCAGGTCCCCACGCCTGTGCCCGGAAAAGACCAGGACGAGGACTGGTCGAGAGGGCCGTCGCGCCCCGTCGATTATTGCATCGAACGCCCCGACGGCGTTCGAAGTCGACTCCGCCCTCGCCCTATCTTCTGCACCGAAGGGTGGCACATACCACGCCGCTTGCGATGACAGACCTGCCGGACAGACTTATACCTGCGAGAAGGAGATTGAACATGCTCAAGAGCAAATCGGTCCAGATCGTCATCATCACCACGTTGCTCGCTGTGGTGAGCGTGCCCGGATATGCGGACATGGACGGCAGGGGTGCGTCCTCTGAGTCCGGAGAAGCGATGACCGCCCAGCTCGTGGCAGACCTGCCCACGATCGACGCGAAGAACGTCATCATCATGATCAGCGACGGGATGGGGTTCTACCATCTCGATGCGACTGAGCTTTACCAGCGCGGACCCGGCGCGACCAGCCAGTACGACGACTTCCCGGTGCGGCTGGCGGTGACCACATTCGCCTCAGGAGGCGAATACAACCCTGAGGAGGCCTTCGAAGACCCCGCCCGGGTTGACGAGGGCTACACCGACTCCGCCGCCGCCGGCACCGCACTGGCAACGGGTGTCAAGACCTACCGCGGCGCGATCGGCCTTGATGACAACAAGTCGAACCTGCGAAACATCGTGGAGCTGGCCGAGGAGAACGGGCGCCGAACCGGCGTGGTCACCTCGGTGCAGATCTCACACGCAACACCGGCTACCTTCGTGGCTCACAACGAAAGCCGCAACAACTACGAGGAGATCGCGAAGGAGATGCTCCTTGAAAGCCCGGTGGACGTGGTCATGGGGGCGGGGCATCCCGAGTACGACAACACCGGCCGCCTCGTCGAGGGCGAGCGGGAGTACCAGTACGTCGGCGGCCTGGACACCTGGCTGGAGATCATGCGCGGGAAGGCCGGGGCCGATGCCGATGGTGACGGCGACCCGGACCCGTGGACGCTCATCCAGGATCGCCGGCAGTTCGAGGAGCTTCAGTTCGGCCAGACGCCCCGACGAGTGCTCGGCGTTCCCCGTGTCGCCACTACGCTGCAGCAGAGCCGCGACGTCGATCCCGACTCGGATGAGGACGAAAGCGCGGCCGCGTTCGAGATTCCGTTCAACGAGAACGTGCCCACGCTGGAGATGATGACGCGTGGAGCGCTCAACGTTCTCGACAACGGGTCAGACGGACTCTTCCTGATGGTCGAGGGCGGCGCCGTTGACTGGGCGTCACACGCGAACCAGTCGGGCCGCATGATCGAGGAGCAGATCGACTTCAACCACGCGGTGAGGGCCGTCATCGACTGGGTGGAGCAGAACAGTTCGTGGGACGAGACGCTGCTGATCGTGACTTCCGATCACGAGTGCGGGCATCTGAGCGGGCCAAACGGGGACAAGGAGTGGAACGCGCCGCAGTTCCGTGGCCTCGGAGTGCTTCCTGAGATGGAGTGGCAGTCCGACGCTCACACGAACATGCCGGTACCTCTCTTCGCAAGGGGTGTCGGCGCGGAGATGTTCAAGGACCGCGTCAAGGGCACCGACCCGCTGTGGGGCGACTTCGTCGACAACGTTGACATCGCGGAGATCATGTTCGCGAGCTTCGGCGCCACATCGACCGCGGCGGATGCTCCCGAGGAAGACCCCGCCGTCGCGTTCGCGCAGTAAGCTCTGCACCACGCAAACGAGGGAGCCTCCGGCCGGAGGCTCCCTCTCGATTCAACCCCGGGGTGTTCGCGCACTACCAGCCGCCGTGCTGCTCCTCACCGCTGGGCGCGCACTTCTCACAGAGGAGCATGGCGCGATTCCAGCAGACGTCACACACCCACTCTCCGCAGCCCGGACACTCGTGGAAGTGATCTCGCACCTCCGTGATTGCGTTCTTGAGGGCCACGTCGTGCTGGATGCCCTCTTCGTCGGAGGTCAGATCGCACTTTTTCTCGGCGACCTCCGCGAAGATCTTCCCCACGACCTTGAGGAAATCGCTCTCCTCCCGGCGCGGGCAGGGCTCCAGGTCACTCACGTAGTCTGCATCACATCGCTCACAGTAGAATCTGAAGCGAAAGCCGTTCTCGTCACTCAGATCCTCGTAGTTGTCGGTGAACCCTATCGCGGTGACCGAATCGATCATCAGCTTCAGTTTCTCCCTGAGACGTACTTTGAATATATGTTCCGCGTGCGTCCGTGAAACTCCTTGTCAATCTGTCTACTTAAAAAGACGCCTGCTCCACGAGTTCGGTTCATCGTGGACGACACGATCTCGCAGCCCCTCGCGTGCCTCAGACAATGAGGGGAGCACCCGCGCCAGCGCGGCGGCTGCATCCCGCTCCGATGGGCTGAAGATCGGCTCCCTTCTGAACCCCACCTCCGTCCAGGCTCGCACTACCGCATCCGCATCCTCGAACACGTAACTCGCGTGATCGGTCTCGGAAAGCGCCTCGTAAAGCTCGCCACCGCTGACCGCGCACAACGCGACGAGGCGCAAACGATCCTCGAGAGGGCTGAGGACCAGCCGCTCCACCGCTTCTGCCTGGACCAGAAGCCTCCAATATTCCCGGCGCCCCTCGCAGATAATCTCCGAATCAGCGACCGCCCTGATCCGGTCCGCGCTCGCGTCAAAGGCGACGTGGGCCGCGATCTCCCCCGTGACCGCCTCCTTTCTCCACGGCAGCCCCGCGCGTTCGAGCGCGGCGGCGAAGCTCTCCCGAGCCTCGCCGATGTGTCGCGAGGTTTCGGACGCCAGTTCGCGCGTCACGCGTCTGAGGCCAGCGATGCGCGTCTCGCCGAAGGGTCCGGTGAGGACGAGTTCGTAGCTCTCCGAATCGAACTGTGCCACGCCAAGCTCAGAGTACAACCGTGCGGTGCAGTCGCCTGCGTCCGGGACCCATCGGAGGCCGTCGTCGCACCGGTAGAGCAGGCCCGGGCGGTCGCCAACCGCCTCGAAGACGTCCAGCACGCTCGCTCCGGGAGGCGCCATCAGCCTGGCGAGGGCATCGGCCCTCGCGCCGCGTAGCGCTGTCTCAAGTTCATCGGTTCGCCTTCCGAACCGGCGGAGGGTGATCGTCTGTCCATCGAAGACGTTGCTCACAAATATCTCGTAATCCTCGCGCGCGACCGTGCCGATCTCGTGCCCGGGCCAGCGAACGATCGCGTGATCGCCGTCACGCGCGGTGACACCGGTGGGACCGACGCTGAATTCGCAGGTGGCCGCGCCGGACCCGGTGGCGATCTCGCCGCCCGCTGTGAACGAGGCTGCTTCAGCCAAGCGTCTCACCGCATTCGGAGCAGAATCTCGCGCCCGCGGGATTCTCGGAGCCGCATTTCGCGCACTCGGACACGGCGCTGAGCGGCTTGCCGCACTCATTGCAGAACTTGCCGCCGGCGGCCTTCGCGCCGCAATGCGGGCAACTGAGCACCGCATCATCGCTGACGTTGATCTGCGAGGAGTAGTCGGTCTCGGCGACGCGCTCTCGGATCTGATCCAGCCGCGCTCCCTGCTGCATCGCGGCCATCTCCTCGGTGGTGTCGGGAGCGCACATCTCGCAGAGGCCCACGCTCACATTCCAGCACACATCGCAGACCCACTCGCCACATCGCGAGCACTGGTGGAAGTGCGGCTTCACTTCGGCCACCGCGGCCTTCAGCGCCCTGTCGTGCGCCGCCCCGCCGATAGCTCGCTGCACCTCGTAGGCGCTGTCCGCAACGCGGTTCGCGCGGCCCCCTATCAGCCCGCCGATGGCCCGGAGAAAGCCCGTCGCCTTCCCCGCGGCAAAGCCCTGGAACTCGCTCATGTAACCGTTGCCGCACCGCTCGCAGAAGAACTTGAACTGAAAGCCCTGATCGGTGCTCAGGTCCTCGTAGTTGTCGGTGAACTGGATGAGAGCCATGCCCGGAACCTCCTGCGGCGCTGTCTCCGCGAATGATGGGAGGACGGTTCGCCATCGCCGCCGAATGTCCTTCTGCACCTCACAATCTTCTGCTGAGAGGACAGTTTCTGATGTCTGACAGTATTATGCCTGATATCTGGGGCGATGGGAAGCTCTTTACCTTCTCGGGCCTCGATGGACCGACGCACTGGGCAAACACACTCGTTGGCGGCGCCGCCTCCGCCCCCCTCGGGATCGTCCTGCACCTGCGGCCCGATCTGCACCTCATCTTCGGCGGTGAGATGCGGGCGCAGAGCGGCCTCGTACTCGGAGATGCAGTTGACATCTCGGTCGAGACCACCGACGGGGCGGGCGACCTGCGCTTCGCTTTCGCCGACTGCTGGACCATCGTCGGTGAGATCATCGGCGACCTGACCGTGCAGCTTGAGGGCCCGACCGACACCGACGCGGGCTTCGTCGAACTGGTCGCCGAAGACACCGACGGCGGCATCCGCTGGTGCCTTGCGTTGAGCGCGGATTCGCCGGAGGAGGCCGCGCAGCGCGCCGCCGAAGCCATCCACGCCGACCTCGGCGCTCTGATCGAGCAGCGCAGCGAGTTCGTCCGCGAGCTTGATTGCCCCGAGGGCTCCGATGAGCGCACCTGGCGCAAGTGCGCCGAGGTGCTCAAGCTCAATGCCCGCGCCCCTGAAGGGCAGATCCGCCGGCGCTGGACTACGCCCGACGTCTGGCCGCACCGTCACATGTGGCTCTGGGATTCGGCCTTTCATGCGATGGGCTGGCGCGAGCTTGACGGTGAGATGGCGCAGGACACGATCCTCGCGGTGATCGAACTGCAGGAGGAGGACGGGATGATCCACCTGTGCGACGCCCCGGAGCCGCAGGAGCATCGGCACACCCAGCCTCCGATCCTTGCGTGGGGCGCCTGGCGGGTCTTCGAACGCACCGGCGACGAGCATTTCCTGTGGCAGTGCTACGAGCCGCTCGGCGACTTCATCGACTGGCTCTTCGACTACCGCGACGTCAACGACAACGGGCTGCTGGAGTGGATGAAAGAGTTCGACATCGAGCGCTGCCGCTGCGGGGAGTCGGGCTGGGACAACTCCCCGCGCTTCGATCGCGAGATCATCGACGATCACATCGACATCAACGCGATGGTCGTCCGCGAGATGCAGTTCCTCGCGAAGATGGGGGAGGTACTCGACCAGGACAACGACTGGCAGCAGCGCGCCGACGACCTGGCCTCGCTGGTGAACGAGCGCCTGTGGCATGATGAGATCGGGCTTTACTTCGACCGCGGCCCGGGCGATGATCCGTCGGAGTGGATGACGATGAAGTCCGCGGCGTGCTTCCTGCCGATGATCGCGGGGATTCCGAGCGAGGACCAGGCGCGTCGGATGGTCGAGGAGCACCTCACCGATCAGAGCGAGTTCTGGGGGCCGACGCCGGTGCCGACAGTGGCATTCGATGAGCCGCAGTACGATGATGACATGTGGCGCGGGCCGTCGTGGATGAATGTGAACCTGCTCATCTGGGAGGGCCTGAGGAACTACGGCTTCGATGACGTGGCCGCCGAATTGCGGAAGCGTTCGATGGAGACGCTTGAGCACTGGTACGTCGGACAGGGCGCCCCGCTGGGTGGAATCTTCGAGTACTACGACCCGAGGCGCGAGAAGCATCCCTTCTGGCTGCACCGCAAGGGCGGGCAGTGCGGTGAGGGCGGCATCGCGGTCATCCGCGACTACTCGTGGACGGCCGCGACGTACATCGCGTGGGCGAAGGCGGA
>JBKHFA010000047.1:0-16107 GCA_046540615.1 Armatimonadota bacterium | reverse complement strand
CTGAGCGTGGATTCCGCGCGTGACAGTGCGATCGGACAGGGGAGAGCATTATGCTTCGCGCATTGATTGTCGGGACAGCGGTGATACTTATGTGCTCCAGTGCGTTCGGACAGGCGCAGTTCGACGACACGCCGGCCGGTCCGTCGGAATGGGGCTTCCGCCCCGACGACGGCAGCCCCTCCGCGACCAACCCGCCGGGCTTCTCGTGGCGACCGCAGGACGGCGCGCAGAGCTATGTCCTGCAGGTTGCGCGTGACGAAGGCTTCGCAGACATCGTCTATGAGGCCGACGACATTGCGATGTCGGTCCATCGACCGCCTGTCACGCTGCCCGCGGAGAGTCTGCACTGGCGGGTGGCGTTCACGACTGACGAGGGCCGGTCGGAGTGGAGCGAGGTGCGCTCGTTCGGGTTCAGGGAGAGCGCCGTGCAGTTCCCGATGCCGGAGCGCGAGGAGCTGCTATCACGGGTTCCCGATCAGCACCCCCGGCTCTTTGTGCGGCCCGAGGAGATGCCGCGGCTGCGGGAGCTTGCGCAGGGGGAGCTTCGCGATCGCTACGAGGGGCTGGTGAGCGCATGTGAGAGTATCCTCGCCGACCCTCCGCCGACCGAGGAGCCGCCGACCTACCCCGAGGACGTCACGCGAGGCTCGGAGGAGTGGCGGACGATCTGGTGGGGCAACCGCACGTACACGATCGACGTGCTCGATTCGGCGGCCACGCTGGCATTCACGTGGATGCTCGACGGGAACGAGCATTACGCGCAGAAGGCCCGTGAGCTTCTGATGGCCGCCGCTGAGTGGGACCCGAAGGGCGCGACGGGCTACCGCTACAACGATGAGGCCGGGATGCCTTACAACTACTACTTCTCGCGCACGTACACCTTTATCAACGATCTTCTGACGGAGGAGGAGCGGGAGAAGTGCCGCGAGGTCATGAAGATTCGCGGGGACGAGATGTACGACCACCTGCACCCCCGGCACCTGTGGCGGCCCTACGCGAGTCACTCCAACCGCGCCTGGCATTTCCTTGGCGAGATCGCGATCGCGTTCATGGGTGAGATCGAGGGGCCTGAGGAGTGGCTGTGGTTCGCTGAGAACGTCTTCTTCAACGTCTATCCGGTCTGGTCTGATGAGGATGGAGGCTGGCATGAGGGCTGCTCGTACTGGTCCGGGTATCTCACGAAGTTCACATTCTGGGCCGACATCCAGCGCGTGGCGCTCGGGATCGACGCGTATGACAAGCCCTTCTTCTCCAACGCAGGCGACTTCGCGGTCTATCTGCTGCCGCCGAACGTGCCCCGCGGCGGTTTCGGCGACCTTGCCGGACTGAAGACCGCCTCCGACATGCGCAATATCATGACGATCTTCGCCACGCAGGCGCAGAACGGGTACTGGATGGACTGGGTCAACCGCGCGGGCGGTCCGTCATACACCGGGGGATACATCGGCTTTGTGCGAGGCGCCCTCCCGGATGTGGAGCCGAAGCACATCGGGGACCTGCCGAAGTCGAAGCTCTTCAGGGGCACGGGCCTGGCGCTGTTGCACACAGATCTGACCGATTCGCGCAATGACGTGCAGATCGAGTTCAAGTCCAGCCCGTTCGGCACACAGAGTCACGGGTACGAGGCGAACAACGCGTTTCTGCTCTACGCCTACGGCGAGCCGCTGTTGATCAGGAGCGGTCGGCGCGACCTCTACGGCAGCGCGCATCACAAAGAGTGGATGTGGTCAACGCGGTCGGTGAACTCCATCACCGTGAGCGGCGCCAGCCAGTTTCATCGCGATGCTCGGGCAAAGGGGGAGATCGTGGCATTCAACTCCACCGATGGGTTCGACTATGTCGCGGGCGAGGCCGCGGACGCCTACCCGGATGGGCTGGTCGATCAGTTTACCCGGCACATCATCTTTGCGAAGCCCGACCTGGTGATCATCCTCGACGAGCTTGCCACGCCCGAGCCGCAGACGTTCGAGTGGTGGCTGCACTCGCCCGAGGAGATGCGGATCGGCGGTCAGCGCGACATCAGCGTGGAGGTCGGTGATGTGCGCTGTCACGTGGATATGCTCGCGCCCGAGGGCCTGGAGGTGTCGCAGACGAGTGAGTTTGATCCGCCGCCGCGAGAGCGGATCCAGCTTACGCAGTGGCACATGACCGCGGAGACTCAGGAGCCCGCGACGCGGATGCATTTCGTGACGGTCCTGCGGCCGCATCGCGCGGGCGAGCAGCCGCCTTCTGATGCCGAGGTGGAGATCACCGAGGACGCGTGCGCGGTGCGCGCCGCCGTCGATGGGGGTGAGGTCGTCGCACTGTGGCGGCTCGGAGACACGGACGTGTCCGCGATGGGTCTGAGCACGGATGGAGACGTGGCGGCGATGCGCATCGGTGAGGACGGTGAGCCTGGCGCGTACATGGTGAGCGGTGGCGCGCGCGTGGACCTCGAGGGGCGTGACTGATGAAGCGCCTGATCGCGGGGCTGGCGATCGTTCTGATCGCGGGTGGCGGCGCGCTGTGGTGGTTTGTGCTTCGTGAGGATCAGGTGCCGGAGGGCCGGCTGATGCTGTCCGGCACCATCGAAGCTGAGACGACCGAGGTGGGCAGCGAGGTGCCCGGCCGCGTGATGCGGATGGCGGTCGAGCGCGGTGACGTGCTCAGGGAGGGGGACGCGATCGCCGAGCTTTCGACGGATCTTGGTGAAACGCGCCTGTCACAGGCTGAAGCGGCGAGCGAGGCGGCGCGGGAGGGGGAGGAGCAGGCGCGGGTCTCGGCGTCGGTGCAGGAGGAGGTGCTGGCCGCGCAGGTGGATCAGGCGCGGCGCACGCTGGGCACCGCCGAGGCTCGGCTTGCCGACCTGCTGGCGGGCACGCGGCCGGAGAGTATTCGCGAGGGTGAGGCGGGTGTGCGGCAGGCCGAGGCCGCGCTGCGCGCTGCGCGCGAGGAGCTTGCCAGGGCCCGCGAGGGCCCGCGCGAGCGGGAGGTCGAGCAGGCGCGCGCGGCAGTGGAACGCGCGGATGAGCAGGTGAACGCCGCCGTGGCGCAGCTTGATGAATTGAGGGAGGGCACGCGCCGGCAGGACATTGAGCAGGCGCGCGCGGCGCTGCGGACGGCGAGTGCGAAGGCCGCGAAGGCGGAGAAGGACGCGGCCCGGATGCGCGAACTTTTCTCCGAGGGCGTGATCTCGGCGGACAAGCTGGAGCAGGCGGAGACCGCGGCGGAGACAGCACGCGAGTCGGTGCGCTCTGCGGAGGCGGCGCTGGACAGGGCGCTGGAGGGGCCTCGCGAGCAGACGATCCGGGCGGCCGAGGCGAACCTCGCCGAGGCGCGGGCGGCGAGGAGGCAGGCGCAGGAGCAGCTTCTTTTGCTGGAGGAGGGGACGCGGCCGCAGGACATCCGCGCGGCGGAGGCGCAGGTTGCGCAGGCCGAAGGACAGCTTGACGCGGCTCGTGAACGGCTGTCGGCGCTGCGGGCCGGTCCGACGCAGGAGCAGATTCGCATCGCCCGCCGGCAGGTCGAGGAAGCGGAGGCGGCCCTCAACACGGCGCGCAGGAGGCAGGGCGAGGCGCGGGTGGCTCGCAAGCAGGCCGACGTGGCCGGTCGGGAGGCCGAGCGGGCGGAGGCGGCCGCTCGTGAGGCATCGGTGTCGCTTGACAGGCATGTCGTGGCGGCGTCGTCGGGGGGCGTCGTGGACAGTATCAACGCGCGCCGGGGTGAGGTCGTTTCACCGGGAAGCTCCCTGGTGACGGTGATCGCGCCTGATGACCTGTGGGTGACGGTCTTCGTGCCCGAGCCGCAGATGCCGATGGTGAAGGTGGGGCAGGAGGCGGTGGTCGAGGTCGATGGATACGAGGGGGAGTTTCCCGCGACCGTCACGTGGATCGCGGAGGATGCGGAGTTCACCCCGAAGTACGTGCTGACCGAGGCCGAGCGGACGAAGCTGGTGTACGAGCTTCGTGTGCGGCCTGATGACCACGATGGCCGACTCAAGCCCGGGATGCCGGCGGATGTGACGATCTTCACGGACACCGGCGCTCGCCGGGAAGCGAACTGAGCGCGATGGCTGAGCCAGCAGTCCGAATCTCGGGCCTGACCAGGCGCTTCGGAGAGATCACGGCGGTGGACGATCTTTCACTTGAGATCGGACGGGCGGAGATCTTCGGCCTGACAGGCTCCGATGGCGCGGGCAAGACCACGACGCTGCGCCTGATCTGCGGGTTGCTCGAACCGGACTCGGGGGAGATTGAGGTAGCAGGGGTCAGTGTCCGCGACGAGCCTGAGGAGGCGCGCAGGCGACTGGGCTACCTGCCGCAGGCCTTCGGGCTGCATGACGATCTCTCCGTCGCTGAGAACATCCAGTACTTCGCCGATCTCTTCTGCCAGGACATGTCGGAGATGGAGGATCGCCTCGAGGAACTGCTGGCCGCGACGGGGCTCACGGAGTTCACCGGACGGATGGCCGGTGATCTCTCGGGTGGGATGAAGCAGAAGTCCGCGCTGATCTGCGCGTTGATCCACCGCCCGCAAGTGCTGCTGCTCGACGAGCCCACGCGCGGCGTCGATCCGGTCTCTCGCCGAGACCTGTGGCGCATCGTCTACGGGATGCCCTCTGAGGAGGTCACGGTCGTCGTGGCGACCCCTGACGCCGACGAGGCGGAACGTTGTGATCGCCTCGGCGTGATCGCAGACGGGCAGATCGTGGAGATGGGCGCGCCTCAGGAGCTGACAGAGAGGTACACCGCTCGCCTCGTGGAAGTCGGGGTTGATGATCAGCGTAGAGCGCACGAAGTGCTGCGCGAGATGGACGGCGTGCTCGCGGTGTCCGGGATTGGGGACCGGCTGCGTGTGAGCATTGCCGAGGACGGTCCGGACGCCGGGGGACTTGCCGGGGCCCTCGAAGCCGAGGGCTGTGGCGTCGCGGAGGCCGATGAGATCGAGCCGCGGCTCGAGGATGCCCTGCTGGTGCTCGAGGAGCAGCGGACATCGCGGGATGGGGAGCGCGCCGGCGATGAGTGAGGCTGACGGCGCGGTTGTTGTCGAGGACCTTACGAAGCGCTTCGGGGACTTCGTGGCGGTCGATCAGGTGAGTTTTGAGATCGAAGAGGGGGAGATATTCGGCTTCCTCGGGCCGAACGGCGCCGGCAAATCGACCACCATCCGGATGCTGGCGGGGCTGCTTCTGCCGAGTGAGGGGCGCGCGACGGTCGCCGGGTTGGACGTGGTCGAGGAGGCCGAGCGCCTTCGCCGGCGGATCGGATACATGCCGCAACTCTTCTCTCTCTACGCCGACCTCACGGTGCGGGAGAATCTCGAGTTCTACGGCGGCCTCCACGGCATCGGTCGGTCGCGGATCGGCGTGCGCATCGATGAGTTGACCGAACTGGTCGGCATTGAGAGCGTGCTCGATCAGCTCACAGAGACTCTCTCGACCGGATGGCGGCAGCGCGCCGCTCTCGCGTGTGCCATCGTTCACGAACCGCCGATCATCTTCCTCGACGAGCCTACCTCGGGCGTGGATCAGAGCGCCCGCCAGCAGTTCTGGGATCTGATCGGCAGCCTTGCCGCCGAGGGCACGACCGCGCTTGTAACCACCCACCTGATGGAGGAGGCGGAACGCTGCACGCGACTGGGCATGATTTCGCGGGGAGAGTTGATCGCGATGGACACGCCGCGGGCGCTGATCGGCGAGTTGGAGGGCACCGTGTTCGCCGTGGCGCCTGAGGGCAGGCCGCACCAGGCGCTGGAGACGCTGCTGGCGGAGGACTGGGTCGAGGATGCGGCGCTGTGGGGCGGGCGGGTGCGTCTGCGCGTGGAGCGAGGCGTCGAGGACGTGGCCCCCCGCGCCGCGGAGGCGCTGGAGGAGGCCGGGATGGGCGTCGAGGACACCCGGCAGGTGCGGCCGTCGCTGGAGGATGTGTTCGTGGCGCTGGTGAGCGACGCCGGGGAGGAGGGGGAGAGATGAGATGTCCCGATCCGCTGCGGCGGATGCTGGCGGTCGCGCGCGCGGAGTGGATACACAATGTGCGGGACACTCGCAGCCTGATGATCATCATCGCGTTGCCGATCTTCCTGCTGCTGCTCTACGGCTTCGCGATCGACTTTGAGCTTGAGGAGCTTGATTTCGCGGTGCAGGACCGGGACCGCAGTGAGCAGAGCGGCGATCTTATTCAGAGCATGGTTGCAAGTGATTACTTCAACCTCGTCGCGCTCGTCGAGAGTGCCGACGAGATCGACCGGATGATCGTGGGCGGGAAGATTCGTCTGGCGCTGGTCATCCGGCCGGGCTTCGGTGCGGAGATCGCCGCCGGCAGGACGGGGCGGGTGCAGGCACTGCTTGACGGGTCGGATTCGACGACCGCCGGGATTGCTCTGGGATACCTTGAGGCGATCATCAGGCAATATCAGGTTGATCTGACCACTGAGTGGGTGCGGCGGCGGGGTGTGCCCTCGTCGATGGCCGGCGCGCCGGTGGAGGTGGAGACGCGCTCGCTTTACAATCCCGAGCTTGAGACTGTGGTCTTCATCGTCCCGGGCCTGATCGCGATCATCATGACGATGCTGGCGGCGCTGCTGACCTCCGGCTGCATCGTGCGCGAGCGAGAGAGCGGCAGCTTCGAGGGGCTTGCCGCATCGCCGACCGCGCCCGTGGAGATCATCATCGGCAAGCTGCTGCCCTACGGCGTCATCGCAATCGGAGATGTGATGCTCTGCATTGTGACCGGATGGCTCATCTTCGGCGTCTTCCCGCTCGGGGACAAGCCGGCGCTGCTGATCACATCGGGGATCTACCTGGTCGCGTCTCTGGCAATCGGGCTGGCAATCTCAAGCGCCACGCGGAGCCATCAGGTGGCGACGCTCATCGCGTTCCTCGCGACGATGTTGCCTTCGATGTTGCTGACCGGCTTCGTCTTTCCGATCCGGTCGATGCCGGTGGCGCTTCAGTACATCTCGCAGGTAATCCCCGCGACGCATTTCCTGACGGTGATCCGTGGAATCTACCTGAAGGGCACCGGTCTCGGACTCTACGTCCCGGAGACCATCGCGCTGACGGTGATCTCGCTTGCCCTTGTTGCGCTGGCGGCAAAGACATTCAGTAAGTCGCTGGAGTGACGGCAGCGGACAGCGGCCGCTGGCAGCAGAAAGACCACCATGAATCTTTTGAGATTGACATCGGTGATCCGCAAGGAGTTCCGGCAGATGCGTCGGGACCCTGTGCTGGTGCGACTGCTGATCATCGCCCCGATCTTCCAGCTTATCATGTTCGGATACGCCGCCACCACGGACATCAAGGACGTGCCGGTGGTGATCGCCGATGAGTCGAACTCGACCGAATCTCGGGAGATTACTAACTCCATCCGTGCGAGCAGGTACTTCGATCTCGTGGGTCACGTGCGTGACTACCGCGATCTCAAGACCGTCCTCGACGGCGGCGGGGCGCAGCTCGCGCTGCATCTGCCTCCGGACTTTGCGCGCGATCTGCGGCGCGGTGGGGCGGCGTCGCTGATGCTTTACATCGACGGCACCGATGCGGTCACGGCCAACACCGCAGCCTCGTACATGGTGCGCATGCTGCAGGAGTTCGGGCAGGAGGTGGCGACACACCGGATGCAGCGGATGGGGCTTGCGAGCAGTACGCCGACGGTGGAGATGGTCCCGCGGGTGTGGTACAATGCCGACCTGCGCTCGGCGAATTACATGGTGCCCGGCGTCTTCGGGCTGATCATCATGGTGATCACGACAAGCTGGACGGCGCAGTCGGTCGTGCGCGAGCGCGAGGTCGGGACACTCGAGCAACTGCTTGTCAGCCCGGTCCAGTCGATCGAACTGCTGGTGGGCAAGAGCGCGCCTTACGGCGTCGCGGCGCTGGTGGCGGCTGTGGAGATCATGGTGCTGGCGGTGCACTGGTTCGGCGTGCCGCTCCGGGGGAGCGTGCCCCTGCTCTTCGCGCTGGCCGCGATCTTCATCGTCACGAACCTCGGGCTGGGCCTGCTGATCTCCACGATCTCGCGCACGCAGCAGCAGGCGATCCTCGCGACCTTCTTCGTACTGATGCCGGCGGTGTTGCTGTCGGGCTTTATGTTTCCGATCGAGAACATGCCGTGGATCATTCAGCAGGCCAGCCTTCTGATTCCTTACCGCTTCTTCCTGGAGATATGTCGTGGCATATTCCTGCGCGGCGTCGGGCTTGAGGTACTCTGGCCGCAGGCACTGGCGCTGACGCTCTTCGCGGTCGGACTCTTCACGGCCGGCGCGCGATCGTTCAGCAAGCGACTTTGACTGAAGATCGAGGAGATGATGATGATGGGCGATGTCATGGCGATTGTGCATGGGACGGTCATCGACGGGACGGGCGCTGAGCCGATCGAGGACGGCGCCGTGGTCATCAGCGACGGACGGGTCGAGGCGGTGGGGGAGAGCGGCGCGGTCGAGGTCCCCGAGGGAGCCGAGACGATCGACGCCACCGGTCGCACCGTGATGCCGGGGTTGATCGAGGGGCACTCGCACGTCGGCGGCGACGCGAGGGCGCAGCAGATCCTGCGCATCTCACTTCAGCGCGGCATCACGACGGTCTGCACCGTGCATGCGGGGAAGCAGGGCGCCGCGCAGTCGGGCGATCTCAGCGGGATCGCACTCCGCGACGGCATCGCGAGCGGGCAGATCCGCGGCTGCGCGCGACTCGTCGCCGGCGCCATCGTGACTCCGACTTTCGGACATGTGCGCTACCGCGACGCCGATGGGCCGTGGGAGGTGCGCAAGGCCGTCCGGGAGATGGTGCAGGCGGGCGCGGACTTCATCAAGACCGCCGCATCCGGTGGCTTCGTCGGCAAGAACGAGGTCTGCGCGATGCGCAATTACACGCTGGAGGAGCTGTCCGCGCTGGTCGATGAGGCGCACGCGTGGTTCCGGCCGGTGGTCGTGCACTGTCACACACAGCCGGGCCTCGACACCTGCATCGAGGCAGGCGTGGATCAGATTCACCACGGCGCGTTCATCGATGAGGAGGCAGTGCGCGGGATCTTCGAGCGCGACCTGTGGTACATGCCGACGCTCAGCGTCACCTGCCAGCGCAACATCGACGCGCTCTCCGACCAGCCGTGGCAGACCGTCGAGATGACGGAGGCCCAGCCGATCCACCGCGCGGGCGTGCGGCTTGCGTATGAGGTCGGCGTGAAGCTGTGCGTCGGCACCGACTACCCCGGGACCGGCCGCACGTGGAAGCACGGTGACCGCACGATCTGGGAGCTGATGGAGCTGGAGGCCTGCGGCCTCTCGCGGATGGAGGCGCTGCTGGCGGCGACGAAGACGAACGCAGAGGCCTACCGCCTCGATGATCTCGGGACGCTCGAGCCGGGGAAGATCGCGGACATGGTGGTGCTCGACGGCGATCCGCTGGCGGGCTTCGACGCGCTTTACGATCATCGCAACGTGAAGCTGGTCATGAAGGACGGGAAGGTCGAGTTCGCCGACGGCGACCTCGCGAAGCATTACACACTGAAAGAGTCACAGCCGGCGGACAGGCCGGCGTATGACGACTGAACGGCGGCCGGGAGGCGGCGCGTGATGATGACCGGACCGAAGGCGATCGTTCACGGGCGTGTGATCGACGGCACGGGCGCCGAGTCGATCGAGGACGGCGTGGTGGTCATACGCGGCGGGCGCACCGAGGCGGTTGGGCCGGCCGGGGAGGTCGAAGTCCCGGATGACGCGGAGGTGATTGACGCGTCGGGGCGGACGGTCATGCCGGGGCTGGTGGAGGGGCACGCGCATGTCGGCGGGACGACTGCCGCGCAGCAGGTCCTGCGCTTCTCGCTGCAGAGAGGCATCACGACCGTCTGCAGCGTCTCGGCCAACATCGCCGGGATCGCGCTCCGCGACGGCATCGAAGCGCGTCATGTTCGCGGCTGCGCGCGGCTGGTCGCGGGCTGCGTGGTGAGCCCGACCTTCGGCCACGTCCGCTTCCGCACTGCCGATGGGCCGTGGGAGGTTCGGAAGGCGGTCCGGGAGATGGTGGAGGCCGGCGCGAACTTCATCAAGACCGCCGCGTCGGGCGGATTCTGGGGCGAGGACGAGGTCTGCTCGGTCCGCAATTACACCCCCGAGGAGCTTGAGGCGCTGGTCGATGAGGCGCACGCGTGGCACCGGCCGGTCGTCGTCCACGCGCACACGCAGCCGGGGATCAACAATGCGATCGCGGCGGGCGTCGATCAGATCCACCACGGCGCTTTCATCGATGAGGGCGGTCTGCGGGCGATCCTCGACGCTGACCTGTGGTACATGCCGACGCTGCGGGTGACTTCCGATCGGAACATCGGCGCATGGCCGGAGCGGCCGTGGATGGAGGCGAAGATGCGGCCTTCGCAGCCGGTGCATCGCGAGGGAGCGCGGCTCGCGCAGAGCCTGGGTGTGAAGATCGCCGTCGGCTCGGACTACCCGAGTTCGAAGCACGAG
Source organism: Armatimonadota bacterium (assembly GCA_046540615.1). GTDB lineage: Bacteria > Armatimonadota > Zipacnadia > Zipacnadales > UBA5352 > UBA5352. The sequence goes on along the minus strand of JBKHFA010000047.1, from coordinate 5,670 downwards.
TGGGAGATCGGCGACGCGTGCATGTGGGAACTGATGGAGCTTGTGCAGGCGGGGCTGAGGCCGATGGACGCGATCGTCGCGTCGGTGAAGACCACGCCTGAGGCCTACCGGCTGGAGGACATCGGCCCGCTGGCTCCGGGGAATCGAGCCGACCTGATCATCGTGGACGGTGATCCGCTCGCGGACATTGGCGTCCTTTACGACCAGGCGAACGTGAAACTGACGATCAAGGATGGGGTGGTTGAGTCAGCGGATGCGGACTACGCGAAGCATTACGCGATCCGCGAGCCGCATCCCGCGCCGGAGGACCGGCCTCAGTACGATCCGCTGGAAGGCGCGGAGGATTGAGGGCGGGGAATCGCGAAGTGGAGGCTCGCGCCACATGGTTAGCCCGGCGCAGGCCGAAGGCGTCGTCGCCCCTGCCTTTCAGAGGCGGGCGGCTTGCGTCGGGAGCGAAGAGTGTCGGCCGCCCTCACTCTTCCTCCAGCGCGCTCTTGGCGCGGACGAGCAGCACCGTGCAGTCGGCTTCGCGGGCCACGCGCTCGGCCCAGCTTCCGAAGACCGACTCCGCGATCGACGGGCGCGGCTCCGCTCCCACGATCGCCATGTCATAGCCGCTGGCGATCTCCACCAACTGATCGATCGGCTCCACGTCATCCGACAGGGGCTCAATCACCAACTCGCCGAGGTCGCTGAGGCCCTCCTCGTCGAGGTTGGCCTCCAGCCGCTCGCGAGCCTCGTCTTCCTCCTCGTCCTCCCGCAGCAGGTGGATGAGCGTCACCGGCGCCTCGCGCTCACGGGAGATGGCTCTCGCAAGCATCCCGGAGACCGCGAGGTTCAGCCCGGTGTTGATCGGCAGCAGTATGCTCCCCACCTCCTCGCGGCGCAGCTTCGCCACGACGAGGTCCGCCTCGGTATTGCGCGCGACCGCGTGCATCACGCGGTCGAAGCTGCGCTCTCCGTCGCCGTCCTCCTCGCGGTCGCCCGGGTCGGAGTAGCCGACGAGTATAAGCGAGGCCTTCTGACTCTCCGCGGCGGACACCAGCCCCTCATTGACCTCCCGGGCGACCTCAATGACGCCCCGTGCTCGAACGTTCCTTGCGCCGGCCTCGCGGATAGCCTCGAGCAGCTTCTCGCGCGCCGCCGCCATCTCCCCTGAGCCACGGGCCGAGCTGAGGTGCGCCTGCGGCGGGACGGGCAGGATGTGCGTGGCGACGACCTCGTAATCGGCATGCTCGGCGAGGGACTTGGCCAGGTCCATCAACCCGCCGGTGGTCTCGGGGTTTGAAATCCCCACGAGCAGAGTGGGCTTCTCGTCATTGCTGCGCGAACGTTGCTGGTCAGCCATCATCGATCACATCCACTCATCCAGCGGCTGGCTCTCATGCGCGCGGGCAATCAGCAGTGAAGCGGACTCGACGTGGCTGAGTTCGTCTATGAGCCCGCACAGCCCCTCGGCGCCGGGCACACTCTCGACGCCGACGATCATCAGATCGTAGAACTCAGCCTCGGCCTCCGCCTCTTCCAGCGAGTGTGAGGCGATGGTGCGGACGCTCGCCTTGACCAGGTCGCTTACGCGATCTTCGAGCCGCTCCTCAGCCTCCGCGATCTCCTCCTCGGTCGCGCCCTCACCGATCAGTTCACTCACCGAGAGGTCGCTTCCCCACTCGTTGGCGAGGCGAGCCGCGGCCATCAACGCAAGCTGCCCGTGGTCGCTTTCGTCGATGATCGCGAGGATGTCGTCGGCAGGCACATCCGCCTGCTCCCGAAAAACGATCATGTGCGCCCGCATGTACTCCTCGAGCGCGTCGACCAGCGGCGTTCCGGCGCTGGTCGACTCCTCGACCTCCGGCCATCCGAGCATCATCGTTGACGCGCGCGAGGCCCGCTGCGCGGAGAGCAGCCCGTAGAAGATCGAGGCCGCGACCGGCACATGCGAGGACATCTCAGCGCGGCCTGTCTCGATCGATCCTGCGACCGAGCCGAGGGCGGCGGCGCGCGACTCGACGGTGTCGTAGTACCCCGCGATGAGGTCCCTGTCGATCTCGTCTTCGCTCTCGACGGTGAAGACGTTGACCGCCACCACGCGCCCACGCCGTGGGGACATGAGGGTTGCCGCGATCTGAAGTCGCGCCCTCTCGCGCGCCGGATTGCCGACCCCGACCATCATGACCGGCTTCTCCCTCGGAGGCGCGCCCCAGTCCTCGACCTGCTCGAGCGCCGGCTCAAGCAGGGCGCGGCGCAGGAAGAAGGGCCACGCGCCTTCGAGGTGCGCGCGCTTCTTCCCGAAGACGAAGTACTGAACCATCGCGCCGGCGAACACTCCGAGGCCGACGAGGATGGTCGTATTGCCCATGAAGCCGAATGCCACCACCGCGCAGGCGGCCGCCCCGAGGATCGGAACCCACGGGAAGCCCGGCGCGCGAAACAGCGGACGGTACGCCGGCTGCCCGGCGCCCCGCAGGATGATGCAGGCGACGCTGATGAGCGCGTAGAGGATCAGGTGCAGAAAGCCCGACACCTCGGCGAGAAGCTCCAGTCCTCCGGCGAAGATGAAGACGATCGCGAGGAGTCCGGTGACGACGATGGCGCGGTGTGGAACGCGGAAGCGCTCGTGAATCTCATTGAGCCAGTCAGGAACGAGACGATCCCTGCCCATCGCGAAGCTGATGCGGGATGCGGCCATGATCGACGCGTTCGCCGAGGAGATCGTCGCCATGATCGCGGCGATCAGGATCATCCAGCGGCCGAAGCCGCCCATCAGGTCCTGCGCCACGTCGGCGACGAGCGTCGGCCCGGTGAGTTCCTCCGCCGGCCGGAGCATCGCGAGCATCAGGATGATCAGGCAGTAGAGCGTGGTGACGCCGATGACCGAGCCAAGCACCGCGCGAGGGACATTGCGGCCGGGGTCGCGTATTTCCTCGGCCACCGAAGCGATTCCGGCGAAGCCCGCGAAGGTCACGAAGAGCGTCGCCGTGCCGCTCGCGACCGCGCCCCATCCGTGGGGTGCGAAGTCCGTGAAGGGCATCGCGGGGGCGGCGCTGAATGTGCCCCGGCTGATGAACACCGCGAGGATCGCCAGCAGCGCGACCACGATGAGGTTCTGCGCCTGGCCGGCGACGCGGGAGCCGGTGAGGTTGAGCACGATCAGCAGCGCCGTCATCACGCCCGCCATCATCTTCACGGGCAGATCGACGATGGTCGCCATGTACTCCCCGAAGCCCACCATGTAAAATGCCGAGGCGAAGATGAGCCCGAACCACGAGGCCCAGCCAAGCAGCGCACCCCACAGCGGTCCCAGCGCGCGGGAGATGAAGTAATACCCGCCACCGGACTTCGGCATTCCGGTGGCGATCTCCGCCACGCTCAGGGCCACCGCCAGCGCGATCAGTCCGCCCCCGAGGAACGCAACCACCGCCGCGGGCCCCGTCTGCGCAAAGATCAGGCCGGGCAACACGAAGATGCCCGCGCCTATCATCGTCCCGGCGCCGATCGTCAGCGCCTCGATCAGCCCGAGCCCCTGGGCGAGTTCAACTTCAACGACCTCGCCCGGCATCGCCGTGCTTGGCCTGTCAGTCAGTGCTTCCGCGTCCTCAAGCGGCTCCTCGGCCATCCGTGGATCCACCAACCAGTGGGTTCTCTCAGTCCTGTGCCCGAGAAGCGATTCGTCGGGAGGCAGGCAATGTCCTCGCTACCTTCCGCGAACCGCAGCGCGGAGCCAGTCGAGATACGCCTCACTCCCGTGCTCGATCCGCACCGCCACGACCTCCGGGGTCTCGTAAGAATGATGCTCGATGATGGCCGCCTCCAGGGCCTCGTATGCCTCCGAGGTGGTCTTAATCATCATCAGCCACTCCTCCGCGTGCTCGACCGAACCCTTCCAGCGGTAGACGCTGGTGATCGGTCCCGTGATCTGCGCGCAGGCGGCAAGCCCTTCCCGCACGAGCGTCTCGGAAATGACGTCCGCTTCCTCGCGATTGTCCGTCGTGCAGAAGACCTGCAGATGATCCATCATCGGGTGCTCCTCCCGTCGGCAGCCGTGTCAGGCCATCCTGACATTCGTGGATAGTACTGCATTCGCCTCAGATCGCCGTGCGCCCTTCGCAGGAGTAGCCTCGTTGTGCGCGAAATGCAATACACCAGCCAGCCTCACTCACTCCGCACCGTGGGAGCTATCCTATGAGCGAGCAGACCATCGAGGATTTGCGCGAGAAGCGACGCGAAGCCGAGCGGCGTTTCGAGGCCGATCCGCACCGCCCGCACTACCACTTTCTGCCTCCCGAGAACTGGATGAATGATCCGAACGGTCCGATCTGGTTTAACGACCACTACCACCTTTTCTACCAGTACAACCCGAATGAGGCCAGATGGGGAGACATCCACTGGGGGCACGCGGTCAGCAGGGACCTCCTCCACTGGGAGGACTGGCCTGTCGCGCTCGCGCCTGAGACCGACGGCGTCGATCAGGGCGGCTGCTTCACCGGCTGCGCCTTCGTGCAGGATGACGGCACACCGACCATCGCATACACAGGAATCACGCCCGCACCCGATCAGCCCCGAGGCCGCCGGGAGAATCAGTCACTGGCGATCAGCCGCGACGGCATGCTCTCCTGGGAGAAGGTTTCGCAGAATCCGGTGATCGCCGCTCCCCCTGGAGACCTCGACGTTGTCGGCTTCCGCGACCCGTGCGTGTGGCAGGAGGGCGGCGTGTGGTACATGCTTGTCGGCTCGGGCTTCGAGGGGAAGGGGGAAGGTGGCGCCGCATTGCTCTACCGCTCGGAGAACCTGATCGACTGGGAATACCTCCACCCGCTGCTCGACACGGGTCTTACCCCTCCGCTTGAGGAGCGCGGGGAGATGTGGGAGTGCCCGGACTTCTTCCCACTGGGCGAGCACCGGATGCTGCTGGTCTCCACGCTCGGCAGGCAGAGGTACATCTCCGGCGGCTGGTCGCGGGAGGAGTTCCTCCCCCGCGCCGAGGGCTGGGCGGACTTCAGCCCTGCGTTCTACGCGGGCAAGACCTTCGAGGACGCCCACGGCAGGCGGATCCTGTGGGGGTGGCTGCGCGAGGCGCGGGAGCTTCCCGCCCAGCTTGCCGCGGGATGGTCGGGCGTGATGTCCCTGCCGCGCGTGCTGAGCATGCTGCCTGACGGACACCTCGGCTGCGAGCCTGCGGAGGAACTGCAGCGTCTCCGCGCCGAGAATGAGGCGCGCGCCGACGTGCATTTGCGCCCCGGCGAGGACCTGCGGCTCGAGATGCGGGAGGCCTGCGTCGAGATCGAGACCGAGGTCGCGCTAAGGCCCGGCGCGCGGTTCGTGCTGTCGGTGCTCAGCGCGCCTGGGGGTGAGGAGCGGACCGACGTATACTTCGACAGCCGCAACGAGCGCGTCGGCATCGACACGGCCGCATCAAGCCTCGATCCGGCCACGGAGAGCCGTGACAGCAGCGGCCCGCTGGCGCTGCGGCCTGATGAGCCGCTGAGGCTGCGGGTCTTCGTGGATCGCTCGGTCGTGGAGGTCTTCGCCAACGGCCGCGCCTGCGTCACCGAGCGGGTCTATCCGAGCCGCCCGGACAGCGTCAGAATCACCGCGGGCGTGGAGGGTGACAGCGCGCTTGTGCGGCGCCTTAACGCGTGGCGGATGAGAAGCATCTGGCGATCGGTCTGAGTC
>JBKHFA010000046.1:0-16141 GCA_046540615.1 Armatimonadota bacterium | reverse complement strand
AGATCGGTGTGCCGGACAAGCCCACCGCGGAGCAGACGCGCGCGATGGCGTTCCTCGCGCTCGCGGAGGACAGCGACGGGCTGATCTGGTACTGGTGGCCGAAGAGCCGCTATCACATCGCCGAGGACGCGCCGGAGAAGTGGCAGGGGATCGTGGACACGGTGCAGCTTCTCAACGACCTGATGCCGTGGCTGACTGCCGAGCGGACGGCCGCGGATGAGATGGATGCGCCGGAGCCCTTCCGCGTGTGGACGCGCGAGGCCGACGGAGTGCGCGTGGTCGCGGTGATCAACGGCTCGGAGGAGGCCGCGGAGCTTGATGTGCCGCTGCCGGATGGCACGGATGGGCGTCTGCTGGACTTCGAGACCGGAGAGGCCGTCGCCCTTGAGGGAGGCGTGCTTCGGACGACATTCGAGCCGTGGGAAGTGCGGATCTACCGCTGGTAGGCGTACCTCGCAAAAAACGGGGCGCGAGCGAAAGGCTCGCGCCCCGCTCACGTTGATCGATCTTCTCGAGGGGTGAGCCGCCCATGCGTTCCTCTGTCATGAACCACGCCGGAGCCTCAGTCGCAGCCGTCGCACTGTTCGGAATGATACTGGCGATCGGGTGCGTGCCCGCCGTCGCCCAGGATGCCGAGCAGGTGGCGGTCGTCGATGAGGATTTCTCCGAGGACACCGGGGTCTTCCGCATGTCCCGCGCGAGCGAAGAGGACATCGAAGTGACGGACGGAACGCTGTCGCTGATCGGGCAGCGGGACGGGAATGTGCGGTCGCTTGACGCGAACCTCGGTGCGCCGTTGCCCGGGCGGGTCACGATCGCCGCGCGCATGAGAGCCGACGAGGGCGCCTACGGCGGTCTTTACATCTACGGCGGCAACCGAAACGTCATCCAGCTTGGCCTCGGGCAGGGTTCGGGGCGCGAGGGGCTGATGGTGGAGCTTGACAATTTCAGCCAGGAGCTTCGGCAGGTCTTCTACCCCGAGATCGGCACGAAGCAGCAGTGGCGGGACTACCTGGTGGAGGTCGATGGCGATCAGGTCAGCGTGACGGTCGATGATGAGGAGGTCGTCAATACCACGTACTCCGGCCGCAATCTCGATCGCATCGCCATCTGGAACGGGATGAACAGCCTTGGCGCGGTGGAGACCGACTGGATTCGCATCGTCTGGGAGCCCGATCAGGCCATCCCGGCGGTCGAGAGCTTCGTGGATGACTTCGCCGATGCGGAGAGTCTCGCGGGATGGGGGGCGCCCACGGCGACGCTGGAGTGGAGCATCGTGGAGGATGAGGACGCCGAGGACGGGAGCGCGCTGCACTGCGACTTCCGCGACCAGGGGCGCTGGACGCTGATGCAGCAGACGCCGATCGCCCTTCGGCCACGCACGCAGTATGAATTGCGGATGCGGCTGCGTGGGTTCAGCGGCGTGATGGGCGTGCGGCTCTCGGCGCGGCAGATCGGCCTCCCGGAGCCGCTGGCGCGCATCGACAGTCGCAACACCTACGGGTACGCCGAACGGACCGCGACCTTCGTGACGGGTGCGGAGGAGGGGATCGCTCGACTGATGCTCGAGGGCGTGTGGGGTGGCGGCACGGTCTGGGTGGATAGCGTGGAGCTGACGCCTGTAGATGCTCCGCGCGACCCGCATGAGACCGGAGTGAATCTGCTCCACGCGACGCTCCACGATCCGGGCAACCGCGTCGGGCTGATGATCGAGGCCGAGAGCGCCGCTGATGAGGCACTCGTCTCCGAGGAAGACGTGGATGGCGACGGGCGCTGGACGCAGGTGGCGATCGAGATGCCCGAGCGGGTGGCGTCAGACGTGGCGGTGAACCCGTGGGGCTTCTCCAACAACACGGTGCTCAAGTCCGACTCAGAGCCTGGCGGCGAGCCGCTGGCGCTCCGCTTCCCGACCGTGATCTCCGGGCGCTACCGCGCGTATTTGAGCGATCCGCAGCGCGACATGGCGCTGCAGGAGGATGGCGGCTGGACGCGAGTGGAGGCGGGCGGTGAGTTCGACCTCGGCGTGGTGGAGGTAGATGAGGACTTTGAATTGACAGTGGCGCATATGTACGAGGACGACGTGAATCCCGGACCGGTCTACCTCGACTACGTGCGCTTTCTGCCTCTGCCGGATGAGACGCGGATCACCGCAGAGGCGCAGGCGGTGCACGAGGCCCGCGAGGCGGCGCGGGCGGCAAGCTGGCAGCGGGACGAGGCGACATTCGCTCCGGTCCCGCTGAGCGTCAGCGAGAGCGCGGGCATCGCGCGCGCGAACGAGCCGGTGGTCACCGGTGTGCCCTTCGCCGAGGGGACGCTGCAGGCGGGGGCCCGACTGCGGGTGGAGGACGCGGCGGGCGATCAGGTCGCCTTCGAGGCCGAGCCGCTGGTGCACTGGCCGGATGGCAGCGTGAAGTGGCTGCGTCTGCGCTTCCGGACGGATCTGACCGCGGGCGGTGACAATGAGCTTACGCTGGTGGCCGATCCGAACGGCGAGCCGCTGTCGCAGCCGCAGGAGGAGGCGGAACTCGGGGCGGAGGCCACGATCGAGACGTCGGCGCTGCGGGTCGTGCTGGGCGAGAGTTTGATTGCGCGGGTGGAGGCGCTCGGTGAGGGCGAACCCCGGACGGTCCTCAGCGGCCCGATGACCGCGCGGCTTACGATCAACGATCGCGAGACCGAGGAGGCGGCGGTGGCGATCAGCGGCTACCGGCTGCTGGAGCGGTCGCTGGTGGGGACGATGGTCGCATTCGACGGAGAGCTTCAGTGGGATGGCCCGCGGATCGGCGTGCAGGGGCGGCTGCTGGTCGAGGAGAGCCGCCCGGTGATGATGCTGGAGGCGTGGCTGGTGCACAGCGCGCCGGTGGGGCAGATCGAGCTTCACGAGGCTGAGCTTGTGCTCGGCGCCAGCGCGGACAGTTCGCGCGTGACGGTCGGAACCGAGGACGGGGAGCTGGAGCGGCCACTCGGCGAGGGCTGGTCGGCGGTGCAGCGGGGTGAGGGCGACACCGTGGCGCTCTTCGAGGGGGAGGCGAGGGTCCGTGGCTCCGGCGGAGAGACCGCGTGGGAGGGTGATCGGCTCGGCGGATGGATGCTGGTGAGTGGTGACGACGGAGCGGTCGCAGTGGGTGTGCGCGAGATGGCCGAGCGGCATCCGAAGTCGCTGGAGGCTGCGCCTGCGGCAGATGGCGGCGCGGAGATCGCGTTCGGCATCTGGCCGGCGGGTGAGGAGGCGTTCGCGTGGAACGAGGGGGCGGCGCTGGCGCATCATGTCGGGCTCGCATTCGCCGATGAGAATGCCGGCGGTGATGATGCCGCGGCGATGCTGGCGGCGACGATGCATCCGCTCCGCGCGCTGATGAGGCCCGAGCAGTACTGCGCGAGCGGCGCGTTCGGCGAGCTGACGCCTCGCCCCGAGCCGCCGACCCACCCGGCGTGGGAGGCGGAGGTGGATCGGGCGTTCCAACTGATCGTGGACAGTCGCAGCGAGTGGGGGATGGAGAACTTCGGCGGTGTCTTCCAGCCGGGCGGGTATATCCCCGGGATGAAGCGCATGTGGACGAACATGGAGTACGACTTCGCGCACTCGACGCTGTCGCAGTTCGCGCGCACGAGCAGACCGGAGATGCTGGAGCGCGCGGACGAAGCGACGCGGCACTTCGTGCCGATCGACATCATCCACTGGTCGCGCGAGGAGAGGAAGATCGGCGGCTCGTGGGTGCACTCGCACACCACGCGCGAGGGCCACCAGCTTGAGGGACCGAACTTCGGCCACGCCGGCTGGCCGCAGGGGCCGCTGCAGGTGTACTACCTGACGGGCGAGCGGCAGGGGCTCGATGCGGGGCTGCTGCTGAGCCGCTACGTCGCTTTCAACGCCGGACCGCAGCCTGACGACGTGTCCGGGCGGCCGCTCTACGGCCTGCGCGAGGAGCGTGACGCGGGGAACGCGATCCTCACGAGCATTGTCACCTACGAGGCGACGAACGACCCGGAGCTTCTTGAGGTCGCCTACCGCGTACTCGACTACGTGGAGCGCTGTCAGAATCCCGATCTCGGCAACTGGGACACCCCGATCACCGAGGACCCGCCGCACCGCGGAACGACCTTCATGCTCCACCAGCTCATCAAGGGCCTCGACGCAATGCATCAGGTGACGGGCGAGCGGCGGGTGGAGGAGATCTTCGCGAGGCTCTCCACCTGGTTGCTGACCGAGTCGCACGACGAGCAGTTCCGCTACGGGCACAAGTACTCCCCGCGCTACTGGCGCGGGCGGAATGTGCGGAACTTCCCTCGTTACGCCCTCGGGATCGAGCGGTCGGCGCAGTTCAGCCCGCCCGAGGTGGCGGAGGCATTGCGCGAACTGGCGATCAACAGCATGGAGGCGCTCTTCGGCGCGCCGGACTGGGAGCTTCGCAACACGCTCTTTGAGACGGACACCGGCGATCCGGGCCTGCACACGGCTGCGCGTGTTCGTGGCGGACAGACCGGTGAGTTGCACGACTACGAACTCACCGTCAGCGGGGAGGACGTGGCGCTGCGCGTGGATGGGCAGGTGGTGCATGAGGGCGAGTTTTCAGGCCAGCCCGCGCGCTGGCTGCGGCTGTGGAGCGGCGTGAAATCCACCGGGCCGATCGAGGTCGAGAGCTTTGCGGTGGACCGGCTCGCGGACGGCGCCGATGCGGAGACGGTGGCGGAATTCACCTTCGATGAGCCGGCCGAGCTTGAACGCTGGAGCGCGCGTGTGCCCGCGGATACGCCTTCGCGGGTGGAGATCGCGGACGGCAGGCTGGTGCTGATGGACAGCGATCAGGCGCTGATCGGCGCGGAACTCGACCTGCCGGAGGACCTCGGGCCGAACTACCGAATCCGGTGGCGTCAGTCGGTGCCCGAGGACCGCTACGGCGGCCTGATGGTCTTCGGCCCCGGTGATTTCGAGTTCGACCTTTACAATCACAAGCCGGTTGCGATCCTGCACGTGGGCATCAACCAGGGAGAGAGCGCGCCCTATCACGGGATCATCGACAATCCGCGGAGCTTCGCGCCCGCGGTCGCCTACATGAACCAGCTTGTCAGTTGGCTTGATCGCGAGTGAGTTGGCCGGGTGGCGGCTGAACCAGGCGCCCCGCCTGTCAGGCAGAGAATACATTCGGAGGTGCGATCATGCGCACGTTGTGTTGCCCGCGCGTCCACGCCGCATCCGTCACGCTGCTGGCGGCTCTTCTGATCGTGACTGCAGGAACCACGGCATTGTGTCAGACGCTGGTCTCCGCGAGGGCCTCCGAGCCCGCCGCCATCGACGCCCGCCCGGTGGACGACTGCTGGGAAAGCGCGATGGTGGCGACGGATTTCAGTGTCCTCGGCAGTGCCGGAGCCGAACGCGCATTCCGTCAGACGACGGTCCGGACAGCGTGGGATGACAGTGCGCTTTACCTTCACGTCATCTGCCTTGAGCCGACCCCCGACGCGATCACCGCTGACGTAACCTCCCGCGACGGAGAGACGTGGATGGAGGACGCAGTGGAGGTGTTCCTGCAGCCGGATCCTGAGTCGGGAACCTACCTGCACTTCATCATCAACGCGCGAGGCGTCGTCTACGACGAACGCGGGACCGATGGCAGCTACGACGCCGACGTGCGCGTGGCCGCTGAGATCGGCGAGCAGGCGTGGATGCTGGAGATGGCGATCCCGTGGAATGACCTCGCGGATCGGGCGCCGCGCGCCGGCGAGGTCTGGGGCTTCAACGTCGGGCGCGAGCATCGGCCGGTGGAGCCGACCGAGTGGAGCACCTGGGCTCCGCTGGAGGAGGGCCTGCACAGGTTCCCCGTCCCCGAGAAGTTCGGCCGCCTGCAGTTCGCGGCGGATCCCCCTGATGATCGGCCACAGCTCGTGGATGGGCTCGACCTGCCTGCGGCGCTGCTGGAGAATCCGTCGCTGCGCCCGGCTGAGGACGGTTCGGTGCCCGGGTGGAGTCTCTCCGAGCACACGACACATCACGAGGTCGCGCCGATGAGTCGGCACTGGGCGTTGCACAATGATGGCGACTACGGGATCGCGTCTCAGCGCCTCGATGTGCCCGTCGAGGCCGGTGACATCTTCACCGTGATCTCCGTGGTGCGCGCGGGCGAGGGGGCGCAGGCCGGGATCGCCGTCGTGCAGGAGATGGAGGACGGAAGTCCCGACGATCTCTACCCCTACTTCCGGCTGGATGTCGGAGATGACTACGAGTTGCAGATTGGCCGGATCATCGTGGACGAGGGCGCGAAGCGGCTGCGATCGGCAAACCTCTACCGCGCGAACAAGACCGGCTGGGTGGAGTATGCGTACGCGCAGGTCTTCCGCGGTGCGATCGGCCTCGGCGGCATCTTCGAGGCGCGCCAGTGCACCGGCGAGGATGAGCGCGGCTTCGGCGAACCGTGGGAGACCCCGGCGCTGAGCCCGTGGCGACCGCTTCCCGACGGGCCCCTCCGCGCACTGGTGTTCGTGGGGGAGTATCAGCGCGATGCGGTCGAGCTTGCTCAGCGGGTGGACCTCGACTACGACGTCGTCTACTGCCCGACCTACCGTGGATCGGGGAAGGTCGATCAAGTTGTGGCTTTTGACGCTACCGACATCGAGCGGCGCCTGATAGCCGGCGACTACGATGTCATTGTGCTGGCGGGGAGGCCGTCGGAGTCCTCGGTCATCTCAGCGATCATCAGCGCGGTGGAGCGGGGCGCCGGACTCGTTGCCGTCCAGCCGCTCGCGGGCGGCGATGCGGCCCGGCCCGAGCAGCTTGCAAGGCTGCTTGATCGCCTTCCGGATGAGGCGCTGAACGGCGAGGCGCTGGCCGGCGTCCTCGGCGCGCTCGACCCGGAGGTGCTCACGCAGACCACGGGGACACAGATGCTTCAGTCGCTGGCGGTCGGCTCGATGGGCGAGGGGCGCGTGGCGCGGCTGGTGTGGTCGGACAACGTCTCGGGCCTCGTGCCCTTCCGCGAGGGCACGAACGAGTACTGGGAGTACCGCTGGGCGGCGCTGAGTCGCGCGCTGGTCTGGGCGGCGGAGCGCACCCCGGAGAGCCGAATCACCGACCTGACCTTCGACGCGGATGGACTGACGGTCACGGTGGAGTCGCCGCGTTCGGAGGCACTGACGCTGCAGATCACGTGGGATCATCGTTTCGAGGTGGGGGAGAGCTTTGAGCGCCGGATCACGCCGGGTGATGGGGGCACAGCCGCACTGACGATCCCCGCAGGGGAACTGCCGCAGGGACGCCGGGGGCCGACCGTCGCTCGTGTCGCGCTTCTCAGCGGCGAGCAGCCCCTTGACTTCGCGGCGGCGACCGTCCCCGGCGTGGAGCCGCGGATCTCACTGGGCGAGATGACGCTGCCTGAGACCGCGGATCCCGGCGAGGAGGTCGAGGTTGGCGTGGCGTGCTCCGCCGAGGCACAGGGCATCCTGCGGGTGGAGTTGGTGGACGCATTCGGCCGCGTTATCTCGCGCGCAGAGCGGACACTCGAGGACGGCGGCGACGGCACCGAGCAGTTCACGCTGACGGTGCGCGAGCCGCTGAGCGTCTACCACCGGGTGGTGGCGTCGGCGCTGGACGGCGAGACGCTGGCCGATCGCGTGGAGAAGCCGTTGTTCGTGCCGCGCGCGAATGCCGATCACCTCGACCGCTTCCGACTGGCGGTCGGCTACGCGGCGATGCACATTCGGTGCGCACCGTGGCTGGAGACGCACCTGGTGGACTTCTTCCGCGCGCACGGCGTGGAAGCGGCGACGGTCAATGAGTACATGATTGAGCGGGGCATGCCCGCCTTCGGCGGCGTGGCGCGAGCCGGGATTCGCAACACGGCGTCCGGGAATGTCCGCGAGCCGTGTGTGAGCAACCCTGAGAGCCTCGGGGAGATCGTCAACCGGACCGTGGAGAACATCGGCAATGACCGCCGCTGGGGCTTCCTCGGCTTCAACATGGACGATGAGACGCATCTCTCGCAGGGCGGGGACGTCGAGATGTGCGGCAGCGAACACTGCGTCGCGGCTTTCCGCGAGTGGGCGGCCGGGCAATACGAGTCCATCAGCGCCGCGAATGCCGAGTGGGGCACTGACTTCGCGTCCTTCGATGACGTGCAGATGCCGCTGGCGTCGGAGATGAAAGGCGCCGAGAACCCCGCGCTGTGGGTTGACTACCGCCTGCACATGGACCGCGTCTGGGCGGAGATGTACGCGACCGTGCATGACGAGGTCCGCGAGCGCTACCCCGAGGTGCGGATGAGCTTCACCAACCCTTACAAGTACAACTCGCTCTCGGGCACGAACTTCGCGCAGTGGGTGCCGCACGAGGAGATTCTGCTGCGTTACAGCCACCGCCACGTGGCCGACCGCGACATGTCGTGGTCGGACGCGCCGGTGCTGTCGTGGTTCGGCTACCGCACCGGGGCCGAGGGCTGCGCGCATTTCGTCTGGCGTTTCGCGCTCAATGGCGGCGTCATGCCGATCTGGTGGGACCCGATCGAGCCGTGGGCGTACTCCAGTCGCGGCCCCGGCTTCACGCCCTGGTACATGTTCGGCCCGCTGTGGCGGGAGACCGGTCGCAGCCGCGCGGTGACCGAGGCCGCCGCAGAAATCACCCGAGGTGTCGGCCGCCTGCTTCGCCTCGCTGAGCACAGCCCCCCGCAGGCCGCGATTCTGCACTCCCAGGCGAGCAAACACGCGGTCTACGCTTTCTCGGCGCTGGAGGCGGGGCAACCGACCGACTCAGGGTGGGGACGCTACCACGCCTCGGACGACGCGATGGCCGAGGCGCTGATCCGCCACGGCGTCGCCTACCGCTATGTGTTGCCCGAGGAGTTGGACGGTGAGGCGATGCGCGGGGTGGAGTTGCTTGTACTGCCCTCCTGCGTGGCGCTCTCGGACGAGACCGTCGAGGCGATCGAGCGCTTCGTGGCCGACGGAGGGAAGGTCGTCGCGGATGTGATGCCCGCGACGCACTCCGGCCACGGCCGACCGCGGAAGGCCGGAGCGCCGCTGGCCTCGCTCGCAGAGAGCGGCGGGATGTTCGTGCTCGGTGAGTACGCCTCAGAGGAGACCGCCGATGCGCTCGACGCCGGCATAGCGGAGGTCGGCTTTACCCCGGACATTCGCTGGGAGCGCGCCGGTGGCGACCTGCCTCGCGAAGCGCGACTCTTCCGCTTCAAACTCGGCGCGACGGAGTACTTCAGCGTGCTGAGAGGCTCGGGAACCGAGGCCGCGGCGGAGGGGCCGCTGAGCATCCGACTGCCGCGCACCGCCTGGGTATACGATGTGAGGACCGGTGAGGAACTCGGGCGGCGTGATGAGCTTGAGGTCGATCCGGGCCCGGGCGAGGCATGCTTCCTCGCGCTGCTGCCCTACCGACCGGAGGGCCTGCGCGCGTCGGCGACACAGGTCGATGACCACCTCGTGGTGGAGGCGGAAGTGGGCGCTGCCATCACGCCCACCGATCATGTGCTGCACATCTCGGTGACGCCGGCGGGCGAGCCCGGACCGCGCTACGAGTACGAGCGCCAGGTGAAGGCCGAACGCGGGCGGGCGGAGGTCGCGGTGCCGCTTGCGCTCAGCGACCCGGCGGGCGACTGGACGATCGTGGTGCGGGACGTGGCGACCGGTCTTGCGGAGGAAGCGGAGGCGTCGGTCGGCCAACTCCGCTGATCGACCCTCAGCGGAGAAACGCGAGGGTGTTTCGCAGCAGGTTCGCGCAATCACGCATCGACAGGCCCTCGGGCGCATCGAGCATCCCGGTGAGGTAGCGGTCCACGGACGGCTGGACCACGAGCAGCCGGCCCTCGCCCAGCTGCGCCCGGAGGATCGCGGGGCGCTGGCCCTCGTAAACCGCCAGCACCTCCCAGCCGGGATCGGCGGCGACGATGGTGTCGTAGATCATCGCGCCGGACAGCGAGTCGACCTCGCCGGGCTCGCTGAAGATCCCGTCTTCGGGGGCGGTGATCTCGCCGACCACTGAACTGTCGTTGCTCAGACTGAGCGGGAGCGGAAGGTAATCCTCCCGCCAGCCCAGGTCCTGAAGCTGGAAGATCGCGACATTCCCGCCCGCGCGCACGAAGCTTAGCAGCCGCTCGGGCGCATCGGCCAGCCCGGCGAAATTCTTCGCATGCGCCTCGCAGCCGACCACAAGCGCGTCGAAGCGGTCGAGGTCGGCGTCCGTGATGCTGGACACGCGGGGCGGGTCGAAGTTGATCGCCGCAAGAGCGAGCGCCAGCGGATCACCCTCGCCGGTGACATATCCGACCCGGCCATCGGCGGCAACACTCTCCTCCGGCGCGAGCACCGCTTCGGCGCTGCCTTCCCATCCCTCGCCGACCTGCCATCGGATCGTGATCGGCGTCTCCTCCGCGAGCGTCCCGCGAAGGCGGATCGGCGGGCTCACGTTATTCCCGCGCGTTACCTCCCACTGGACTGCGGTCGGTTCCGCGGTGACTGTCGGCGGCAGATCGGCCAGCTCGACCTCCGCGCGCTGCGGGCCGGGCGCCTTGAAGTTGACGGTCAGCGAGACGCCGGCCTCCCCATCCTCGCCGAGCGCCACCCGCGCGGGCGGCACGACCGTCGGATCGAGCGTCGTCGGCAGACGCTTCATCTTCTCAATCAGCTCAGTCGACTCGAAGAGGCTCTCCTCGGAGCGATGCGCCAGGTAGTCGCGCAGCACCACCTGGAAGTACACCGTCTGATCGGGGGAACGCCCGAACTTCACCTGGCCCTCCTCGTAGTCGCGCATCGGGTCCCGGTCGGTCGCAAGCTCGTAACGCTCCTGGCGCTCATGCACGTTGATCCCGGCCTTGAACTCCCACGGGTTGAGACCCGAGGCGGGCCAGCCGTAGAGTTCGGCAAGCTGCACCGTCGGGCGGAGGTTCTTCGCCGCAGCGTCGAGATAGACGTCCTGCTCCTCGGCCACCTCGTGCGCCATCAGGATCCCGTGGACGTACTCGGGATTCCACGACAGCCCCGCGGCTGCCGGATGCGGATAGCCCCACCCGCCGCCGGGCTGCTGCGATTCCGCCATGAAGTCGTTGAGCGCCACGATCGTGTCATGCAGCCGCCGGTCCTCGGGCCTGTGCTCGAGCAGGTAGGGGAGAGCATTCGTCGCGTACTGCACGATGTAAGGCTTGACGAAGGGGTTCTTGTATCCAAGCGCATCGATGCCGATGTAAAGGTCATTGCCCACGGCGGGCCTGCCGCTTTCGGTGAAAAGCAGGTCCTCACCCTGGATCTCCTGGAAGGTCTCCCACAGCCGGACCGCATTCGCGAGGTGCTTCTCATCGCCGGTGTACTCGTACATCTTCACCGCGTCCGTCACCACGCCGATGGTGCGCGTGTAACTCAGGCCGGCGTGCTGATTCTCGATCGACCACTCGGACCCGGCCTCGGCCGCCTCGCGGTAGCGCGGATCGCCCGTCTCCTCGTACATCAGGTAGAAGTTGCTCCAGCCCTTGTGCACGTAGATCGGTGAGTTCGGGAATCGCGGATTGAAGGTCCCCGGGCCGTGCCCCGGCCTGTCGCGCCAGAGATTCCCGCGGCGGCATGCGCCGTAGAACTCCTCGTTCGGCCCCCAGTACATCCCGAGGTCGTGGTAGTTGCGCAGCCAGTCATACGCCACCTGGCGCAGGCGCGCGTCACCACCGCGGAACCAGTCCTCCCAGACGTAAAGGCTGTGATTGAGGCGGACCGACGAGGTGTAGTCGGGTGAGGTGCGCGCCGGGTCCCACGACCACGGCATCGAGCCGAGGTCGTCGCCCTTCATCTGCATGTCCTGCAGCGCGTAGACCATCTTCTCCACGCACTCGCGCAGCACCGGGTGCTCGACTTCCAGCGGCTCCCCGGTGGCGTAGACCGCGTCGTAAAGCCGCCAGTCGGCGCTCGCGTAGACCGGATCATCGAGCGCCGCCGCCAGCGTCTCACGCTCCACCGGCGCGATGACCAGTTCGCTGAAACGCCACGCGCCCTCCTGGATCATCAGGCCCTCGCTCTCAAGGTCCTCCACCGGTTCGTTCCGGTTGGAGCGAAGAGTGATGCCGCCGACCTCGTCAACCTCAAGCGTGCCGCGGTTCTGCCGGAACGTGAGCGGATTCGCGACGGTGACGACCGTGCCGTCTGAGAGAGCCATCTCAGAGAGTACCTCCGGATGGTCGGCGAAGCTCGCGGAGGTGTCGTACTGCATGAAGCGCACAGGCTCGCGCGGACTGCCGTCCGCGCCGGGCGCGGTGACGTCGAAGCCGAAGTCGGGCGTCCAGTGATCGCCCTCAGGGTGCGCCTGAATGCGGTGCGTCAGCTTGATCTCACCGATGCGGCTGATCTCCACGTCGATCTCGCGCGACCACTCCTCGCCATCCTCGCGGAAGCGCAGCCACGTGTACTGGGGCCCCTCCTCGAGCACCGTCAGCGTGATCTCGTCGCCGGCCGGATCAGGGCCGAAGGGGCGCACGATCGTGGTCACCCGACCGTCTGCGTCGAGCAACTGCAGGGTGCCCTCGGAGATGATCGCATCGAACGCATCGGTGGCGATGCGCGGCGGAGTGTCGCCGGTCAGCATCGACTGAGCGGCCCTCGCGTCCTCGCCGGCCAGTTCGAGGGTCTGCGCCACGTCAGGGCCGAGTTCGACAGGCAAGCTGAGCATCATCCGCCGCACCGAGCCGTCGGGGTGGCGCGTGATGACATGCGCCTGGGCCGGGCCGCCGGCGCCCTTGAGAGCGAACGCGGACGGCGCTTCGGCGATCTCCCCCGCGGGCACCGGCAGCGAAATCCGCGCGACGGTCTGCCGGGGCACCTCGGCCGGGTTCTCGACGGTGAACTGCATCTCGGCGGCGCCTCCGATCGTCGTCAGCGTCAGAAGGATGGCGCCTGTGAGTACTGGCAGCGCTCGCACCATCATCTTCAGGCCTCCCCCTCAGCGGGTTCCATCATCGCATTCCACGGATCGATCTGCCGCAACCGCTTCGCCTCAAGCTCGCGGTAGACATCCGGCAGGTCGAATTCCTCGAGTACGTCCGGCAGCATCGCCGACAGCGGCCACTGCTGCATCTTCGTCTCCGCAAGCTCCGAGTACGACCGTGGCGCGTTGATCAGCGTCACCCGCTCCACGCGGTCGTCGAGCACCGCCGCGAGCGAACCGGGGATCGATCCCCACCCGCGCGCGACGAGGTGCACCTCGTCATACCCCAGCGACGCCATCCAGTCGAGTGTGCTCAACACGTCATGCACCCGCCACGCGACGTAGCTTTCGCCGAGCATCAGGGCGTACGACGCGTAGTGGTAGTCGCTGCCGTAGAGATGGAAGAACATGTTCGGGCGGGCCGTCACCGGGCGCGACTCGCCGATTCCGCGGTAGTCACAGGCGAAGAACGCCTCGTTCTGCTCCTGCATCTCGCGCAGGAACTCATCCTCGCGCAACTCCGCGTCTGACGACAGGTGCGGGAGGTAGAGCACCGCCGGTCCCTCACCGGGCAGAGGCCGCGCGGTGCGGTACTCGTCCTCGAGCTTCGTCACGACCGCCTGCGCCCCGAACTCAGGCTCGGTGATCAGCACGAACTGATTCGCTCGCGGGCGCGCGTACTCGCGCTTCGTCCACGGCCGCAGCACCCGGTACTCCGGCGGCCCGTCGCGCTCGGGCAGGTCGAGGAGCTTGAGCATCCGCTCGCGAAGCTCATCACCCGACGGCTCCCCGCGTTCCTCCGCCAGCCGCTGCGACTTCTCGCGGGTGAAGTCGAAGACCGACTTTGCGCCCATGTCATCGACCTGCCCGCTCTCCGTGCACTGCAGCGCGGCGTCCTCCTCCATCACCAGGTAGGGCTCGCTCGCGGCCGCATCGACCTCCGCATGCTCGTTGAAGAACCCGTACATCGCCTCCCGGCCGTCCTGCCAGAAGCCGTGGACGTTCGGGCCGACGTGGTAGTCGAACGCATCCTCCGCGCCGAGCAGTCGGTAGATGTGCTCCAGTCGCTCCTTCGCCTCAAGCGCCCCGCGCTGGTCGAAGAAGTCCTGCTCCTGCGTGATCATCAGCGTCGGCTCGGGCGCCTGCACCACCAGCAGGTCGCTCTGCTCGACGCCGAGGTCCAGCGCGTTCAGCGCGCACTGCTCGGCGTCGATCGGCTCCTCGTTCACGCCGTTGTGCCTCCAGCTTGTGATCCAGCACGAGGGCGCGGACATCGTCGAGCGGTCGTCGAGCGCCACCGCATACGCCGTCATGTTGCCGCCGCCCGAGTTGCCGGTCACGCCGATGCGCGTCGGGTCGATGTCCTCCTGCTGCAGCAGCACGTCCATCGCGCGGATCCCGTCCCACGCGAACCATGTGCCGATGAACTCGCCTACGAGAAGCTGCTGGCGCGCCATGAAGTTGTGCTCGCGCACCCCGTTGCCGACCAGCGAACCGCCCTCGCCGTCGTGGTACTGCAGGCGCTCGGCCTGCCCGATCGGGTCGAAGATAAGCGCGATGTAGCCCTTCCGCGCCAGCGACTGGGCGAATGACTGGTAGGCCTCGTAGGCCTTCGCGTTCCCCGCGTGCCCGCACAGACACAGCACGCCCGGCAGAGGCCCCTCCCGGTCCTGCGGCAGGTAGAGGTTCGCCGTCACGGGGAAGTCGGGACGGCTGTCGAAGATGATGTTGCGGACGATGTACGAGCCGCGGTCCACCTCGCCGGTCACCCGGACGTTCAACGGCGCGCGCTCGGGCATCTCGCCGAAGATCAGCGGCATCTTCTCGCGAAGCTCCTCGCGGTAGGCGAGCGCGTCCTCGCGGCTCTCCAGCGCCATCACGCGCCGGACGTTGTCCTCGTACACGGCATCGAGGCGCTTCACGAGATACTCCTGCATCATTCGCGGGAATCGGTTCAGTGGCTCCATCTCTGAAGTCCCATTTCCTGCATCACAGGGCGATGATCCGACGACGGCCAGCGCGAGAAACGCGACCGCGCCTGGAGACTTGATAGACATCATTATCTACGCAACTCCCTTGAGCCTGCTGCGCGATACAAAAGCACGGCGAGAGCGATACTAACCGCCCTCGCCGTGAGACTGCACCGCTGTTACCTGTTCCGTTTACCATCTGCTGGCCGGGGGCGCGTGACGTTACGCGTTCAATCCAGGTCCCACATGTCCACCGGCGATGTCGTGGCAGGCGCCCCCATTGACTTCGCATGACCGTCCGCGAAGGCAAAGTTTGCCATGTCGTTGTGTCGCGGAGGAATTCGGCTGTTGGTTGAGTGGCAGTCGCCCTCGGGCCAGTAATCCTCGTGCCACGCATTTGCGCTGGTGGCACCGGGATGACCGGTGCAGGAGTCGAAGACGTCCACCGTCTGTGCGGGTTGTTCCACGCCCGCGGCCTTCATCCCGTCATTCAGAGGATGCAGCGCGTAGTTGACACTGTAGCTCCTGGGGTGCTGGTAGGTACCCAAAGTCGTCTCGCTTGTTGGGCTTATGTCGCTGGGGCATATGAGAATGTCTATGTTGCTGATATACGGTTGGATGACTCTCGACCAACCAAATCCAAAAACACTCGACTCAGTATCGGGGTAGATGCCGTATTTGATTCTGGACGGGATCATCGTCTCGTCGTAATCCTGTGTATACATCGCGAACCCAAGGGCGAGCTGCTTGACGTTGGACAGGCAACTGGATTGCCGCGCCTTCTCACGGGCGCGCGCGAAGACCGGGAAGAGAATCGCTGCCAGAATCGCGATGATCGCGATGACGACCAGCAGCTCAATCAGGGTGAAACCTCTCACTCGGCTCGGCATGATACTGGCCTCCCTGGTGCATCTGCTTGCGATAGTGGAGAGAAGACCTTTGAAAGTTCGCCCGCCTCCGGGCGATTCCTTCATCTCTTTGAGATTCTTCGGGTTGCCCCCACATGACACTCACCACCGGTGACGCCCCTCCGCTCGATCGGGGAGGCGGTGCAGGGGTGCATTCTGAGATTGTCGGCGCCGCAGGTGCGTTCGGCAGAGACCCGGACTCCGGGCGCCCCTTCGGCAAAGACTCGGACTCCGGGTGCCCCTTCGGCAAAGACTCGGACTCCGGGCGCCCTCGCCCGGAGAGTCGTTTGTACCAGGTCTGGCGAAAACGGCGTCCAGGCGAGGGCGCCTGGACTCCAAACAAGGGGGCGAGAGTGTTGGTGCCG
>JBKHFA010000045.1:0-16952 GCA_046540615.1 Armatimonadota bacterium | reverse complement strand
TGTGTGAGCGATCCGGGCTTTCACAACCGGATCATCGCCAACTGGCTGGAGGAGCGGGAGGCCAACCCGGACAGGGTCATCAACATCAACGTCTGTGAGAATGACATCCACGGGTTGTGTGAGTGCGAGACGTGTCAGTCGTGGGACGGCCCGCAGCCGGATGAGATCCATCCACGCTTCGGCCCGAGAGTGGTCTCCGACCGCTACGCGCGGTTCTATCAGATCATCTGTGACAAGGCGATGGCCATCGACCCGGACGCGATCGTGATGGCGTACGCATACGTCAACTACGCGCCGCCTCCGAGCGAGGGGACGGAGCTTCCGGAGAACATGATGGTTGGCAGCGTCCCCGACCTCTTCTTCCCGCGGACCGAGGAGGAGCAGCAGTTCATCCTCGAGATGTGGAAGGGCTGGGCGGACACCGGCGCGAGCATCTTCCTGCGTCCGAATTACATGCTGCACGGCTACGTGATGCCGCATATCTTCGCGCACCAGTTCGCCGAGGAGTTCAAGTACGAAGCGGCCAACGGGATGCGCGCGACGGACTTTGACTCGCTGACGGGGCAGTGGTCCACGCAGGGAACGAACCTTTACGCGCTGATGCGCCTTCACACGCACCCCGATCAGGAGATCGACGAGATGCTCGCGGAGTATTACTCCGGCTTCGGCCCGGCGGCGGATGCTGTCAGGGAGTACTTCGACTTCTTCGAGGCGCATACGATGCAGATGCGCGAGATGCTCGGGATCGAGGATAACCGCGGTCTGCACTGGGTCAGCTACGCGAAGGACGCGCATCGCGGCTTCCCCGAGGCGGTGCTTGTCGAGGGCGCAGCGATCCTTGAGCGCGCGCAGCAGGCCACCGCCGGTGAGGAGCCGTGGGCCGGTCGGGTGGAGTTCCTGCAGGTGGGTCTTGAGCACGCCCGGCTCTGCGCGGAGGTCGGGCGGCTGCTGGCGGGCGAGGATGCTGAGGCGTCGCCCTTCGCGGTGAATCGCAAGGTCGAGGAGCTTGCCGACTTCCGCGCCGAGCATGAGGAGCTTGGGTTCAGCTACCTTGACTTCGCCGCCTTCATCGAGGACCGAAGCTGGGAGATCAGTGAGGGGTACTCCGGCGAGGAGCTTCAGCCGGTGACGCAGGACCCAGGGCCGCTGCCTGATGGGGCGCACTTTTCTCTGCGCGGCGGGCACTCGATCGTGGCGGTGCTGGAGGCCGGGGAGAGCTTCCGCGCGCGCATCGACACGAAGATGGTCGGCACCAACGAGTCGCCGATCACATGGGTGCTGGTGGGCCCCGGCGATGAGGTGCTCGACCGCGGCTCGATCCCGGTCGGCGAATCCTCGGAGATTGAGGCGCCGGTCGGGGCCGCGGGCACGTATGCGTGCGTGGTGCAGACGTCTCAGAATAACGCGAAGGTCACGCCGCTGAACGATCATTCGGCGGTGGCCGCGCCTGAGTTGAGCTTCGTCTACGAGACCTCGCCGGTGTACTTCCATGTGCCGGAGGGGACCGAGGAGTTTACGCTGAGCTTCTACGCGATGTACCCGGGCGAGCAGGTGCGCCTGCGGGTGTATGACCCGGAGGGGAACGAGGCGGGCAGCGCGTTCACCGAGCGGAAGGGAGAGATGGAACTTCCGCTGACCGTGTCCGAGGGGCACGACGGTGTGGCGTGGCGCGTGGAGTTCGAGCAGGTGGAGGACGTGACGATGGAGGATTACACGATCAAGATGGACCCGGACCTGCCGGCGTACTGGTCGCTGGGGCCGGACCGGCTCGTCGCGCCGGAGTAACGTGATCCGATCACCTGTCTGGACTCGCAGTGGAAGCAGAGGAAACGACCGAATGCGCGTTTCACTGTCCATGTGCCTGATCGTGGCACTCACGTCGGCACTTGCCGCGCACGAGCTTGAGTACGACTACTCGGGCAAGGCCTGCGTGCCCGGAGCGGCGCAGATTGAGGCAACCCACGAGGTCGCGTTCGACGAGGCGGCCGGGGAGTATCTGCTGACCGCCGCTCATGACGGCGGGCGTGTGAGCTACCACGTGCGCCCGGGGGGCGAGGACGGATCCAGCGGCCTGGTGGCGGTGAGCGCGGCGCTCAACGACGCGGAGCCGATCGTGATCACCGACGGAGTGATGCTCACCGGCCGGGATGCACAGGGCAGGGTGATCGCGCTCGACGGCCGGCGGTACATCTCGGCATTCGAGCGCGCGGACGTCGAGGCCGACGGGCCGGGCGGGTACACGCGTGAGCCGACGGGGCACGGTCCGTGCATCCGCATCGGCGGGGAGATTCCGGTGGCGCCTCATGCCGAGGGCCGGGCCACGGTGCCGCTTGACGCTGCGCCGGGCCACTGGCTGGTGGGCGTGCGTTACATGGATGATCGCGACGACGTGCCGGACGATGCGTTCATCGCGCTGAGCGTTGATGGCGAGGAGTTCGGCCGGATTGCGCTGGATCGTGACGATGACGCGTGGCGCGAGCGGCTCTTTGAGGTCGAACTGCCGGCGGATGCGGTGCTGCAGGTCGAGGGGCGCTCGGATGCGAGCGGGCAGGACTTCTGCCGCGTCTCCGACGTGGTGATGAAGCCGCTGGATACTGCACCTGCTGAGATCAGCACCGAGTTGCGCGGCGACGCGGTGGTGGTGCGGATGAGGCCGGCGGTGGCGGATCTGCCCCCGTTGCGCGCGGAGTTGGGTCTGCAGGGAGCCGCTCTGCGATGCTCGATCCGGCAGGAGGGTGAGACGACGCCGCCCGTCGGATACACGACGATGACGCTCGAGCCCTCCGGTGAGATGCCGGGCGTTCGGACGGTCGCGCAGCCGTTCGTCGCCGAGAGACTGGCGGTGCTCCCTGACGGGAGCTTCTCCAGCACCTTCGTCGATCGCTTCAACAGCCACTGCGCCGACTACTCCATCTTCGACAGTGTCATCGATGACCGGTTCTCCGTCTTCGGGAGGGTCGAGTATCTCGCGAACTCCGCCGGCGAATGGTACGAACTGAGGGAAGACCTGTGGATCACGCTCTCGCCGCGGCATATTGACTGTCTCCCGGCGTTTGAGGGCCTGGAGCAAAGCGCCGGTCGCGCGGATATCAGCCATCGCGTAGTCTTTGACCACTGGCAGATGGCGCCGGGCGCGGGCCTCGAGGAGCAGGTGCGGATGATGGGCGCGTGCGGCATGACTGAGATGCTGGCGATCTGGCATACGTGGATGCACTACGGCTACGACCGCAAGCAGCCGCAGTTCACTCCCGCGAATCCGGACCGCTGGAGCCACGAGCAGTTCGTGGCGGGCGTCGAGGCGGCTCATGAGCTTGGCTGGCGGGTCGCGCTGCATGAGAATTACAATCACATGGACTGGGACAGCCCTTACAACGCGCCGACACCGGCGCGGGAGTTCGGTGAACCCGAACGCACCGGATCGCCCGCTCCGTCCGAGGGCGAGACGCTGCGTTCGGTGGTGCATGATGAGTACCCGGAGCGCCGGCCCGGGAATCCGTGGGCGCTGGCGAGGGAGGCCGATCTGCGTGTTGCGATCGGGCCGCTGACCCGGCCGATCCCGCCTGCCTTCCCGATGGCCAGTGACAAGATGCTCTTCTACTCGGAGATCGAGAGTCACAGGATCAGGGAGCTTTACGACACGACCGCGGGATATCTCGATGTGACGCCGTGCAATCAGCCGGGGATGGGGACGTGGGAGGGGCACGTGGACCTCGACGCGCGCAACCGAAATGCGCGCGGATTCGACCAGGTCTACCGCAACGCGTGGCGGCTTTTCGATCACCACCGAAGCATCTTCGGCATTACCACCGGCGAGGGCGGCGCCTATGCGAGCTACCACGCCGGTCACATCGACGCGGTTGAGCGCGAGGTGCGCGGACGGACGGCGGCGCTGGTGCTGCCCGAGCACGAGCTTCGCGCCATCCGCCCGCTGTCGCTGCACCACGGGATGGGGTATTATTCGCGCTTCTTCGACCGGGATGCGCCGTCCTCCACGTATGACTTCGACCTCTACCGCGCGATGCAGATCGCGTTCGGACACGCCGGATTCATCCATGACACGATCCTCCCCGGGCACATTCCCGGCCCTGAGGCAGTCCGCGAGTACTACCTGATGCGCGAGTTGCAGGAGGCGTACGCGAATGCGGACCTGCGCTCGATCGAGTATGCGGGCGAGCGCGCGCGTCCCGGGACGTGGATCAGCGGCGATGAGGCGCTTGCGCGGGGGATGGACCTCAATCAGGCGCGACTGCGCGTCACGTATGAGAACGATCTGCAGATCGCTCTGAACTTCGACCGCGAGGATGACTGGACGGTGGACGTCGGCGGTGAGCGATTCGTGCTGCCGCCGAAGGGGTGGGCCGCGGTCTGCGACGACCTCGATCTGCGCGCGGGGACGGTGCGCGCCGGCGAGGTCGTCCACGACTTTTGCGATGCCCCGGAGTACACGTACTCGAATCTCCGCGAGGACGCTGACGCCGGGCACGTGGTCGCGCGGGAGGACGAGTTGCCGGGGCTCTCTGAGCGGGAGGCGCCGGGGATGCTCATATGTCTGCGCGAGGATGCGGAGCGGCTGGAGGTGCGAGTGCCGGAGCGACTTGCGGGGGCGGACCGGATCAACCTCACGGTCATCAACTCCGGGGACCTCAGCCGCGTTCCCGTGAGTATCTCGGGCATCGTCCGGACGCGCCCCTGCGTGGCGATCAACTACCAGGGTGACCGCGCGGGAGGGGTGCGCAATGAGGCGCAGTGGGAGCGCCCGAAGCCGGGCACGTGGCGGGTGAGCCTCGCGTACACATACACCGATCCGGGGCACCTGGACGTCGTCGACGGACTTGGGCTTGAGGACGAGTTCGACGGCCCGCCGCTGGTCATCGGAGAGGAGGCGGACGGCGAGGCGGTCGCCTCCGCGGGACGGAGGGCGGACTTCGTTGAAGTTGCGGCCGAGCTTCGCTATCCGGAGCAGGCGAGGGCCGAAAGACCGCTTGCATTCCGCCTGCACCGTCTGCGTTTCGGTGAGGAGATCGACGACGACTTCGCGAAGGATGTGCGGCTGGTGCTCCGCAACGAGGAGACGGGGGAGAGCGTGGAGCTACCCTTCCCCGAGACCAGTGTGATCGAGCGAACTGAGATCGACGCATTCAGAGGCGAGATGCAGTTCCCTGCGAATTCAATCACCACGTTTGAGATCGGGTAGCAGGGCCGGTTACCCGTGAGACAGACGATCGGGAGGTCGCATTATAATGCCTGCGGAGCGCCCCAACATACTCTTCATCCTCTCAGACGACCAGTCGTGGCCGCACACCGGCTACGCCGGGGACCCGGTCGTGCGGACGCCCGCCTTCGACCGTGTCGCGGAGGAGGGCGTCATCTTCACGAATGCGTACATCTCCTCGCCATCGTGCACCCCCTCGCGTGGAGCGATCCTCACCGGGCGCAATCACTGGGAGCTTGAGGACGCCGGGAATCTGTGGAGCACCTGGCCGGGGTGGCGGGTCTACCCGGAGGCGTTCGAGGACGCGGGCTATCACGTCGGGCATTGTTACAAGGGCTGGGGGCCATCGGACCCGCGGTTCCGGCACGTGAACAACCCGGCAGGTCCGCGTTACGATGACTTCGCGAGTTTCATGTCCGCGGGCGACGGCGAGCCCTTCTGCTTCTGGCTGGGCAGTACGCGGCCGCATCGCCCCTACGTGGAGGGCTCCGGGGTGCAGGCGGGGATGAGGCTCGATGATGTCGAGGTGCCACCCTTCCTGCCGGACTCCCGCCCGGTGCGAGCGGACATCGCGGATTACCTGCTGCAATGCGAGGCATTCGACGCGCAGGTCGCGGAGGCGCTTCGCATGCTGGAGGAGAGCGGACAGTACGAGAATACGCTGATCGTCGTCACCAGTGACAACGGGATGCCCTTCCCGCGGGCGAAGGCGAACCTTTACGACTTCGGCACCCGGATGCCGATGGCCGTCGCGTGGCCGGGGGAGGTCGCAGGCGGGCGGACGGTGACGGACTTCGTGAGCTTCGCGGACTTCGCGCCGACGTTCATGGAGGCCGCTGGGCTTGCGCCGCTGCCGGAGATGTCCGGTCGCAGCTTCCTCGATGTGCTCACCAGCGGGCGCTCGGGACGCGTGGATACGAGCCGCGACCGCGCGCACTGTGGACGGGAGCGACATTCCATCGGCAGGCAGGGAGGCGTCGGCTATCCGATGCGGAGCCTTCGCACCGATGAGTTCCTTTACATCCTTAACTACGAGCCGGACCGCTGGCCGGCGGGGCCGCCGCCGCACTACCCGTGTGACGTTGATGGTGGCCTGACGAAGAGTTATTTGATTGAGAACGCGGACCTGCCGGAGGTCGCGCCGCTTTTCGAGCTGGCATTCGGACAGCGCCCGGGGGAGGAGCTTTACGACCTGCGCCGCGACCCCGGCCAGATGGTGAACGTGGCTGCGATCCCGGAGTACGATGCGATTCGTCGGCGGTTGCAGGGCGAGCTGCTGGCGTATCTCGCCGAGACGGGGGACCCGCGGCTCGAGGAGAACGGCTTCGACTTCGACCGCGTGAGGTATTACGCGCGGGGCGGTGGGCGGCAGGGGGCGTATCCCGACGTGTTCACGCAGCGGCCCCGGCCGTGAAGCGCGCACATGAAAGCGGGGCGTGCCCAGGCCCAGTCGGGCACGCCCCATGTTTCCAAGCGGTGGAGGCCGCTCAGAAATTCGCCAGCGCCTGACGGTCCTCGTCGTCGAGCGGGATAGTCTCCTCAGCCTGCTGCTTCCGGGAGGGGGACTTCGCCTGGCCCGCGGCGGGCGCCGTGCCGCCGTTGGAGACGAGAGTGAGTTCGCCGGGCCCCGCCGCAGCCGCCGCTGAGACGGCTTTTGAGAGCGTGAACGCGTCGACCATGTTGCGCAGTTCGTCGGTCTGCGCGCTGATCTCCTCGGCCGCCGACGCGGACTCCTCGGCGTTTGCCGCGTTCTGCTGGGTGACCTCGTCCATCTGACCGGCCGCGGTGTTGACCTGCTCGAGGCCCTGCGCCTGCTCGTTGCTGGCAGCCGCGATCTCCGCGATGAGGCCGGAGACCTTCCGGGAGCCGTCGGCGATCTCAGTCAGCGCCTCGTCCACCTCTTCGCTGATCGAGACGCCGGTCTCGGCGTTTTTGACGGCCTCCTCGATCATGTTGGCGGTGTTCTTGGCGGCCTCCGCGGAACGCTGGGCGAGGTTCCGCACCTCCTCTGCGACCACCGCAAAGCCCTTGCCGGCGTCTCCGGCCCGAGCCGCCTCGACGGCGGCGTTGAGGGCGAGCAGGTTCGTCTGGAAGGCGATCTCGTCGATCGTTTTGACGATCTTCGAGGTCTCCTCGGACGACTGCTGGATGTCGCTGATAGCCTTTGACATCCGCTGCATGGCCTCGTTGCCCTTTTGCGCGGCGCCTGCTGCCACGTCGGAGAGGCTGTCGGCCTCCTGCGCGTTAGCGGCGTTCTGCTGGGTCATCGCGGCCATCTGCTCGAGGCTGGCGGAGACTTCTTCGAGCGAACTGGCCTGTTCGGCCGAGCCCTCGGCGAGTGTCTGTGCCCCCTGGGAGATCTGGTCGGACGCGGCTGCGATCTGAATGATGGCGGCCGCGACAGGGGACATCGCCATGTCCATCGCGTCCACCGTCTCATTTATGCCCTGCACGATGCGCTCGTAGTCACCGCGATGCCGTCCCGGGTCAGCGCGGACATCAAGCTTCTTCTGCGCCACCGCGTCGGCGACCATGTTGGCGTCGGCGATGAGGCGGTTGATCGCGCCGATGCACATGTTGATGTTGTTTTTGATCTGATTGAAGTCACCGTGGTACTCGTCGCTGATGGGCTCGGGGATGTCGCCGTCAGAGATGCGGTCGATGTATTCCGCGGCTGTGTTGAGGGGGTTGACGAGGGCGTCGAGCATTTCATTGAGACCCTCGAAGAGCTGGCGGTAGTCATCGCTTGTCGCGAGGGATACGTCGGCTCGTTGGGCGAGTTCTCCGTCACGGGCGGCGTCGATCAGCCGGCCAACCTCCTTGAGAGCGTCCTTCTGCTCGGTGAGATCGACGATGAGTTCCATCGCCCCGGCGGGGTTGCCCTCGTGGTCGAAGATCGCACTGGAGTAAGCGGCGATCGGGATCTCCTGCCCGGTGCGTGTCACGGCCTGAGTTTCGCCGACAACCTTCTCGCGGCTTTGCCAGCACCGCTTGATGGTACACTCCGGAGTCCCGCATAGAGGCGTCTTGCACAATTCCCCGCACGTCATCTTCCCGACGACCTCATCTCGGCCGTAGCCGAGTGCGTCGAGGGTCTCCTGGCTGACGTGCTGAACAATGAGATTGTCGTCCACCACGAACATCGTTGTCGGCACGGCGCTGATCACGCCGTCGATGTCGAAGGTGGTCTCGGGTCCGTCGCTTTCAGCACGGGCGTGGCTCTCGGGACAGGTCATCGTTCAAATCTCCCTTTCCGCTGACGCAGCCTGCGCCTCGGCGAGATGGCGCGCGGCGTCCGTGTTGAGCACTCGTGCGATGTCCAGCAGGATCGTCACCCGGTCCCCGGCCTTGCCGATGCCGAGGATGAAGTCGGTGTTCACATCCACTCCGAAGGACGGCGCGTCCTGGATGCCCCCCATCGGAATGTCCAGCACCTCCAGCACCCGATCGACCACTACCCCCATCTGCATCCCGTCCACGTCCACCACGATCATACACGTCTCCTCGGTGCGCTTCTCACGCCGCATTCCGAACTTCAGGCGCAGGTCGATGATCGGGATCACGTTTCCGCGCAGGTTGATCACGCCCACGACCTCCTCGGGCGTGCGCGGCACCGAGGTGATGTCCATCATCCCGATGATCTCCCGGACTTTCAGGATCTCAAGTCCGTACACTTCATCGGCGAGTCCGAAGGTCAGGTATTTTCCCCCTGCGTCAGTTCCCATCTCGTCGGTGGCCTCGGCCACCTCGGCGGCGGTCATTGGCCTCTCCCTTCAAAGACTCCTGTGCGCGACTACCATCGCGCGGGCGATTGGCGTCAGGCAAGCCACGGCGTTCGATTCGCAGCGGCGTACCTGCGCTGTCCTTCATCGTCGGCAATCATCGCAGGCATAAACCATCTCCGAGGTGAGGTGTGGGCTTAGCCCGCCGAGGGGCGTTATCTCTCGGTGGCCCGGCGGTCGCGGGGCCAGCTTTATCAGCACCCAGCGGCGGGAGCGGTTCGATCACGCTCCCGCGTGGAGGCGCGACATGATGTCCTTGACTGCCGCGCGGGGGCGCTCAACGCCGGCCGCCTTCAGGGTTTCTGAGAGATCCGCGCCGACCGGTGGCCGCCCAAAGAGCGGTCCGCCGGGCAGGTCGAAGCGCAACGCCTCGGCGTCACCTGCCACCCGCGTCGCGTCTCTGCCGGCGAGTTCACTTCCGCTGTCACGGAGCCGCAGGGCGAGGGTCCGCATCAGCCACGCGGCGAGCAGGCACACGGCGAAATGACCGTCGATCCGCCGTGTCGCCCGATGGTGCACAGGGAGAGCGTGGACATCCCTGTTGATAAGCGCTGCGAGGGTGCTGGCTGCATCGAGCGCCCGAAGAGCGTTCGCACAGTTGCCGTCGATCCTGACAACGTGCTCGCCGGCGTGTGCGAGGTCGCGGCGTAACTGAGCAGCGCGTCTCTTGGCGATCACGCGTCCCTCGGCGGCCTCGAACTCGACCCAGCGCCATGCCTGAGCATCGCCGATCACCCGGCGCGCGCGGTTCGCGATGGTCGCCTCCCGGCAAACCTTGCCGGCGCGGACGTCGCGCTGGAGTTGAGCCAGTCGGCTTTCTGCCGCGGTGACCCGGGCGAGTATCTCATCATCGGGGTCTTCGGCGATGCCGCCGGGCCTGACGAGCGCGTACCGCCGACCGTCCGGGCCGGCGACGGGCCGGGCCTCACCGCCGCAACCGAGGGCGCAGACGTCACAGTCGGCCGCGCGCTCCAACAGGGCGCGGCCGAGGATCGTTCTGGTGTGACCAAGGTCGATGAGGCTGCAGGGTGCGTGATCGCGCAGGGACCGGAGATGGTGGCCCTCGCGCTGACAGTCGCAGCAGGCCACGATGTCGGGGTTGGCGCGCGCCGGGGGGTGTTGGCGTATTGAGAGCGGCAGCAGGTCACGGGTGCTGACGCTCACATGGAGGGGCGGCGATGGCGGAGAGCCTGCCGCGCAGAAGCCGCTGCCGATGGCGATCCGCATCGCCTGCGTATCCCCGGTCTGTCTGGCCAGCCAGGTCTCCAGAGCCTCGCGCTCGTCACCGAGAGTGCCCAGTGCCCGGAGGAGGAGGTCGTAGCTGACGGGAGATGTCGCGTGCTCAGGCGCAGACAGTCGGCGCTGGTTCCTCGCGGTCGCTGCCGTGGATGTCATGCCGAAGAGGCGACCGGCGACGAGCAGGCGCAGCGCCGGTTCGAGCGACGGCCCGCGCTTCCTGCGCCCGATCTCACGGAGGACCTGATCGGCGCCGGTCGCGGTCAGCAGCGCGTCGAGCAGGAGGGGCGCTCCGACGCCGTGACGGTGAATGTGCGGTGATTCGTAACCCCGGACTTCGTGGCAGAGCCTTCCAATCTCGCGGGCTGTCTGCGGCGTGAGGCGGCCCAGTTCAACCAGCGTCCTCTGACGCACCGTGCGTCCCTCGCGGATGCTCTCGCAGACCGAGTGATAGCAGTAAGATCGTTCGCCGTGACTGACAGTCTTCGTACGTACGTACACGTCTCTCCCGCCTCCCCGCGAAGGCTTGTCGTTGGTGGCTGCTCACACGTGAGTTAGCGTCGCGTGACGGGCTCGCGAAAGCCCGACGCGATCGGCGCTGGATAGCCGATTGGCAGCAGTGATGAAGCGCGCGGCAAGGCGCACTCGGAGGCGCGCCTTGCCCACATGTTTGTCAGCACAAAGCCGGAGGAGAGTGGCACACCAGTGGATGCCCGATGCGCGTAGTCGCGCGCATCGGGCGGGAGAAGATGACCTGCCATGCTGATGGCTCCGGAGGTCAGAGCATCTGGCGGCTACAGATGGAGGTCTCCCCGCGTGATTTTGCTGCAGATCGTGTGTTCGACGCCACAGGGATCAGGTCCTCGCGCAAATCTGCCGACTTCCAGTCGGCTGATCGACTACGAGAGCGCACTCGGCGTCGGTGGTCTTTGCATTGCAGGTCCCGCCGCGTCCATGGGCGAAACTTCTCCTGCCACGCATGATCGCAGTCTCAGGGAGGTGGCGCGGCAGTCGCATCCCCGCCGCTCATACTATGAAGACAGCCGGTTACCTGCTCGGCGGCGTTCTTGGACTGGCCGGAATCGTCTCTCTGCTTGCGGCCACGCAGGGGCACACCCTCGCGCGTATCATCACCGGCATTGTGCTGCTGGCCGCCGCCGCGTTCATGATCTACCTCGGCCGCTCAAAGGGCCCGGAGATGAAGGTTACGCACAAGGTGGATTTCACCGGCGAGACCGAGCTTCAACACCTGCGGTGCAAGTCCTGCGGAGCGCAACTCAGCGCCGATGCGGTCGAGATGCACGAAGGCGCGATCTACGTCAAATGCCCCTACTGCGACACCTCCTACCAACTTGAGGAGAAGCCCAAGTGGTAGCCGAGGATGACGGTCTCTTCGCCCGCATACACGCGAACCTCCGTGACGACCTCGGCCATCTCGGGGCACGGCTGAGCGGCCTCGCGCCTCGTCGCCGGCGCGTCTCCCTGAGGCATCGGTGCTTTGACACTCCGGACGGGCGCGTTCGGCTGCACCTGCGCATCCACGAGGATGGGACGGGTCTGCTGATCGTCAACGGGACCGATGCGCTGCACCTCTCGCCGCTGCAGGCGGACTGCGCGAGGCTGGTCTTCGACCGGATCGACGGCGGCGGGCTGAAAGCCGCTTCATCGGACGAAAGGGCGCTGACGCAACTCCGCGCGCGGTTCGGCGGAGCGCGGGATTTCGCGCTGGAGGCGGAGTACGATCGTGTTCACGCCGCCATCACGAAGCTCAGTCGGCCTTCGGAGCGCTGCCGCGTATGTGAGGCGGAGATTCCGCAGCCCCAGCCGCTGTCGATCCGCGCGCAGGCGCCGCTGAAGGCCGATCTCGCGCTCAGCTACGCGTGCAACAACGATTGCGCGCATTGTTACAACGAGCCCGAGCGGCGGGGGATGCCCTCGCTGCGAACCGAAGAATGGCGCGAGGTACTCGATCGCCTGTGGGAGATCGGGGTGCCTTACGTCATCCTCACCGGCGGAGAGGCGACGCTGCGCGAGGACCTTCCGGAGATCGTCCGCCACGCCGAAGACCTCGGTATGATCTGCGGGCTGAACACCAACGGTCGGCGAATGAGCGACCCCGCGCTGGTCGACGGGCTGCTCGACGCGGGTCTCGACCACGCGCAGATTACGCTGGCATCGCATCGCGCGGAAGTGCATAACGCCATCGTCCGCGCTGATGCGTTTGATGAGACGGTCGCGGGGATTCGCAACTGCGTGGAGCGCGGCCTGCACACGATCACGAACACAACGCTCATCGAGGAGAACGCGGGCGAGGCAGTGCAGATCGTGGACTTCCTTCATGATCTCGGGCTGCGGACCTTCGCGATGAACGGGATGATCCACTCCGGCTGCGGCGCGGCGAATCCGTCGGCGCTGGCGATTCCTCGGCTGAGGGACGTGCTGGCGTGCGTGCGAGACCGGGCGATCGAGCGCGAGATGCGTTTCCTCTGGTACACCGTCACACGGCACTGCGAGCTTTCACCGATGGCGATGGACGTGGGCCTGCGTTTCTGCAATGCGGCGGAGTACTCGATCTGCGTCGAGCCCAACGGCGATGTGCTGCCGTGTCAGTCGTATTACGAGCCTGCGGGGAATATCCTGCGCGACCGGTGGTCGCGGGTGTGGGAGTCCGATCTCTTCAAGCGCATCCGCCTCCGCCGTGAGCACCCCGGCGAGGCGGGGCTGCCGAAGGAATGTCGCGAGTGCGACGGCCTGCGTCTTTGCGGCGGCGGGTGTCCGCTGGAGTTGGACGCCGTGTCGTGCCGTTCTGGAGCGGAGGCGCTTTAGCGGCTCCGACCGGATCGAGGCCAGAAGCGACAATGTGAGGTGATGAGCCGGTGTCAGAGAGTGAAGTGACGATCCGGCCTTACGAGATGATGGTGGGGGAGTGGCCGACGCGGTTCCATCTGCGCATCGATCCCGATGGCAGCGGCCTGCTGCTGGCGAACGCGGCGGAGGCGGCGTGGCTCTCGCCGGTGGGGGTGAGGATGACCTCGGGGGTGCTGGAGGGACGAACCGATCAGGAGATCGTCGAGGAGGTCGCCGGCGCATTCAGAGGCGCGCCGGAGAGTCAGATTCACACCGACCTCGCACAGGTCCACGCCATGATCGAGGAACTCTCCGAACCCGGCGACAACTATCCGGTGACGAACCTCACCGATCCGGAGATCTCGCACTGGGAGCGGCAGCTTGCCGCGCCCCTGCGCGCGGACGTCGATCAGTGCGACCCGGAGCGTTTCAGACGGATCATTCGCGCCCTGTGGGACGCCGGGGTGCCGCACGTGTCCGTCCAGGCGGACCCGGATGACGGCGAGCCGCAGTTGATGCTGCTCGTGGAGGCGGCGGAGGACATCGGGATGATCTGTGGCATCCGCGCGGCGGCGAGCTGGCTGTCACCGGCGATCATCGAGGCCTGCGCGATGGCGGGACTCGATCACCTCGATCTCGTCTTCGTATGCCACGATCCGGGCGAGCACGATGCAACCTGTGGCGACGGCGATTACGAGGCATTCGTGGCGGCCGTCGAGCAGTGCCGCGAGCTTGAACTCGCGCCGGTCGCGCAGTGGCCGCTGATGGACAGCAACCTTGCGGACATGGACGAGATGGCCGAGACCTTGCGGGAGCTTGGCGTCACGAACGTGGTCGGCTTCGCCATCGCGTGCCTCGATGATG
The DNA here is from genome assembly GCA_046540615.1 of Armatimonadota bacterium. Classification (GTDB taxonomy): domain Bacteria; phylum Armatimonadota; class Zipacnadia; order Zipacnadales; family UBA5352; genus UBA5352. The sequence goes on along the minus strand of JBKHFA010000045.1, from coordinate 3,011 downwards.
ATGCTGCCGCCGATGAGGCCGGCGCGCTGCCCGCCCGGGCCCTGCCGCAGGTCGCGACGACCTTCTTCGAGCTTGCTGAGAACACCGATGGCCGCTACCTCTGGGCGCCGCCGAAGCGCTTCGACCACGCGCTGAGCATGCGCGAGCAGGTGCTCGCAGGGCCGCGCACATCGGAGGACATCACCGTCCGCGTCAGCGGGGACGGCGCCGTCTGGCCCGCGCGGGGTGCGGAGAGTGCCGGCAACATCCTGCAGGCGCCGTGGAGCGAGATCTGGCGGCATCCGGCATTCGAGCGCTACCGGGAGCGTCTGAAGGCCCCGACCAGGTGCCCGGACTGCCCGGACCTTCCGATCTGCAACGCGGACTGTCCGAAGGACCCTGCCGGGTGGAGCGATGACCGCGAGGGTGGTGACGCGCAGTGAGGCTTGCCCGATGGATGCTGGTGGCGCTGCTGCTGACAACGTTGTGCGGCCAGGCGTGGGCTCAGGCGTGGTCGTTCGAGGTGCCGCGGATGCGGTTGGAGGTCATCCCGAACCCAGACGCGTCGGCCACACTCCGCTACGAGATTGAGTTTCACTGCAACCCGGGCGCACACCCGATCAACGTGGTGGACATGGGCCTGCCCCACCGGGATTACGACATCTCCAACATGAGCGCCTCGATCAACGGCACTCCGCTGACGGGGATTCGCCCGTCCACGGAGATCAGCGTCGGTGTCGAGGTGGACGTGCAGCCTGCGATCCAGCCCGGGCAGAGCGGCGTCTTCCGCTTCGAGGCGACGATGCCGGACATGGTCTACCAGGACACCACGGACGCTGAGCTTGCGAGCCTGCGCATTACGCCCACGTGGTGGGGAGCGCAGTACATCACGGGCAACACGCTGCTTGGCATCGTAGTCTATCTTCCGGACGCGGTGGATCTTGAGCGCGTCGTCTACCAGCTCAATGAGCCCTTCGACCGCAAGCTGCAGCTTGAGGGACAGAAGGCGGTCGCGTGGGTATTCGAGAACACCCGCATCGACCATCAGCATCTCGTCGGACTCTCCTTCCCGAAGGACTGGATGGACCGCGTCATCAAGCAGACCGCGTGGGATCTGGCGTGGAAGTGGTGGGTGGAGAGCTCCGGCGCGCGCACCCTCGTCGGCCTGCTGATGCTCGTTGCGTTCAGCATCTGGTACTTCCGCCTCACCGGCGGCACGGGGACCTGCCTCTTCATCCCGCTGGTGGTGGCGCTCCCGATCATGTGGGCGGCGAGTCCGGGGCTGCAACTGCTGGGCATCCCGGTGCTGATCCTGCTGTTCATCTTCGGCGAGCGGCTGCTTGCGTCGAGCAAGCGGTCGTACCTGCCACCGATCGAATCGGTGCCGGGAGGAGAGATCAAGCGCGGGTTGACGGCGCCCGAGGCGGCGGTGTTGCTCGAACGGCCGCTCGGTGACGTGCTGACGCTGGTGATCTTCGGCCTGATGCGCAAGCGCCTCGTTGAGATGACGCGGGAGGACCCGCTCACCGTCGAGGTCCCGGAGCAGTACCAGGTGACTCGCGGCGAGCGGCGGAAGATCGCGGCGAAAAACGGCACTGTGATCCGCGGGTATGAGCAGCCCTTCCTCGATGCGTTGATGGAGAATCCCGGCACACCGGTGCCTGACCTTGACCTGAGCAAGCAGGTGAAAGCGCTCGTGGAGAATGTGGTCGAGCGGATGAAAGGATTCGACCTCGACCGCACAAAGCAATACTACGAGTCGATCGTGTACAAAGCGTGGAAGGAGGCCCGGACGATCGGCGAGGTGGAGAAGCGCGATGAGTACGTGGATAACAACATCGGCTGGCTGATGCTCGACACCGGCTATCCGCAGCACTTCAACACCTGGCATCGCACGGGTTACCACTACTCTCCGCGCTGGGCGGGGCCGGCCGTCTCCGCGCCATCGCCGAGCGGGCCGGCGGTCGGCGGGCGGACCACCGCGGGCGACGTCGCCGCGTCTTTCGCAGGCTGGTCGGAGAACGTCGCCGGGCGGATGGCGGCCACGATGGACCCGGTCTCGGTCGGTCTCAAAGACGGCGGCATTATGAACCTTTCGGGCGTGGATAAAGTTGGGATGGAGTTCCTCGAGTCGATGGCCGAGTCGAGTGGCAGCGGTGGTGGCGGCGGCGGGTGCGCCTGTGCCGGCTGCGCCTGCGCATGTGCGTGCGCTGGAGGTGGGCGCTGATCGCTCGCCTCGACCTCCCCGCGCCCGAGCTTTCCCGCAGTCTGGCACAGTGGCTGCAGGGGCCGCGGTCACGAGCCCTGCGGCGTGCCGGGATCGGCCGGCGCGAGCGCGTGCTGGAGGTGGGGTGCGGCCACGGGTTCGTGACGGAGGAGCTTGCGCGGCGGGCGGCGGGCGAGGTGGTGGCGGTGGACGCACAGTTCGGAGCGTTCGGCGTGGAGCCGGAACGACCGACGGGCGAGACGCCCGTCGCACGTGTGACGGCAGACGCCCGCGACCTGCCTTTCGCGGATGCGTCATTCGACCTCGTCTTCTTTCAGAACACCCTCATGTGGATCGACCCGCTGGAGGATGCGGTGCTTGAGGCGGCGCGGGTTCTTGCGCCGGGCGGTGAGATAGTGGCGCTGGAGCCGGACTACGGCGGCATGATCGAGGAGCCGGATCTGGGGCTGCGCGTTATCTGGCTCGATGCGCTTGAGCGGGCCGGGGCCGACCCTCTGACGGGGCGTAGGCTCCCTCGCCTGACCGAGGAGGCCGGCCTTGAGCCGTGGGTGGAGTTCGCGCACATACCGCGACCTGCCGAGGCCGAGGCGCTGGACTTCCTCGCCGAACTGCCGCTGACGGCCCTGCAGCGCGAGCGGGTCGGGAGTGCGAGGCAGCTTGTCGTGGAGGCTTCGGGAGACTGGCTGCCGCTGCTGCATGTGCCATGGGTGATGGTGGTTGCGAAGGGCTCATGAGGATTCGCGCGCGAGAGAGAAGGCGCGACAGAGTTCCTGTCTGAGCAACATGAAGCAGCTTGCCCTCGGTG
>JBKHFA010000044.1:0-17346 GCA_046540615.1 Armatimonadota bacterium | reverse complement strand
CCTGACGGAGAGGACATCTTCGACGACGAGCGCCCCGCCGCGGACTACGGCGACTACGCGTACACCGGCCTGATGCAGCTTTACACCGCCGGGATGCTTCGCGAGGGCTGCGGGACCGAGGCGAACTTCCGGCGGATCGGCCAGCTTCCGGAGGACCTCGCGATCCTGCGCACGCCGCGGGATGAACTGCCCAGGGATCAGCTTGACGCGTACCGCGACGCGGTCCGGCGCTTCCAGCCGGCGACTATCCATGACAGCGCGATGGATGGCTACGAGCGCGGCACGTGGGCGCGCTACCAGGTGCTGGTGGACGGCGGCCTCGTGCGCATGTGGATCGACGGCGAGCTGCTCTACGAGGTCGCGTACGACGATCCGCTCACGAGCGGGCGGCTGGGCTTCCGGAACTTCAGGGCCGACACGTCGGTGCTGGTGCGGAACCTGCGCGCCAGTTCGCCGGTGAGGCCCTGATGTCTGCGCAGACCGCTTCAGTGATAATGACAGGCGCATGCCGCCCACGGAGGTATCTGACGGATGCTCATGACTGCCCGCGCGTCTTCGATCTGCATCGTCCTGACCCTGCTGACTGCAGCGGCATACGCCACGCCGCTCGACGCCACGTGGGCGCGCGAGAAGCTCGCGGGCGGTGAGTGGGTTTCCGACGACGCGCACTTCGCGCCGGACGCGGAGGCCGCGGTCACCGTCAACCGTGGCGCGCCCCATCACGCCCGCCTGACCGCCGTCATCGACGCCGACCTGGCAGCCACCCCGTGGCTCGAAGTGCGCGCGCACGCCTCGAACGCCCAGTGGCGGTTGACCGGCAGCCTCGCCGGCGGCGATGAGATCGTGATCGCGGACCGCCAGACGGTCGGCCGGTGCGGTCGCGACCTCACCGAACTGTTCGGCGCCGATGGTGGTGGCGAGCTTCGCCTGCACATGCACATCTGGGGCTGGGGCGACGGCTCGGGGCATTACGTGCGTTTCACCCCGGAGCTTTCGGCCGAAGGCGAGCATTCCGATGCGACGCAACTGATCGGCGAGATGGAGCGCGCCCACGCCGCGAATGTGAGGCGCGCTGAGGACCTGAGCCAGCGACGGGAGGGCCACCCGCGCCTGCGCTTCACCGCGGACAATCGCGATCACTGGCGGTCGCTCGTCGCCGAGGACCCGGAGTTCGGCGCGCCGCTCGTCGAAGTCATCGAGGACATCGAGGCGCGGAAGGCCGAGGAGCCCTACGTCTTTGACGCGGAGACCGCGCAGAGCAGGCGGCCCGCGTTCGGGGCGAACCTGCTCTCCGTGCGCCCGCCCGATCCGCCGCAGTTTGGCCCGGGCGCGGGCGGCGACCCCTTCCCCGGGATGCGCACCGAGTCGGCGTGGCGGCAGCTTTACTGGCACGACTTCTCTCACTGGCTGATCGGAGCGGCGCTAAGCGACGACTCCGCTTTCATCGAGCAGGCGCGGCGCTGGGCCGTGGCGCTCGCGCGCTGGCGCTTCTGGCTGGAGCCCGACTACATTTACTTCGACTTTGCGACCTCCTACCCGCTGCAGTGCCTCTGCTCGGCCTACGACATCGCGCACGGAAGCATGACCGAAGACGAGCGCGCGGAGGTGCGCGAGGCGATCGCCACCCTCGCCGACGGCCTCTACCGCAACACGATCTCCGGCCACGGCTCAATTTACAACGATCTGCGCGGCAATCACACCGCGGTGACGATGTGCGGACTGGCGATGGCCGGATGCGCGCTGATGGGCGAGGATGAGCGCGCGCCGCTGTGGATTGCGCTGGGGGAGCGCTTCATGCTCGACGCTTTCGAGGAACACACCTCCGGCGCGTGGGTGGAGTCGCCAAGCTACGGGACCTACGGCGTCAGCGAGTGGATCAGGCTGGCGGAGGTCCTCCGGAACGTGACAGGCGAGGATCACTTCGACCACTCCTTCCTGCGACGCTTCGCCGAGTATCAACTTCACATCGCCGACTGGGACGGCCGCGACCTCGGATACAACGGCGGCGGCGCGGGGCAGTACTGGAATCAGTGGGCGTTCTTTGCGATCGCGCGGCAGTGGCAGGACCCGCGTTTCCAGTGGCTGGCGCATCCGAGCGATGACGCGCCGCTGGCCGCGGGCTACGGCGACACACTCTGGTGGGTCGACCCGGACCTGCCCGCCGAGCGCCCGACTGAGACCGACACCGGCCGGCATTTCGCGGACATCGGCCTGAGCGCGTGGCGCAGCGGGTGGAGCGATGACGCCACGATCCTGCTGCACCACTGCGGGATGAAGGGCCAGCACAAAGAGGAGAACATGAACCACGTGACGCTCTACGCGCTGGGCGAGCGCATTCTGCCCGACGGCGTCGGCCCGAAGACGTGGGATCACAACGTGGTGGTGATCGGCGATCGCATTCAGAACAAGTGGATGCCCGGCGAGACGCTGGCCTATCACTGTGACGAGCCCTCCGGCTACTCACTCGGCAACGCGCAAACCGCATACTCCGGGTGGAAGCGGCAGGTCCTTTTCCTGCGGCCCGATCTCGTGGTGCTCATCGACGACGTGCCGCTGAGCGACCGCGAGGACCAGGACGTGCGCTTCATGCTCCACCCGCGCGGGGAGACGACGGCCGAGGGCTCGCTGCTGACGGTGCGCTCCGGGGAGATGGCGCTGCAGGCGATGACGGTGCTTCCGGACGGGACGGCGCTGCCGATGACCGCCGAGGAGCGAGAGCAGCAGAATCGCGCGACCCACGACGCGTGGGCGTCGTACACCGGGAAGGGCACCTTCCGGGCGATCACGCTGCTGATGATCTCCCCGACAGGCGAGCCGCCCGCTCCTTCGGTGGAAGCGACTGAGACCGGCCTGCGGATCGAGCACGGGGATCGGGAGTTCGCGCTGGGGCTGAAGCCGGGCGTGGTCGCCGATGGCTTCTCGACGAACGCGGACCTGTGGCTGGCGCGCATGGACGATGGCGCTCCCGAGGCGATCCTTGTGCCGGGCAGCGACGAGATGGGCGACGTCACCACGAAGCTCACGACGCCCGCGGGCGCGGTGAGCGGCAGTCCGTCGGTGAGTTGGGGCTCGCCATGAGATGGAGGCTCACGGTCATTGGGCGCATGGTGGGGCGCCTCCGACTGAGAGGCGGACCGCCGGCTGCCTCGCCGAACTGCCTTTGGACCGCAAATTGCCCGACGTGGCGAAAGAATTCGAGAGGCTGAGGATCATCACGTGTCGTTGACAGCCGCTTCGGAAGCAGCCCACGCGGGCAGGTGGCGTTGTCCTGTCGCCCACGCCTGTGAGTGGGTTCTGATGGGCGCGTAGGTGATAGCAATGATCAAACGAACAGCAGGGGCGCTCATCGTGGCCCTGCTGTCCACTGCATTATTCGGCGCAGGCTGGTTCGTCGGCTCCAGCGACGAGCCGCTGGACGTGGTTGCCGAGACCGCCCTCGAGCAGGTCAGAGTCATTTGCCGGGCGGTGGGGGAGGGGAGCGCGCGAACGTCGGTGTTGCGGCCGGTCGAGGTCACACCCACCGGGACGGCCAGTGTTCTTCTCGTCGGTGACCTGCTCCCGATGCAGGATCGAGAGTACCTCGCCCACGCCTCGGAACTGATCTCGTCGGCGGATTTCGCCGTGGGGAACCTCGAATGCCCGCTCTCGATGCACGGACGCCCCTCTCCGCTCAAGTTCGATGGCGAGGGCCGCCTGATACACAATGAGTTCATCTTTCGCGCCCCACCGTCTCAGGCTCGCCGCATGGCTGATGCGGGCTTGGATGCGGTGACCCTGGCAAACAATCACATCATGGACTACGGGGCGCAGGCGCTGATGGACACGCTCGCGGCACTCGATGGCGCGGGCATCAGCTACACCGGCGCCGGCCGGGACCGGTCGCAGGCTCGGAAGCCGATGATCTTCGAGGTCGAGGGCCAGGTGCTTTCGATGCTCGCCTACGTGAGCGCGAGGACGCTCCCGGGGACTGAGTACTTCGAGGCGACCGACGAGATGGCTGGCACCGTGTTCGTCAGCGGGAGCGGAGGTGGCGCCCCTGATGAACTCACGCGGGGGATGCTGCGCAACGACATCACGGAAGCGGCGAAGGCCTCCGACTTCGTGATCGTGGCATTCCACTGGGGTACTGAGGGGAATGACGCGCCGGATCCGCTGCCGCGCCGACTTGCGCGCTGGTGCATCGATTCGGGCGCGGACATGGTGATCGGCCATCACCCGCACAAGCTCCAGGGCGTTGAGATCTACGAGGGCAAGCCGATCGCCTACAGCCTTGGGAATTTCGTCTTTCCCACGCCGTGGGAGTCCAACCACTTCAGCGCGGCGCTCGAACTGCAGGTGGCGAACGGCCGGTGGGAGCGCCTCGTGCTCCATCCAGTGAAGCTGCGCTTCAGGGAGGGAGATCCGGTGCCAGCGCAGGGACCTGATCTCCAGCGGATCGTGAATCGCGTCATGCGGTTGTCAAATCAACTGGGCACTGCATCTTCGTGGGTCGATGATGAGAGCAACCCCCGGATCGTCATCCGCAACCCCGCTTTCCCGGAGCCGCGAGCGGCCCTGCTGCAGCGGGAGGCGGAGCACTTCTACTCCGAGCCACATCCTGAGATTGACGGGATGAGCGTGGCGCACTTTCTCGCCTGGGATATCAGTGGCGGCGAACGCATACCGGAGAAGCGGACGCTCGTGATAAAGACGTCGCTGGCCTCGGAGGTGCTTGAGATCTTCGAGGAGATCTACCTGTCGCCGGAGCAGTTCCCGATTCGCGATCTCGTCGGATACAACTACCGCACGGTCGCCGGGGGCAGCGGTCTGTCGAATCACGCGTTCGGCAGGGCGATCGACATCAACCGGGCCGAGAATCCGATGATCGAGGACGGAAAGAAGATTGTGCATCCGGACGAGCCTCCGTATGAGCCGGGCGAGTGGCGGCCCGGCGAGGACCCCTACTCGATCACCCCCGACGGCCCGGTGGTGAGGGCCTTCAAGAGCCGCGGATGGCGCTGGGGCGGCGACTGGCACAGTTGCAAGGACTACCAGCACTTCGACAAGCCCGGGGCGTAGGGGGCGCCAACCGGATTCGGCGCTCGCCTCCCGGGGATTTTGCTCCGCCGAAGGAGGGTTTCGTCCCCGCGGGGGCTAACCATCTGTGCGCCGGGTTTCGGCCGGGGGAGGACCGAGTCGCGCAATACGCTGAGGAGGCATCATGAGGACGATCACCATCATTCTTGGAGCAATGACCGCTCTTTACGCCGCACACGGGAGTGCCGGGGCAATGCAGTTCACGGTGACGAATCCGTCGCAGCATGAACGAACGACGGTGGCGCGGGTGTCGATCCCGGTGCCTGCCGCGGAAATGACCGATGCGCCCGCATCGATCGCAGTTGCGACCGGGCAGGAGCGGGTACCCGGTCAGACGCGCGTGATCACCCGCCATCCCGACGGCTCGGTGCGGCGGATGATGCTCAGCTTCCCGGCGCAGATCGCCGGCGGAGCGCAGACGACGTACACGGTTGATCCGGGCGAGGCTGATTCCACTCCGCTTCCCTCAGGTGATCAGCCGGAGCGTGTCGAGACCGAGGCGTTCGTCGCGCTGGCTTCCGAGGGCCGGGTGCAACTGCTGGACGGTGATGACGCGGTGCTTGCGAGCATCACGCCCTTCGGGCCCGATCTCGTCGATGAGACTCAGACGCGCCTGACCGTGCTCGAGGATGGCCCGCATTACACATGGCTGCGCTACAACGCCGAGGGCGAGCAGTGGTCTCGCGAGGTGGACATCGAGGTCGATCGCTTCGGCCAGATCCGGCTCACCCACCGGCTCCAGCACGCGCATCAGGGCGACATCTGGACGCCCGACTTCGGCTTCGAGCTGTCGGCGGCCGGCGCGGATGGCGGGGCCGAGCGGACCGTTCACTTCATGGGCTTCGACTCCGACGGGACCTTCACCGAGCAGTCGGACCTTGTGGCCGGTCTCACACTGCGGGACGGGAGCGCGCTGGCGGTCGCGAACCCGCTGGCGCTGCGCCAGGCGCGCGGGACTCTCAGCGTGGAGGCGGACGACGCGGGCGTAGCCGTGCGCTCGAACCGCAATGAGCCCGTCGAGGAGATGGAGACCGAGGGGCTGATGATCCAGGAGGGACAGTGGCGGGTGAGCCAGCTGCTGCTGGCTCCGGTCGGCGCCGATGAGATGGCGCGGCGCTGCGACAGCCCCGTGCGCGCCCATGCTGACTGGACACTCTACGACGCCGTCTATCACACCGGTCCGCCTCTTCAGGCCGAGAGCCCGCTGCTGATGCAGACGGCCGACAGGTACATCGAGAAGATGCAGGAGATGTCGCGCGACGGTGATGACTGGGGCACGATGTCCACCTCGGTGCGCCTGAATCACTGCCGCTACATCTGGGAGGATTACTTCCGCAGCGGCGACGCGAGACTGCTGGATATTGCGCGTGACTGGTCGGAGAACTACCGCAACTTCACCGTCTACTGGGGACACAAAGAGGAGTGTTGGGGCGGCGGTCGGCGAGGCAGCGCGTGGCGGGACCGCGACACGCTGGGGCCCGGCACGTTCATCGTCCGCTTCATCGACGCCGTCCCGGGCTGGCTGACCAAGGGCTTTGCGAGCTTCTGGCTGGCATACGAGGAGACGGGCGACCCGCGTTTCCGCGAGGCCGCGGAGGCACAGGCGGAGTTCGGCGCGGAGAACATCACCTGCCTCAAGAACGAGATGCGCTCGGTGGGGGCGGTCGCCGACTACGCGAAGCTCTACGAGTACACAGGCGACGAATTCCACCTGCAGCAGGCGGTCCGACTCTGGGAGGAGTTCCAGCAGGGGCAGATGGAGAATCTGCTCTTCACCCAGCACGGGAAGCCCGAATCCCCCGGAGATGAGCTTTACATCGGGAACGACGCATTCGGATACAAGCACCCGTTCGTGAAGCCTTACATGGTGCAGTACGCCACGAACTCACTGCCCTACCTGCTGAAGCTCACGCCCGATGACCGTCACCTTCGTGACACGATCCTCGCGCTGAACGACTGGATGGCGACCCACCGGCAGCCCGGAGGCGGCTGGGGCTACCCGCACTATCTCACCGCCCGCATGGGCTGGAACAACGAGTACTCGCGAGGGATGATGCTGGCGGCGAAGATCGAGCCGAAGCAGATATACCTTGACGCCATCCGCGAGAACCTCGCGCCGGTGGTGCAGTTGTACGATCGCTACGGCGAACTGCCGCGCGGGATCAACCCGTGGGAGTACGCGGCGGGGATCAACTCCCATGAGCGTCAGGAGCGCTACGAACTGGCCTCCGACCGCGACGTGATGCGGGATTATGAGGAGGGGGCCGTCTACTTCGGCCAGTCGCCGGACAACTGCGTGTACTTCAGCGTGCTGCTGCGCGACTACCTGGAGCATGCGCCCGAGCACAGTCTGCTGGAAAGCTGGGAGATACTCGACCGGATCAAGCAGCTTCCGACGACCATCGACCCGCAGGTGGCCGGGCCGGTGCGCGTGGCGCTGGCTCCGGATGCGACCTTCGCGCTGATGATGGACTTCAAGTCGCCGACGCCGATGGAGGCGACGGCTCGCATCACCGCCCTGCCCGACGGAGTGACCGCTGAGCCGATGGAGGTACGCTGGACCGCCGAGGAGGGCCGGTCACACAGCCCCGAATTCCGGCTTGCGGGCACGGTGGAGGCCGAGGAGAGGGCGACGGTGCGGTGGCAGGTCGGCGCCTGGGCGGGCGAGCAGGAGGTGACGCTGATCCGGGGCGATGAGGCAGCGGTTCCCGGCGCGGTCGGCTACGTCGAGGGGTCGGCGGATGAAGGCGCGGCGTCTGATGTCGTGGGCGCGGCGCTCCTCGCGCTCGGCATCGATCTCCGGCGGGTGGAGGGGCTTGACGCGGCCGCCCTCCGGGGCCTCGACGGCCTTATCATCGCCGGGGAGGCGCACGCGCGCAACCTCGCCGGCCTCGCCGACGCGCCCGAGCGCCTGATCGAGTTCGTGAGCGATGGCGGCAGGGTGGCGCTGATGCAGCTTCAGGACAGCGGCCATCGCGCGGAGTATCTCCCGCTGGCGCTGAGCCTCAGCGACGAAAGCAGTGCTGTGGCGCGCATCACGCGCCCCGACCACCGGATCTTCGGCGAACCCGCCCGCGTGGAGTCACTGACGGGGGCGGTGGTATACGACAGCATCGTGGAGGCCGATCCGGAGTGGGAGGTGCTGGCGGTGGATGAGGGGGACCGCCCCGCGATTCTCGAAGCGCAGGTGGGGGAGGGGCGGCTGCTGATCCTCCAGACCTCAGTCGATCGTTACGTCGCCGGCGCCCTGATGCCTCCGGAGGGCCTCTCCGCGGCCGACTGCGGGAACCTGCTGCTCAATGTTGTGCGCTACCTCAGCGACGCCGGGTAGCAGCACTCGGCCACCGGGCGGCATGACACGCCACGGCGCGCATGATGACAGACGCATGCGACCCGGCGGTCTTCCGCGGTGATGTTCGGGCGGAAGCTGCCGTCGCAATTCAGATACGTAAGGAAGTGCTTCATGCAGATATCTCAGCAGGTGGCGATCATCGTAATGACACTGGCCATGACGTGCGGCATGACGCACGCCGCGGAGTACTACCTCGCGCCCGATGGCGACGACGCAGCCGCGGGCACGCGCGAGGCCCCGTGGCAGAGCCTGCAGAAGGCCAACGAGACCCTGGAGGCCGGCGACACGGCGATCTTTCTTCCGGGCGAGTACGCGGGGAGCATCGCGCCGGTCGCCAGCGGAACCGCGGGCGCGCCGATCACCTACCGCTCGGCCGAGCCACGGGCGGCCCGGGTGATGCCGGATGGCGGAGGGGCGCTGATCGCGCTTGACGGGCATGAGCATGTGACGATCGCGGGTTTCCTCATCGACGGCGAGGCGCAAGAGAACTGGGGGAATGTGACGAACTGCCGCCATGTGACGATCGAGCGGTGCGAGATGCGCCGCAACCCCGGCACGATGCTCGTCTTCGGCTCATCGCAGATTCGGCTGGCGGACAATATGTTCAGCGCAGACCGGCTGCGCGGGGATATGCTTCACCTGCGCGACTGCAATGAACTGGTCTTCGAGGGGAACTCGACTACGAGAGTCGGGCACTGCCCGCTGCGGATTCACAATTGCTTCAACGTGGTGGTGCGGGCGAACGTTTTCCGCAACGAGTGGGGGCGTAACTACGAGATGTGGAACAGCGGTCGGCTGCTCATCGAGCGGAACATCGTGACCCGCGCGCGCGACAGCGCCGGCTCCGCCGACAGCCGCTCCAAGAATCTCTACGACGACAGCATCTTCCGTCAGAACCTGGTCTTCGGCAACCTGCACACGCCGATGAACACGTCGAGTTACATCTGGCGTGGCGCGGGCCGCACAAGTCCGCTCTACCGCGGCCCCTTTGTCTCAATCAACTCGCGGTTCTATCACAACACGATCACCGACAACCTCGGCAACGGCTGGCAGCTTGCGGGAATGCACGTCGGCGCGAACGTGTTCAAAAACAACATCTTCCATCGCAACGACTACGCCGGTGGCGGCACGCAGGTGTACGTTTCCGATCAGATCAGCGATGACAATCGCTTCGTTACCAACATCCTCAGCGGCGGCGAACCGGGGCAGCCGGTGGTGCGCTCCGGCAGCGACTACTGGACCGCCGACGAGGCCAACGCGAACACGATGACGGTTGGCGACTTCTGGTCCGAGTTCCACGAGAACATCGACGCAGACCCGGCCTTCGCCGACCCCGACGACCGCGACTACCGCCTGACGGCGGAGAGCCCCGCGATCGACGCGGGGACGCCGCTGACGTGGGCGATGGGCGAGGGTACCGGGCGCGAGCTTCAGGTTGCAGACGGGCGCTGGTTCTACGACGGCTTCGGGATCGACGGTGAGCAGGGCGATCTGATCGCCATCGGCAGCGGAGAGAACCTCGCGCGGATCGAGCGCGTTGAGTTGCGTTACTATCAGCCGGCGATCCTGCACCTCGACCGCGAGGTGACGTGGGAGGACGGGATGGCCGTCAGCCTTCCGTGGACGGGCGAGGCCCCGGACATCGGGGCGTTTGAGCACGCCGACGGTCACCCGACGCAGCTTGTCGCGCTGGCCCGGCCCGGGGCGGTGGAGCCGGGAGAGCCGGTCAGCTTCGCGCTCGACTCATTCGGCAAGGACATCGAGTCGGTCACCTGGGACTTCGACGACGGAAGCTTCTCCGAGGAGATGGAGCCGACGCATGTCTGGGATGAGGCAGGGCACTACGGCGTGACGGCGCGGGCCACCTACGCCGACGGGGGGCGTGGTGTTGCGGCGGTGTTCGTGCACGTCCCGGCGCGACTCGATCCGGAGGCGCCGCTGGTGGAGGTGGACTTTGAGGACGAAACGCAGGGCGACACCTGGGGGTACTACCTCAAGTTCTACCGCGGACATCAGACGGGCGCGACGCACGAGGAGTGCCCCGACCGCGACGGCAAGTGCATGCGCATCTTCTACGACGCCGACAAGGCGAACCGGACCGCCGCGCAGATCGCGCCCGGGGCATGGGAGGTCGACCGCTACCCCTTCGTGCGCTTCGACTACCGGATTCCGCCCGGAGTACCCGTCACGGTCGAGGTCACGCCCTTCCCTGCTCCGGAACGCCCGGGCGGGTTCGTGCTGGCCGCCACCGCGAATGAGACGGCGCGGATGGGCGACCTCGAAGGGTACATTCTGACCGACGACGGGCAGTGGCACACGCTGACGATGGATGTGCGGCGCGTGCGAGAGGTCTATCCGGAACTGCAGCACCTGCGGCAGTGGATGTTCGCGACACCGTGGAGCACGCCGCCCGCTCCAACCGGCTGGGTCAGCTTCCCGGCGATGGAGTCGGATTTCGCGAGTTCGCCGGACGGTCCCGACGACATCGCGGTGTTGCGCAGCCTCGACATAGTGATGCTCCGCGCCTCGGAGCCGGGCCAGTGGGTGGAGATGCCCTTTACGCTGGAGGAGGAGACGACCGGTGAGGTGACAGTGGATCTGCTCGACCACACAAGTCGGGGCGCGGTGCGGATCCTGCTGGACGACGAGGTCGTCGTGGAGGACTACGAGCACTGGACCGACGGGACCGAGATGAGCCACGTGTCCCTCGGAGAGCGAACACTGGCGGCCGGTGAGCACACGGTGCGGGTGGAGGTCCTCGAGCGACGAATCGGCTTCATCGGCCTGTCGGGCGTGACCATCCGGCCGGAGGGGACCACCGGGGCGGAGCAGCTTACGCTCGATGACCTCGAGTTCTGGTTCGACAACTTCGCGATCCTCACGGAGTGAGCGGCGTTGGCGAAGAGCGTCCGGTCCGGCAGAGCCACCGACGCGCATGATGGAGGTCGTCACCGGATGATGAGAGTAAGCGGAATCTGCGTGCTGGTATGCGTGGCCCTGGTGTTGGGGCGGCAGGCCTCCGCGCAAACTCCTGACTGGTCGGAGACCATCCGGCCTGACCATCCACGGCTGTTCTTCAACGCGGATACATGGCCGGACGTCCGAGCGCGGGCCGAGGGAGCCGAGCGCGAGTGGTATGACGCGCAACTGGCCCGGGTTGATCGGCTGATGGACGAGGTCCTCGGCGATGCCGGGGAGGCGATGACGATCGAGGCGGCGGACCACGGTCAGGATGCCGCGCGGGCGGCCTTTGTCTTCCTGATGACCGAGGAGCCCGAGTACCTGCATCTCACCGAGACGCTTCTCGACGCCTCGGTGCGTTACTACGAGTTGTGCTTCGAGGAGCGCAGGAGCGTGAACTGGTACTCGACCTCCCGCGCGCACGCGGTTCTCGCGTGGGACTGGACACGCAACCACCTGCCCGAGCAGCGAAGCGACGAACTGATGGCGCGTCTGGTGCGCAACATCCACGGCGTGATGACCGTCCGCCCGGGGATCCACCGTGAGCACATGGGCAGCTACCTCACCGGCTTCTACGGCGTTCGCAACCTCGAGTGGCTGATCGGTGTGACCGCTTTTGACACGGGGATCGAGACCGAGACGGTGCATGGATGGCTTGACAGCGGATACGCTGAGAACATGCGCCTGCTGGAGCACCGACGTGAGGCCTGCGGCGACGATGGAGGTGGCGCGTCGCCGACGCTGGGGTACACGCTCGGGGCCTACCCGTGGTCGGAGCAGAACTTCCTTTACACCTGGCTGTCGGCCACCGGAGAGAGCATCGCCGGAGACTGGCCGCACGCGGCGCTGCTTGGCAACTACGTGCTGTGGAACTGGATCGCGCACGAGGACGGACGGCCCCGCGCGTTCGGCTACGGCGACGCGCAGCACACCTCCAACGTGATGAGTCACAGCCAGCTTTACACGCACATGGGCAACATCAGGCATCTCTACGGCCGGGCTTACCCGGAGGCCGCCGCGCTGGCGAGACATATCCAGCAGAACATGGTGCCCGAGAGCGCGCGTCGATGGAGCGGAAGCTGGTTCATCTACCCCTTCGTGATGAGCGAGGTGGACCATCCCGAGCCCTACGTCTCTGCTGAGGACGGCGGCGAGGTCCCCGATGGGATCGACGGCCTGCCGGTGCTGGTGCCCGCGGAAGGATCAGGCGGCGATGACGAGCAGGCGCTGGCGCCGCTGACATTGCCGCATGCGCGGTTCTTTGAGAACATGGGGCAGACGATCATGCGCTCGGGCGATGGCCCCGGTGACACCTACTGCCTCTTCGCATGCGGAGGGATACTTCGCCAGCATCGGCACTACGATGCGCTGCACTTCACGCTCTACCGCCGCGGCTTCCTCGGGCTGGACTCGGGCACGAGGTACAAAGAGGCGGACAACGGCCAGCACCTCGCGAACTACTACGCGCAGACAGTCGCGCATAACTGCGTGCTGGTGCATCAGCCCGGTGAGCCGCCCGCCAACTACTGGGGCGGCACGGTCGAGGATCCGTGCCACGGCGGCCAGCACAGGCAACTCGGCTCCGAGGTGACGGCCTTCGAGACCGGCGATGACTTTGTGTATGTCGCAGGCGATGGCACGCCGAGCTACCTCCACGGCGACGAGGAACTCGGGGAGAAGGTCGAGCGCGTGACCCGGCAGATGCTCTTCATTCCGCCGAAGCACTTCGTGGTATTCGACCGGGTGACCAGCACCGATCCGTCCTACCGCAAGGAGTGGCTGCTGCACACCGCCCACCGCCCGAATCTGCCCGCCGAGCGCACCGATGACGGCCGGATACTCGGCGAGGGCGGCGCGCGATGGTTCAGCGTCGAGCACGACGGAGGACGGATGCTGTGCAGGACGCTGCTGCCCGCGGACGGGCAGATCGAACTGGTCGGCGGGCCGGGGCGGGAGTTCGAGGCCGCGGGTCGCAACTGGGAGATCGACACCGGCGACCTGACCGGGGAGCAGTTGGCGCTGATGGGGCAGTGGCGGGTCGAAGTCTCTCCCGGCGCGGCGCGCACGGAGGATGTCTTCCTGCACGTGATCGAAGTCGGCGACGCGGAGGGGCCTGACGCGCTCCCGCTCGAGTTCGCCGAGGATGCCGCGGTTGGGCAGTTGCCGGGCGCGTCCGCGCTTGAGTTGCTTGAGGGCGAGAGCGCGGCAGGCGCGCGGATCGTGATCGATGGCGTCGCCTGGGAGGTCAGCTTCGCGACCACCGGTGAACTCGGCGGACATATCCGGCGCTCCGGTGGCGACCTGTCGCCGATCGATCGCCCGCTGACTGACGAGATTCAGCCTCAGGCAGGCATCACCGCGCGTCCCGACGGGCCCTGACGGCCGCGGCGTTCGTGGCGGCCAGGCGCTCAGTCCTCGAACGCGGCCGGGTCGAGGCCGATCGGCCGGCCGTCCGCAGCCTGCGCCGCGGGTCCGGCGGGGTCGGCGAAGAAGTCGGCGAAGTCGAGCGGCTGCATCTCATCGCCCTCGCGGTGCATCTCGATGCGCTTGTACTCCGCATCATCGCCATCGGGAGCAGACAGTTCTTCCACCACGGGCATGCCCGGATTCGCGTACACCGCGTGGGTCTCAAGCCCGAAGCGCTCCCGCAGTTCCGGGAGCGTGACCTCGTCGCGGATCAGTTCGCCGCCGATCCGCGCCCAGCCCACCAGCGGCTTCTCCTCGGCGGGCACGCGCATGAAGTAGCAGTTGTGATCCGCCTGCAACGCCTCGATGTGCCAGATGTACGTCGTGGCGTTGCGCACCTTGCCGGGCACGTTGTCACACATGATGTTGTGTGTGAGCGTCATCGGCTCATGCGGCTCGTTATGCACCGTCAGCGCGCGTATCAGGCCGTTGTAATACACGGAGTTGCGGATCGTGAGTTCGGGGCAGGCGCGGAATGACGAGCCGTTCCAGCCGTTGATCACCACGCAGTTCTCGATCGTGAGGCGTTCGGTCTCCCGCCCCTCGACGAAGAAGGGCATGTATGTCTTCGCCCGGCCGTCGTAGAAGCAGCGGCTGATGGTGTTGTCGGAGCCGCCCACGATCCTGAACGCGCCGGTGTTGGTCGCCGCCTCGTAGCGCGATGCGCGGAAGTTGCGCAGATAGAGGCCATCGAGGCGGATGTGACTCTTGTGCGCGAGCGTGATGGCTGTCGGGCGCTTCTGTCCGCTGCCGTCGAGCCAGACCTTCTCGCCGGGAGCGGCGCGGAAGGTGATCGGCGCGCCATCGTCGCCGGTGGCGCGGATGGGCACATGCTCCTGATACGTGCCCTCGTGGATCAGCACGGTGTCTCCTGCGCGGACCTCTCCGGCGGCATGGCGAAGCGTGCGCCAGGCGCTCGCGGCGGAGAGGCCGTCGGCGGAGTCATCGCCGTCGATCGCGACGTAGAGGGTGCGCGCGGGCGGGTCTTGTGCAGGCGTTTCGAACTGCGCGACCTCGCCGGCGGCGATCTCACGCTGCTTCTCATCCTCGAGTCGCGCGAGGTCCACGTTGGTGTGAAACTCCGTCGCCGGGGCGGTCGCGGAGACGCGGAAGAAGTAGCGCGTGCCCGGCTCAAGCCCCGTGAGGCTGACCGTGTGGAAGATTGAGGCGTCGTAGATGTTCTCGATGACGTTCTCGCACTCTGGCGTGGGCCCCCACTCGAGCTTCGTGGTGGCCTCGGCGGTGGGCGTCCACCACTCGATGTTCGCGGTGGTGGCGGTCACCGAGTGTACTTCGACGCCCTCGATCCGCAGGGGAGCCTGCACCTCGTCGCGATGGTAGGGTCCGATGTTCGCCGCAAGCATTCCTCGGCCGGGAAGCAGCGAGCCGTCCTCGAGGTCGAAGTCGCCCGCATCGGCGTCGCGGTACTCCGGCGTGTGGCTGAGGGAGTGCGCGTCGAGGCCGGTCGCCTCGCGCCAGCCATCGAGGTCGAGGGTGGCGTCCGCGAGCATGGCACGGGCGTCCGGCTCGAACGCGTTGTAGTCGGACCACGAGATCTCGGCCACCGCGGCGTCCATCGCCAGCGCCGCGCCACCGTTGCGGTCGAAGACGTTGCTGGCGACCTCAGCGCCGGGAGCGGCGCCCTCCTCCAGCAGCAGGCCCCCGGCGGCGTTGTCGCGGAAGAGGCAGTTGGTCACCGACAGGTCCGCGAAGCCGGTGGCGACGGCGCCCGCCCCGTTGCCGGTCAGCACGCAGTCGCTCAGCGCGATGGCCTCGCCGGCGGAGGCCGAGACGCCTGCCCCGGTGAAGCCGGTGACGGTCAGGCCATCGACGGCGATCTGCGAGAGGCCATCGATGAGCACGCCCACGTCGGCCTGCCCCTGTCCGTCGAGCACTACGCGGTCGCGGCCGCGGCGGCGGAATTCGATCGGCGCATCGGCCGTGCCCGAGCGGGCCGGGCGGAGCGTCTCATTGTACACCCCGGCCAGCAGGTAGACCGTCTGTCCCGGCCGGGCGGCCTCGGCGGCGTGGGCGATCGTCCGCCACGCCTTCGCGATGCTCGTTCCGTCGGCGGCATCGTCGCCGTCGGGACTGACGAAGAAGACGTTGCCCTCGTAGGGATGGGGGCCGGGATCGGCGCCGTCTGGCCCGGTGCCTCGCAGCGGGGCGTCGGATTGCAGGCGGTAGTCGTGATTGATCGGATCGACGAAGTTCGCGTCGAAGTCGAAGCGCGGGATCTTGGAGAACCAGATGTTCGTCTCGTCCTCGATGTTCGAGGCGTAGGAGCCGAGGTTGTGATGCATGTTCTCCCGGGCGACGCCGCCCGAGTTGTAGATCGCGCCGCGTGCTGCGTTGCGGACGATGCGGCTGGTTTCGTTGTCGCCGCCCTTGATCCAGATCTCGCCGTAGGCGCAGTCCCAGGCGAGGTTGTCCTCGAGCGCGCAGTTCTCGGTGCCGCCGCCGTAGAAGCGGATGCCGTTTGACTTCGTGTCATGCACGATGTTGTGCCGCTGGACGGTGTCGGTGGCGGGGCTCCAGCAGATGATGTTGCCGCCGGAGGAGTTGTACGTCGAGTAGTTGCCGAAGGCGTGGCAGTATTCGATCAGGCAGTCGATCGGCCTGACGATCGAGATGCCGCCGCCGTTGAGGAACGCGGTGCAGCGGCGGATCGTGCAGCGCTCGCCCTCGACGATGTAGATGCCCCAGCGGGTGTTGGAGCCGGGGAGGGGCGCGATCTCGCGGTTGCGGTAGCCGGTGGCGGCGATCCCGTCGATGATGATGTCATGCACGTTCTCCTCGCCATCGGGCCGCAGGAAGATGAGGCCGAAGCCGTTGGTGACGGAGACGCTCAGCGCGTGGGCGTCCGCGGGGGCCGAGTCGGAGGTATGCACGTAGAGACGTTGCGCGTCTGCGTCGTAGTAGCACGATCCGCGCACCTCCTCGACTTCGGGGACCGACGCGACGAATGCGTAGGACGCGAACGTGTCCTTTTCACCGACGCCCTCGACCTCCCGGTCGAAATCCGCCATCCAGGTGTACCGCGTGCCGGACACGGGCTCGAAGCCACGCAGATCGACGTCGCCGCGCAGGAGGACGGTGCCGGGTCGCGCGGCGCGGATGGTGATGGGCGCTTCGGGTGTGCCGGAGAGGCGGACCTCGTTGGCCTCGAAGTACTCGCCGGGCATGATCGTGAGCGTGTCGCCGGGGGTAAGCAGCGTGAGGCCCTGGCCGACGGTGCGGACGGCGGTCTCGACGGAGGTCCCGTCGGCGGCGTCGTCTCCGGCGGTGGAGACGAAGTACTCAGCGGCGACGGCGTGGTGTGGCGAGACAAATACGAGGCAGATGAGCACAATCACAAGACGCTTCATGATCGACCTCCAGACGGGACAGGCGGGAAGGTCACGCGCGATGGATAGTGCCTCATGCGGCGCGCCGGGACCTCCCTCAAACGCGCGCTCGTTCCATCCGGGGGGCTTCGTATCAAAGTCTAA
>JBKHFA010000043.1:0-17409 GCA_046540615.1 Armatimonadota bacterium | reverse complement strand
AGCTCAACGGCATGGCGATGCGCGTGCCGACCCCGACCGGTTCGGTCGTTGACCTGACCGTCGAACTGGAGAAGGGCGCAAACGTTGACGAGATCAACGCCGCGTTCGAGCAGGCCGCTTCCGAGGCGCCGCTGCAGGGCTACCTGTCCTACGCGAGCGACCCGATCGTGCTGCAGGACATCGTCGGCGACCCGTCCTCGTGCATCTTCGATGCGGGCGCGACCTACGAAGTCGGCGGCAATTTCGTCAAGGTCCTCGGCTGGTATGACAACGAGTGGGGTTACTCCAACCGCACAGCCGACCTGATGAAGATAATGGCCGACATGGGCCTCTAAGCCGCATCTGCCGGATCCAGGCGCCGCCCCGCACCCCGGGGCGGCGCCTGTCTCACTACGCAGCATACACGCTTGGCCGGATACGCATGGAGGGATGGGACGATGGCCAGAAAAAGCATTTCGGAGATAGACCCCGGCGGCAGGCGCACGCTCGTCCGAGTGGACTTCAACGTTCCCCTTGAAGATGGCGCGATCACCGATGTCACGCGGATCAAAGGCGCTCTCCCCACGATCGAGGCGCTCATCGAGGCGGGCTGTCCGATCACGCTCTGCTCGCACATGGGACGGCCCGCGGGCGAGCGCGACGAGTCGCTCTCCCTCTCCCCCGTCGCCGAGAAGCTCAGCGAGTTCCTCGGATCGCCCGTCAGGATGGCCCCGGACTGCATCGGCGATGAGGTCGCGCAGATGCGGGCCGATCTCGGTGCGGGCGAGGTTCTTCTGCTTGAGAACACACGCTTCCACGCCGGTGAGAAGGCGAACGACGCCGACTTTGCGGAAGCCCTCGCGGGCGATGCCGAGCTTTACGTGGACGACGCTTTCGGCTCGATGCACCGCGCACATGCTTCCACCGTGGGAGTGACCGAGTTCATCGACGAGTGTGTGGCCGGACTGCTGGTGCGGGAGGAACTGGATCGGCTGAGCACGTGCCGGGAGGCAGAGGGTGACGGCTTCATCGTGATCCTCGGCGGCGCGAAGGCCGAAGACAAGATCAAGGCGATCCAGCAGCTTCTGCCGCGGGTTGAGAAGCTGCTGATCGGCGGCGCGATGGCGTGGGCGTTCTTTAAGGTGATGGGCCGGAACGTCGGCGAGTCGCTGTGCAAGCCCGACAGTGTCGAGGCGGCGCAGAAGATCATGGATGAGACGGATGACGCGCTGCTCGAGCGCCTGATGATCCCGCTGGATGTGCATATGAAGCAGGTTGAGCCGGACACCGGCGAGACGAAGTTCGCGGACGCCGACGGGATCGAGGACGGTTGGGACGCGCTGGACATCGGCCCGAGGACGCGCGAGGAATACGGTCGGATCATCCGGGAAGAGGCTGAGATCGTCTTCTGGAACGGACCGATGGGCTACTTCGAGAAGGAGCCTTTCAACGAGGGCACGCTCGCCGTCGCGAAGGCGCTGGCGGACACCGAGGCGTACACGGTGGTCGGTGGCGGCGACTCGGCAGCCGCGGTGACGCAGATGAATTTCGATGACGACATGTCCCACGTCTCGACCGGCGGCGGTGCGTCGCTGGAGTACGTGCAGGGTGACAGGCTGCCCGGTGTCGAGGCGCTCGACGAAGCGTAAGGAGCGATCCGCCGGCGCGACCGGCGGCTGCAGGTTTCTTCAAAGACACAAGGGAGTGATTGACGTGCGCAAGCCTGTCATGGCCGGAAACTGGAAGATGAACTGCGACAACGATGAGGCGAAGGCGCTCGCGGACGGGGTGACCGCGCGCGGTGGCCAGGTGGAGGACGCACTCGTGATCCTCTGCCCGCCCGCGACCGCCCTGTCAACCGTGAACGCCTCGATCGCGAATTCGAACATCAAGCTCGGCGGTCAGAACATGTTCTGGGAGGAAGAGGGGGCGTTCACCGGCGAGGTCTCGGCGAAGATGCTGCTTTCATGCGGCTGCGAGCACGTAATCATCGGTCACTCCGAGCGCCGCGGGCGCTTCGGCAGCGTCGATGAGGCGGATGCCGAGGACCTCGACGCGGTCTTCGGCGACACGGATGCAACCGTCAATCGCAAGGTGCGAGCGGCGCTGGCCGCCGGTCTCAAGCCGATCATCTGCTGCGGCGAGCTTCTCAGCGAGCGACAGGATGGCAACACCGACGATGTCGTTGCCTCCCAGGTGAAGGCAGCGCTCGACGGCGTCTCAGCCGATGACGCGGCGAACATCATCATCGCGTACGAGCCCGTCTGGGCGATCGGCACCGGCGAGACCTGCGAGGCCGACGAGGCCGACCGGGTGTGCGGCATGGTCCGCGCGACCGTCGGCGAGGTCTTCTCGCAGGAGATCGCTGACAGCATGCAGGTGCTCTACGGCGGCTCGGTCAAGCCGGCCAATGTCGAGGGTCTGATGGCGACTGAGAACATCGACGGCGGCCTCGTGGGCGGCGCATCGCTCGACGCCGAGTCATTCGGCGCGCTGATCGACGCGGCGGCCGCAAGCGCGAAGTAAGGCTCCCCGACTGAAGACGTAAGCTCATGAGCCGCCGGCAGAGATGCCGGCGGCTCATGTTTTTTCACGGCGGCGTCGAACCCCGCGACTACCACTGCAACTCGAAGAGCGTCGGAAGTTGAGCGAGCTTTGATGTCGCCGCGAGAGCCGCCTGGTAGGACAACTGCTGATGCTGGAGGTCCATCAATGCGGTCGCGATGTCGATGTCCTCGGTGTCGGAGAGTATCTCGCGCGCCGCGACCTCCGCGTTGAGGGCGGATTCGGTGGCGTCGTCAATCCGCTGGACCCTGGCGCCGAGCACCCCTCTCTGCTCGACGACGTGCCCGTAGAGCGCATCAAGGTCGGCGGCGAGTTCTGGAACGCGCGCATCGTCGCCCGCCTCGATGGCGCCGGCGAGGTCGTCGAGGAGAGTGAAAAGGTCGCTGTCCACCTCGGGGATGGGGCGGACGCCGGCCGTGTCCTCGTAGTTGAAGAGACGGTCGCCGGGGACCGTGATTTCCAGCGGGCGATCGGGCGCCACCCAGACCTGCACTCCCTCGGAGTCGCCTGTGTACGAGACGCCGCCGGCGCCGTCGGCAAAGGGCTTCGTCTGACTGAGCTTGCCGGCGAAGAGGTAGACGTTCTGCACGGAGATATTCGCCTCCTCCATGATGCGGTCGCGGTGGCTCCGGACGATCTGCGCCTGGCTGCGCCGCGCCGCGTCGGTGAGGCCCGGCTGTGTCGCGCCAAGGCCGATGTCACGAACCTGGCGGAGGGCGCCGGCCATGTTGTCAAGCGCCGCATCGGCCGGTCCGGTGAGGGCCTGAGCGCGCTGCAATACCTGCTGCTGGTTGAGGACATTGGCGAGGTCGGAGCGGGCGTTGATGATCGATCCGACCGCGATGGGGTCGTCGGAAGGCCTCGTCAACTGCTTCCCCGAGGAGAGTTGCCGGCTCAGTCGCCGCAGGTCCTGCTGCGCGCGGGCCAGCGAGTTCTTCGTGTCATTGTTGTATGCCAGGGTTGATATTCTCATCGGCCACACTCCGTGGTTACGTCAGTTCAAAGACCGCATCCATCGTCTCCAGCGCCACCGACATGAGTCGCGAGGCGCCGGTGTATGCCTGCTGATAGCGGATCAGTTCAAGCGCCTCCTCGTCAAGAGATACGCCGGCCTGGTTGGTGTACGCGTCCTGGAGGCTCTGCACAAGCAGTTCGCGGCTCTCGAGGCGTGTCTGAGCGGCTTCCGCGTCGATGCCGACGGTGGAGGTCAGTTCGGCAGCGAACTGCGGCAGCGTCGCGGTGCCGCCGCTGAGCACCCGAGTGTTGCGCAGATCATTGATGGCGAGGGCGTTGGTGCCGTCGCTTTCGACGACGGACGTCTGCGCCGCGGCGATCAGAGAAAGATCATTGGTCACGGCATCCCGCACGTCAAGGGTGGCGGCGGGCCGGGCCGCGTCGTAGTCGAAGAAAGCGTCGCCGGGGTTGCCGGAGAGGTCCTGACCGGCGGTGTGAAGCGCGTTGATCTCGTCGGCAAGCGTCTGCGCGAGGGTGTCGAGGTGCTGCATGTACGCGGGGATCTGCGTATCCCGCGTCTGCAGGCGTCCGGCGATCTCGCCGCCCAGTCCGCGCGGGGAGACTTCGCCCCCCAGCGACACAAGATGGAAGCCGGGTTGCGCGGGGTCGGGTACGAGTTCGAGTTCGGTCACCGCGGTGTGCTCAACCATGCGCCGACCGCCGATGAGCACGTCAACCACGCGGTTCTCGCCCTCGACGACTTCTGCGCCGCAGAGACTGCCGAGTTCCTCGATGAGCCCCTCGCGCCTGATCTCGAGGTCATTCCGCCCGCTGATGGAACTGGTCGTGCCGATCTGCAGGTTAATCTGCGCGACCTCGCGAGCGAGGGAGTTGACACGATCAACGGTGTCGCGCAGACGCAGGTCGATCTCCTGGCGGAGGTCGCCGAGCGCCTGCCATCGCTCGGCGATGGTGTCGGCAGCAAGGCGCGACCGCTCCACGACCTGTGAGCGGCAGGTGGCGGAGGTGGGGTCGAGGCCGAGGGCCGACCAAGCGTCGAACATCTCCTCGATGCGAAGGGAGAGGCCGCCCTGGGAGACGTCGGTGAAGACCTGCTCGACCTGCAGCAGCGTCTCCCGCGCTGCGCGCTCCTTCCCGAGGTTGCCGCTCTCGCCGCGAATCTGCGTGGAGAGAAGGGCGTCTCTGAGCATCTCGATGTCCACCAACTCGACGCCGCCACCGGCCTCACCTGTGACGGCGCCGGGGATGGCATTGAGCACGGGGCGCTGGCGCACGTATCCGGGTGTCTCGACGTTGGCGACGTTGTGCCCGGTGACTTCGAGTGCCGCTCTCTGCGCGAAGAGGGCGCTCCTTGCGATGTTTATCATGCGCAGTGACATGTCGATCTCCTCCGGATCAGGCTGATCGGGAGACGGTGGCGGAGGCGGTGTCCGCGCCGTAGCCCGCGGGGCCCGTCATGCCGATCGTCGAGAGCATCGCTCCGACGTACGCGAGGCGATCGGCGATCAGTTCCTGGTTGAGTTCGGCGAGGCGCAACACACGGCGCTCGGTCCTTCGGATGCGCTCCAGCAGTTCAGCGCAGTCCTCGTTGAGCGCCCCGCCTGCGTCTTCCACCGCTTTGATGCGCCTCTCGACGAGCGCGGTGAAATGCTCCATCTGCCCGTCGAGCACGCCGGTGATCCGGCTGATTCGATCGAGGTCGCGCTCGATCAGCGCGCGGCGCTGGCAGTCGAGTGTCTCGGCGAGCAGTTCGCCCGCCTCCAACTCGGCATTGAGCATCGACGAGAGTGTATCAGCGGTCATCAGCTTTCACTCGCATTCACATCGGCGTTGCCCGTGGATGCGCCCTGTCAGGGCGCATCCTCCGAGGTTTGAGTGTCCGAGATGCTGTCGATCATCGCGCGCGCGATCTCCCCGCCCTCGCAGGGCCCATCGCCACTGCTGAGTCTGGCGCGCGCGGCCTCGACGACCGACGCCCTGATCTGTGGCGCGGCGTCGAGCGCGTTGCGGGCGAGGGCCAGCAGTCGGGCGCGTGGGGAGACCGTGACGCTGTCGTTTCCGGGCTCCCGGGTTTGCGGCACATCAGCGCGCCGGGTGTTCGTCGCGGTCTCGGCGGTCTTCGGATTCGCATGTACACTGCCGGTGTTGATTCTCATCGGGTCTCAGCCCCCTGTGCCTGATTCATGTCGGGCGCGCCGTCGTTCCCAACGACGCCTCCCGACCGGTGAGAAAGATCGTCGTGGAGCATCTGCGCAAGACCGAGGTCGCCTCTTGCTCCCATCTCATCGGCGATCGCCTGGTTGCGCTGACCGCGGAAGAGCCTCGTGGCCCCGGAACTGCCGAGGATGTCCTCCCCGAACGCCGGGCGGTCCATCGCCTCCATCAGATGGCTGAGGAACAACCCCTCAACCTGCCGACATGCATCCATCAGGGGCGGTTTCTCCGCGGACGAGCCCTGAGACGCGGGCGCGGGGGATTGTATGTCGCGGATGGTGCTCACTGGATGCTCACCTCTGCTTCGAGCGCTCCGGCGGCCTTGAGCGCCTGGATAATTGCGATGAGATCGCGCGGCTTGACGCCGAGTGTGTTCAGGGCGGTCACAAGCTCGTTGAGACTGCCCTGCGGCGGAAGCGCGACGACGCCGGTCTCACCCTCGCCGACCTCAAGTTCTTCGCTCGGGACCACGGCGGTGCTTCCCTCACCGCCGAAGGGTGATGGTTGCGAGACCTCCCACTCTCCGCGCACGCGGATGGTCAGACTGCCGTGAGAGATCGCGACCGGCGCGATGCGCACGGCCTCACCGATCACGACCGTGCCGGTGCGTTCGTTGATGACCACGCGCGCGGGTGCGTCGGGTTCCACCGTGAGTTGCTCGATCTGCGTGATGAACGCCACCATGTCGGGCGCGTCACGGGGAACCTTCACCTCCACCATCGACGCATTGATCGCGTGCCCGGCGCCCTCGCCGATCGCATCATCGATCGCATCGGCGAGGCGGCAGGCGGTGGTGTAATCCGGATTGTGCAGCACGAGGCGTATCTGCGCTCGGTCGAGGGCCTCCGAGCGGATGGGCGTGATGACCGAAGCCCCTCCCGGAACGCGGCCCACCACCGGGTGATTGCGCTGGACCGAGTCGCGACCGGAGCTGATGTTGAAGCCACCGATGCTCACCGGTCCCTGGGCGATCGCGTAGACATCACCGTCGCCGGCGTGAAGCGGAGTCGCCAGCAGCGTCCCCCCGTGAAGGCTCTCCGAGTCGCCGAGCGAGGACAGCAGGACGTCGAACTCAGCCCCGGCGCCCGCGTTGGCGGGGAGATCGGCGACGACCATCACCGCGGCCGCGTTCTTGACCGTGATTTCTTCAGAGTCCACCTGCACGCCGAAGCGTTCGAGCATGTTCGCCAGCGAGCGGCTGGTGAAGATCGCCCGGGAGCTGTCGCCGGTGCCGTCGAGGCCGACCACCAGTCCGTAGCCCATCAGCTTGTGCTCGGAGACTCCGCTGATCGTCGCAATGTCCTTCACTCGCGTCGGCAGGGCTTCGCACGCCCCGACGACCCCGAGCATCGCCGTCAGCGCGAGCGCAATTCGCCGCCCTCTGAGCGCCGGTCTCACGCGCATCAGAACAACCACCCGAGGACGCGCGTGATGATGCCGACCTTCTTCCCGGGCCTGCCCGGGTCGGGGCCGTCATATTCGATCGCCGCATTGGCGATGTGCTCTGAGAGCACGGTGTTGTCCGGGCGAACGTCCTGCGGGCGCACCTCACCGACCAGCCGGATCGTCTGCAGATCGTGATTCACTCTGACCGTGCGCTCCCCGGTGATCATGAGGTTGCCGCTGGGCGTCACCCCGGTGATGGTCGTGGCGATGCGCGCGGAGAGCGTATTCCGGCGTTGCGAACTGCCGCTCGCGCCCGTGCTGAGACCGCCGCCGAAGCCGATCTCCGGGATGAAGTCCAGCCAGCCGGTGCCGGTGCCGACCTCGACGTCGGCGGACTTGGAGTTCGACCGTGACGCGCTTTGCGAAGCGCTGGTTGACTCGGCGACCACGACGAAGAGAACGTCGCCTGGCTGAGCGGCGCGGTGGTCGTCGTAAAGCGACGTGAAGAAGCCGCCCGCGTCGGGGCTGACCGCGACAGATGGCTCGGGCCATGCGGCCAGCGCCGTCACGGCGATTGCGGCTGCTGTCAGCACCACGGTTCGAAGCATCGGTGATCTCACTCCCTGCTGATGACTGCCTCGGATGGCTGCACGATCTGTGCCACGACGATCTCGCGGGTCTGCTCCACGCGCATCTTCGCGCGTCCGCCCACGGCGGCCGACTCGAGCAACGTGGCCTCCGCGTCGATGGAGATCGCGCCGCAGGTGACAGTCAGGCGCACGCGGGCGCCGCGATCGACGGTCAGCGGCTGCTCGGTGGAGGAACGCGCGCCGGGCGCATCGGCCGCCTCGACCTCGCCCTGTGCCTGCCGCCGGGGAGCGGACGGCTGCGCGCGCCGGACCTCGACCATCTCCGCTCCGGTGAACACGATCTCCGTGCAGGCGACACCGCCGCGCCGAAGACGCATCTTGAGATAGCCCCGGGTGAGTTCACGTTTCCCGCCAGGCAGGGGCGACGGTCCGATCTCGATGGCTCCCAACTGCGCCGCGCGCTCCTCGGGCTTTATCTCGGCGAGTTCACCGAGCGTCATGCGCCCCTCGTCCACCTGGACCGCCTCGTGCAGTCTCACCGTGACGGGCGCATCGACGCTGGCTCCAGCGCCGTCCGCCACTGAGGGCGCGGCGGGCAGCGCAAGAACGACCAGCAGCTTCGTGGCGGTCTGCCAGGACACGGTGCTCCCTCCCATCTACGCGTGCTCGTGCGCGCTATCAGCGGCGCGTGTTGTTGGCGATCTCCAGCATCTGATCGGCGATGCGGATGGCCTGAGAGTTGGCCTCGTAGGCGCGCTGAGCCGTGATCATGTTGACCATCTCCTCGACCACCTTGACGTTGGACATCTCCAGCATGCCCTGGCCGATCGCGCCCATGCCGTCGATGCCCGGCGGGCCCTCATCAGGCTCACCGGATGACGCAGTGGCGCCCAGCAGGCCGTGTCCGAGATTGCGCAGGCCCGCGGGGTTGGCGAAGCGAGCGAGCTGAATCTGACCGATCGTCTGCGGATCCGTCTCCCCGGAGACGGTCGCGGTGACGGTGCCGTCACTGCCCACGGAGATGCTGGTGGCGTCGGAGGGGATCACCAGCGGGGGCTCGAGCGGGAAGCCGTCGGCGGTGACCACGTTGCCCTCGGAGTCGACCTTGAACGCTCCCGCACGGGTGTACGCGACGTCACCGCTGGGTGTGAGCACCTCGAAGAATCCGTCGCCCTCGATGACCATGTCCAGCGGATTGCCTGTCTCCTGAAAGGTGCCCTGCGCGAAGAGCTTGCGGGTCGCGGCGGTGCGCGAGCCGAGCCCGACCTGGATCCCGGTGGGGATCTGCACGCCCTCAGCGGCAGCCGACCCGGCCTCGCGGAGAGTCTCGTACATCAGGTCCTGAAACTCGACGCGCTGCTTCTTGAATCCGGTGGTATTCACGTTCGCGAGGTTGTTCGCGATCGTGTCCACGTTGAGTTCCTGGGCGCTCATGCCACTTGCGGCGGACCACAGTGCGCGCATCATAGAACAATCACCTCGAGGTCAACTCTGATCGAACACCTGTCACGTGCGCGGTTCTCCGAACTGATCATCCTTCGATCGGGTTCATCACGAAAGTGCGCTTTCTATCAGCGTGCCGAGGGTCTGGTCGGTCTGACGCAGAGCGGCCGCCGATGCCTCGTAGGCCCGGAAGCCGGTCGTCATGTGCGCCATCTCGCGTACCACGCTCACGTTTGCCTCCTCAAGGTGGCCCTGCCGGACGCTCGGCTCAGCGGCCATCCGCGGGCCGGCATCTCCCACCAGCAGTCCATCGGGCTCCCGGTGGAGGCCGTCGGCGGTGTCGAACTCGGCGATGAAGAGGTCATCCACGAACTGCCCCTCGGAGAAGACCTGGCCGCGCTCGCTGACGAGGAACTCATCGCCGGGAAGCACGATCGGCCCGCCACGGCCCATCACGGCGTGTCCTGACGTCGAGAGGAGGCGGCCGTCGGGTGTACGCTGGAAGCGGCCGTCGCGGGTGAAGCGCAGGCCGCGATCGGTCTGCAGCGCGAAGAGCCCGTCGCCGTCGATCGCGAGGTCATATGCGTTGCCGGTCTCGTGCACCGGCCCGGGGCGCACGTCCACCGCGGTGGACTCCGCCTCAGGCATCGCGCCGGCCTCGCCGAGCGCGTCGGCGAATGACGACTGGCCGATCATCATGTCCGACCGGCGAAAGCCGACAGTCGCGGCGTTGGCGAGGTTGTTGGTATGCACGTCCTGCCTGTGCATCTGCACTCGCATGCCCGCCGCCGCCGCGTGGAGCCCTCGTGTCACACAGATCGCCTCCCGGTGTGTGAGTTGCATGCCGCGATGGACTTAACGACGCCGGGAGCGAAGACTTGAGCGGACGCGGCCGGGAGGTCCGTATGTCGGCGGTTGCCGGCTCTCAAGGGCAACCTGGGACGGGAATTTGACACGCCGTGTGGCGAGGGTTATAATGCCTCAGAAATGAGGCCGCCCGCCGCTGCCGCGGCGGGTTGCATCGTATGTAAACCTCGCATCACAGTGTCGGGCGGGCAGCACACTGTCGGGCCCTCCTCATCCGACTTCGGCAGAGTGAAAGATCTCAGATGTGGCTTAGACACGGCGGTCTTCTTGCAGCGACGATGGCAGTGCTTTCGGTGGCAGCCGTCGCATTCGGCGCATGGTTCACCCTTGCACACAGCGGCGACTGGCAGGCATTGCTGGACTCGCTCAGTTCATCCGGGATGGGACTTGCGACTCTCGCGGTGGTTCTGCTCTCCGGCTGGCTGATGGCGATCGCGTTCCAGCAGGCGGAAGAGGCTGTGGCGTTATTCCGTAAGGATTCCTCCGCAGATGCCGAGGAGGAAGCCGACCGTGGTTGAAGTCACGACTGATGTTACGCTCAACCTTTACTTGCTCGCAGTGCTTGGCTTCGGCGTGGGCCTGATCGCCGGCTTCGTTGGGGTCACGGGCGGATACCTCATCACCCCTATCCTGATCATCATGGGTATGCCGGCTGCGATGGCCGTCGGAACCGGCCTTGCGCTCGTGACGGCCAACACGCTCATCGCGGTGATCAGGCACAAGAAGCTTGGGCATCTTGATCTGAAGATGGGCCTTATCACCGCCGGTGGGACAATGCTCGGCGCCGAAGGCGGCGTGCGTCTTCTGCACATACTCGAAAACTACGGCCAGCGCCTTGCCGATGTCGTGATTCTCGGAACGCTTCTCGCCACGTTGATCTTCGTCGGTGTTGCGATGCTCCGCGAAGTCATCGCCTCGAGCAGAGAGCTTGCAAACGGATCTGACGATGCCTCCGCGGCCGAAGAGGGTGAGATCAACACCGCAGCCTGCAACTTCCTCCAGGGCTTGAGCATCTTCCCTCACATTCGCTTCACCAAGTCAAAGCTGCGCATCTCAGGCTGGATCGTTTTTGCCCTGGGTGCTGCAGTCGGGATACTGTCGGGTTTCCTCGGCGTGGGCGGAGGGTTTATCCTGTGTCCCTCGCTTATCTACCTCGTTGGTCAGTCCTCCCTCATGGCCGTGGGGACGAACCTCGTCGGCTCGTTCGTAGGCGTCACGTTCAGTTGCTTCCGGCACGCGATGTTCGGCAACGTGGAGCTGGGCATCGCGCTGACCATGCTCCTCGGCATGTCCCTGGGCACATTCATCGGCGCGCAGGGTACCTCCTACGTCCGCGGTCTGGCGGTGCGCTATGTCCTCGCCGCGTCAGTGACCGCCGCGTGCTTCGGCCCTGCCGCCAAGATGGTGTACTTCCTCACCGACGCCGCTGTCTGGAACACCATCTCCAAGGTCGTGACGGTCGGGCAGATACTTATTCCGGTCATCATGATCGCGGTGCTGCTCCTGATGGCATACCGTCATGTTCGCGGCAGTGAGGTGCCCGAGTGGGCGCAGAGACTGATGGCACCGCAATCTCATTCGGCAGCAGGTTGAGCCGTCCAGGCATTTCCTCAGGGGGGCCTCGGTGTGATGAAACGATCCGGCACGGCAATTGCAGCGGCCTCCTCAGTGTCTACCAGCCTGAGCCGGACTACGATCAAGGGGTGTACGAAGATGCAACGACGCGGTCGTCGACTCGCATTGGCCGGGCTCACGGTCGCCGCGCTGGCTCTGCTCGCAGTTGGGTGCGGAGGCGGGGGTGGCACACCCTCCGGCGATGCGCCCTCTCCCCCGCCTCCACCGGTTGAGATTGGCCGAGGCCCCGGTCCTGCGGCCGACGCCATCCCGTCGGGAGAGACCATCAGCACCAGCGCCGCGCGCGAAGTGCCTTTCGCCACAGCGCCCGACGCCGACCTTGCCCGACGAGCGGCGATCGAGCGGATCGATCAGTTCGCCACCGACCTTCCCACCACGGAGGGTGACCTGCGCGCGGTGCTCGAGGACTTCACCCAGTGGACCGAGGCCGAGCCCAATGACGCAGTCTCTCAGGTCGGACTGGCGGCCGCGATCGTGGTCGCCGCGGCATACAACGCGGGCGTCGATGCGGGATACACGACCGATCAGATCCTGAGTCTGCTTGAGCCGGTCTCCAGGGTCGCATCGGCCGCGCATGGCGGAGAAACCGGCGTTGAGGCGAGAGGTCTGATGAGCGTGGCCGCCGACTTCCCGGGCCCCACCGATCCGGATTTCTCGTCGGCGGACCTGCAGATCGGCATCCGCAACTACCTGCTTCCCGCATTGAAACACGCCCGCGCGCGGATTGACGCGGTGGCGAGCAGCGCGCCAGGCCCCACCGCGCGCCTGGCAGAGTTCCCCTCACGCCACGGCACGCACTACGCCTACCGCGCCGACGTCAGCGCGATCGGCGGCGCCTTCCGCATCGGGCACGCGCTGCTGCTGCAGTTCTGTGCGTATCAGTTCGACCCCGGCGACTGGGACTGGACGGTTTCGATGGCCGAGCGTGATGAAGACGGCGACGGGGAGTTGGCCGTCGAAGAGTATCTTCCCGGCGATCCCTTTCTGTGGCGTCACAACTCAACGAACATGCGCTGGAGCGGCGGCGCTCTTCGCGGAGGGCTGGAGGCGATGATCGCCGCGGTCGGGGAGGCGCCCGAGGACTCGATGCTCGTGCAGGCGCTCCGTCCCGACAGCCCTGAGGTCGCGCGGCAGAAGCTTCGCGACCTGCACGCGATGGTAGACCGCGAGGTGCAGGTGCTCATCGAGCATGAAGGGGGCGCGGAGGGCGACGGCAGCTTCAACACGCGGATGGACCTCAGCCGGCTCTGGGACGCGCCGATCGATGACCTGAAGGAACTCCTGCCGACACTGAGGCCGGTCTCAGGCAGCGCGTGGGAGGCGCTGCCGCGTGACGCGTCGGATTTCCCACAGCCCGAGCTTGGTGGAGTCTTTCCGCAGCCCCGTCCGGTCCTTGAGATGCTCAGCACAGGGCCGACGCACATCACCATCAGGCACGGATCGATGGACCGCCTGACCGTGATCGACCTGCGGGGCGAGCAGTGAGGGGCTCTCTGCTGCTGATCCTGCTTCTGACCGCCGCCCCCATCGGCGCCCAACCGCTCTTCGAGAGCACCGCCGGGCAGTGGCGGTCGGACGGCGCGTCGATGGCTTCCGGCGGCACGCTGGCGCCGATGGCGCTGCTCGATCAGGTGAGGCCGGGCTCACCGACCACCCTGCCACACGCGCAAAGCGGGGAGATCGCGTTCGAAGCCGGGAGCACCGTCCCTTTCACCTACGTGCAGGGCAACCGCTACTTCGTTGACCTTCAGATCGACAGACGAGAGGCGCGACTGACGGCCCCCGTCGCGGCCGAAGTCGATGAGGCTCGCTGGTGGCTCGGATGCGGCCTGACCTCGACTGACGCGCGCGTCTACCACCGCGACCGCTGGCTCGACGATCGCGCGCGCGGACACGGCACGGGATCCACCTTCGCGCTGGCATGGCGCGACGGCGCATGGACGCTCGGCGCCGCGCGCCGCGAGGCCGACCTGGCCGGCCTCGCGACAGGCGACAATCTCGCGGACATCCTCGGCGTGCGGCGCGGCCACGAGCACCTCGAGTTCAGCCGGAACGGCGAGGTGGGCAGCCTCGGCGCGCAATATGAGAGCGCGCGCTGGCACGCCGGGCTGCAGATCTCCGAACGTAGCGATCAGGCGCGGGTTGCGACCGAGGTCTCAGGGACGCCCTTCACGGGTACATTCGCCACGGATACGCGCACGATCGAGGCATGGGTGGCGCACGGCCCACCCGGTCAGCGACAGTTCGCGTATCTCATCCGCAGCGACGTCGATCCCGCGCCGAGCGCCATCGCCTCCGGGGATGCGATCCGCGGGCGGGCCGCGCTCTCCGCCGACAGCACTGTCCTCGGCATCGGCCGCAGGCGGACCGGCTCATGGGGAGCCGAGCACCTGGAACTCACGTGGATCGAACACTCGGTGGAGCTGGGCGGGCGCGTCAGCGACGGAGTGCTGGGCAGCATCGACGGGCAGATCAGCATGGACGCTTCGGCGGACGCGCGGACCATCGGCGCGCGGTGGGGGCGAACCCTCAGGCATGGCCGGTGGCGTTACACGCTCGCGGCCTCGGCGATGCACACCGACCTCGACTGCCACGCGCGCGTGGTGGACAGCCCCGGACCGTTCCTCGCGCCGAACTGGCGGTGGGAGGAGCGACTGAGCGACGGCGGAGGTCTCGTCGGCTCGATCACTCTGGGCGTCGGGCGGGAGATCGACGGCTGGGAGTTGGGTGCGTCGTACTCTCTCTTCGGAGGAGATACCTGGGGCGACTTCGAGGACATGACGGAGGCGGCGGAGATGACTGCTCACCGGCGCATTCCTCCGGCTCCGGACACCGGGCCCTCGCCGACGCTGGACCTCGGATGGACGTTCGCGGCGGAGATCGGGCGGAAGTTCTGACGCGACGGCGTCGGGCCCGGGCAGGTGCGACCGCCGGACGGCACAGGACAAACGACCAACGACAGACGGCACAGGTCGGAGCGGGGTCCGACCTCTCCGGACGGGACAAACGACCAACGACAGACGGCACAGGTCGGAGCGGGGTCCGACCT
Source organism: Armatimonadota bacterium (assembly GCA_046540615.1). Classification (GTDB taxonomy): domain Bacteria; phylum Armatimonadota; class Zipacnadia; order Zipacnadales; family UBA5352; genus UBA5352. The sequence goes on along the minus strand of JBKHFA010000043.1, from coordinate 2,706 downwards.
CTCCGGACGGCGCGCGGCGGCAAACGACCGCTCTGACTGACGGACCGCGACCGAAACAATCTTTGCAGGCCACCCACCGCCGGTGTCGAAGACTGATAGCGAACACAATGACTGTGGCGGAGGGGTGCACGACCATGGATCTGAACATTCGCGTTGCGGGGGAGGCGGGACAGGGCATCAAGACCACCGGCCATCTGCTGGTAGACGCGTTCGCCTCGATGGGCCTGTGGGTCTTCTCCACGCAAAGTTACATGTCACGCATCCGCGGTGGCCTCAACTGGCAGGACATCCGCATCGCCGACTACCCGATCAGCTCCAGCCGTGAGGACGCGGATCTGCTGGTCGCTCTCACCGAGGAGGCGCTGGAGGCCCTCGGGGAGGAAGTCAACGAGGGGGGCCTGATCCTTTACGACGGCGAAGAGGCGGACGGCGAGGCCGTCGCGATCCCGTTCACCGAGACCGCGAAGGACGCCGGGAACGCGATCATGGCCAACTCCGTCGCGGGCGGCGCGGTCTTCACCGTCCTCGGCTACGATCTCGACCCGCTCATCGGCTACCTCGAGCAGGCATTCCACGCCAAGGGCGAGGAGATCGTGGAGACGAACACCGATCTCGTGCACAAAGGTGCGGAGTTGGCCTCCGAGCACGCGAAGGCGCTCGATGCTCCGGAGCCGGGAGACGCTCCACCGCAAGTGTACAACGGGACGGAGGCGACCGGGATCTCGGCCGCGGCGTCGGGTGTGAAGTTCTGCTGCGCCTACCCGATGACGCCGTCAACGGGCGTATTCACTTACCTCGCGCAGCACGACGAGGACTACGGGATCGTCGTCGAGCAGGCGGAGGATGAACTCGCGGCGATCAACATGATGTGCGGCGCGACCTACGCGGGTGTGCCGTCGCTGGTGACGACCTCCGGCGGCGGTCTGGCGCTGATGAGCGAGGGCCTGTCGCTCGCGGGAATGATGGAGTTGCCGGCGGTGGTGATGCTCGCCCAACGACCGGGGCCGGCCACCGGTCTTCCGACGCGCACGGCGCAGGGCGACCTGCTCTTCGCGCTGCGGACCGGACACGGGGAATTCCCTCGCGCGCTCTTTACGCCCGGCAGTCCCCAGCAGTCCTACGAACTGATGCGGCGCTCGCTGGAGACGGCGCACACATACCAGACACCGGTCATCTTCATCACCGATCAGTACCTCACCGACCTGCGCATGAACAATGAGCCGCTGGATGAAACGGAGCGGCCGATCGATCGTCACGTCGTCACCGATGCGGGCGAGGACTACCGCCGCTACGAGATCACCGACAGCGGCGTGTCACCGCGCGCGCTTCCCGGCGGCGAGGGGTTCGTGTGCCTCGACTCCGATGAGCATGACGAGGAGGGGCATATCACGGAGAACCTCGAGATCGGGCAGGCGATGATGGACAAGCGCATGCGGAAGATCGACGGGATGATCGAGGAATCGCTGCCTCCTGAGCTTTACCGCGATGAGGACGGCGCGGAGACGCTGCTCGTCTGCTGGGGCTCGACCTATCTGCCCTGCAGGGAAGCGGTGGACATCCTGCATTTCCGCGGGCACAACGTGGCGATGCTGCATTTCGCGCAGGTCTGGCCGCTTGACCGCGAGGCCATCTGCGCGCAGATCGGCGATCGCGAGCGTGTCATCTGCGTCGAGGGCAACGCGTGGGGGCAACTTGCCGCGATCCTGCGCGAGCAACAGATCGTGGGCGACACTGAGATGATCACGCGCTACGACGGACTGCCGCTGACTGCAGAAGAGATCGTGTCGAAGGTGGAGGGGTCACAGTGAGGAAACTGCATTCAGGATCACCGGCGTGGTGTCCGGGTTGCGGGAACTACGGGATCCTGCCGACGCTCGACAGGGCGATCGAGGAGGCCGGGGTCGATCGACGCAGGCTCGTGCTGGTGTCGGGGATCGGCCAGGCCGCCAAGCTGCCGCATTACACCGAGGCGAATGTGTTCAACGGCCTTCACGGCCGCGCGCTGCCGCCGGCGACAGGGATCAAGCTCGCGAATCACGAGCTTGAAGTCGTCATCACCTCCGGCGACGGCGACATGTACGGCGAGGGCGGGAATCACTTCGTCCACGCGATCCGCCGGAACATCGGCGTGAAGTGTTTTGTGCACAACAACCAGGTCTACGGTCTGACGAAGGGGCAGGCCTCTCCCACCTCCGAGTGTGGGATGGAGACGCCGATTCAGACGCACGGGGTGATGCTTAAGCCCTTCAACCCGCTGGCTATCGCGATCGTGGAGGGCGCATCGCTGGTGATGCGCTCGTTTGCGAACAATCGCGACCATCTTCAGAAGATGATGGTGACCGCGTTCGAGCATGATGGCGGGTTCGTGCTGCTGGACATCCTTCAGCCCTGCCCGAGCTTCAACAAGCGCAACACCGCGCAGTGGTATAAGGAGCGCGTGCAGCCCATCGGCGACGAACACGATCCGGAGGATATGCACGCGGCGCTGGATGTGGCGATGACCTGGGGTGACGAGATCCCGATCGGCGTGATCTACCGCAACCCCGATCGTCCGAAGCTGGAGGACCTGCACCCGGCGCTGGAGAAGGGGCCGCTGGTGGAGCAGTACGCGGGCTGAGTTCGTTGCCGCAGCCGTCCGGAGGGACGCATCTTCGTATCTGTTTAGCGTGTAGCGCTGAGCAGGTATGCCGAGTGGTGGTTTCGGCC
>JBKHFA010000042.1:0-17417 GCA_046540615.1 Armatimonadota bacterium | reverse complement strand
GTAGTCATCCAGCACCACCGCCACGTCCACGTCCGAGTCGGGCCCCGCCTCGCCCCGGGCGTGGCTGCCGAAGAGGTAGACGCCCCTCAGGCGATCGCCGTAGAGCGCCTCCAACTCGCGCTTGAGTTCCCGCAACGCCTCATCAAGCTCCATGTTAGCCTCCTGACGCGGCGCACCGACACGACCGCCGCCGCTCCACTTCCTGCCGTTGCCGCTTGCCGTTGCTGGCAACTGGGAACCGGCAACTGCCGTTACTTCACCGCCCAGATGCGCACGTTGTCATACCAGCCGTCCGTGGTCATCATCTGGCGGAGGCCGAAGTGCCCCGAGCCCCAGACTCCGCCGCGGGAGACGCCGTCATCGACCCAGTCGATCGACACGCGGTCATTCACCGCGAACTGGATATGCGCGCCGCGCTTGACCAGTGTGAGCTTGCTCGTCACGCCTTCCTCCAGCGGGATGTAATCATACCCGCCTGAGACGCGCCAGAAGCCGGAGTTTTTCCGTAGCGCGCAGTTGGGTGAGCGGGTGTTGGTGTTGCGGAAGAAGCTGATGTGGTAGGAGTTGATGTCACCCATCGTGTAGCCGGTGAAGGTTCCGTCGCGCTCCGCCAGCGACGGATCGAAGATGCTCTCGCCGCCGACGCCTTTCGCGGAGAAGAACACGATGCACAGGCCCTCCACGGTGTTGGGCGTGAATTCCCACTCGGCGATGAAGTCCTTCGGGTGCTCGGTGTTGTTCCACAGCACGATGTGGTTGGCGCCCTCTTCGCCCGGCTGCGGCTCCTGCATGCGCAGGCGGCCATCCTCCTGTGTCAGAATGCCCGGCCCCTCGAGAGTCCAGTTCTCCTCCCACGGCTCATCGAAGGTGTCCTCGACGATCAGTTCGCCTTTGAGGTGCTCGACATCGAGGACCGTGTCGAAGAAGACCTTGCCCTCATCGTACATGCACTCACCGTCGCCGTAGTCGCCGATCGCCGCGACCTCCTCGCCGGTGAGAGCGGTGTCATAGATGCGCAGGTCGTCCACCGCGCCGAGTGTTGATCCGACGTCCAGATGCCCGGCCCACGGCTGGTCCGAGTGCGCCAGCTCGTTCCACTTCCCGAGCGTGTCGCTCTGCGCGCGGCCGAAGAGGTAGTACGCGAGGTCGTTTCCGTCCTTCTTCCATGTGTACGCGAGGTGATACCACTTGCCGGGGATCAGCTCGCTGTACACCGCTCGCGCGGCGCCACGATGTCGGTCATCCCACGGATTGCGCGCCTGGATCTGCGCCTGGTGGTACATCTGGAAGACACGCACATCCGGCCCGGGCGCTCCGGGGCTGCTGACCGGTGACCAGACCACGCGTTCATCACGCGTCGATGGTGTCGGCTCATCGGCGCGGAACCAGAACATCACCGTGCCCTCATCGGGGCTGGCCGCATCAAGCGGAATCCGCACGGCGGGTTCGCCGTCCTCCGTTGACTTCACGGCCTGGCCGTCGCGCCCATCCACGAACTCCGCGGCCAGCGTCTCTCCCTCGCCGCCGGTCTCGAACGCGCAGGAGCCATCGAATGTCGCATGCAGCAGCAGCTTCGGTGATTGCGCGTGAGCGACCACGCACAGTACCATCATCGCGAGAATCAGGACGCCTCGGCAACACATCATCGGGCACCTCCTCGACACTGTCATCTCATCACCACCGTGTTCGCCCCTCACCGCTGCACGTCCTTCCTCGGATCGGCAGGGAAGATGCGATCTGGCGCGGAAAGGGGAGATACTGAGAAGCGCCGGAGGAGGACCGGGATGAGTGACTGGCTGAAGAAGGCAAATCGGGTGCTTGGTGACATCGCAGGACAGGCCGGGCGGCAGGCGGAGATCGTCCAGCTTCAGGCGAAGCTCGGTTCGCTTGAGAACAAGCTCGATGATGTCTACGCCGAGGCGGGGAAGCGGGCGGAGGAACTGTTGGTCGCGCGACAGATCCAGGACGACGAACTGCGGGTGATCCTCGAACGCGCGCGGCAGCTTAAGGACGAGATGATGGAGGTCCGCCGGCAGGTGCAGGACCTGCGACAGAAACCGGAGGCGAGCGGCTCGGAGGAGGACAATGCGACCTCGTCAGAGCCTCCGCAATCGGCGGAGGCTCCCGAGGAGACGGAGGCTTCGCCGGAGGAAGAGCAGGCTTCGGAGGTATCCGCTTCTCCGCCACGCCCGACTCCCGAGGAGGCGGTGGGGGAGAGGGCCTGCCCATCCTGCGGCGGCGAAGTCACCACGCACATGGTCTTCTGCCCGCACTGCGGGAAAGAGCAGGGCGAGTGATGATGATCGTATGTCCCACACGGCCCGGCGCGCGTTGCGTCGCGCCGGAGGTCCGTCATGACGAGTTCGCGATCCTCGGAGCTTACTGCATCGGTGCGATCGTGTCGAGAAGGCGCGACATGCTCACCGCAAGCTCCCAGCGCGGCATAGCGCCCTGGAAGTGGAACTGTCCGTCGGGCTGCCGGATCATGATGTCCTCGCCAATGGCGATCTCCGCCGGAGTGATGTCGTAGGGAACAACCCCGTATGCCCGCAGCACCGCGACCGCCAACTCGGCGAACTCGATGCGCTTGATGTCGGCATCGTAGTCCATCATGACGGGCAGCGGGCGGTCATCGGCGAGATAGGTCTTGATGAGACGCTCCCACGCCTCCATGCCCCAGTGATCCCGGAAGCCCCGACCGTAGGTCGCCTCGTAGGGCTCGTAATCCACCGGAAGCTGCATCCCGCGCGTCCGGCAGACATCGACGAGGCGGTTGAACGCCACCCACAGTTCCGCCCGCTCCACGTTGTGATCGGGGCGGAATGTGGCGTCGCGGTAGCCCTCGATGATGCCCAGCTCGTAGACCGTCTCCAGCTCGTGCATGTAGGGGGCCGTGGGGGGAACGGTCTGTGTAATGTAATCCTGCGCCAGGGCGCTGCTGCACATCAGGGCAAGCGTCGCTGCAAGCACGGTGACGGCTGCGAATCTGCTCACGATGGTACCTCCTCGTGACATTGGACGCCCAGGCGCGCCCCGCACATCTGACACTGTGCCCGACATCATGCCACAAAGCGGCGCGGCGTGTCAATATTTCGGGCACAATCTTCGGTCTTTACAGAGGGCCTTAGAGGAGCGGCCGGTCCACTGAGCCTGTGGCAGGCGCTCAGATTCGAGACGCGCTGCACACCCTCTCCCCTCCATGCCTTCTGCCCGCGTATCACGCGAAGACAGGGAGACGAATGTGCCTTGGGGTCCCGCTACGGCGTCGTCGTTGCCGGGGATTCAGCCGATCTGATGGGCGGCTTCTTTGACGCGCCCCACGGCGCGCAGAAAATGCTCGCACAGGCCATCATGTGCAGCGCTTGTCCGTAGTCGGCGGAGGTACCACTGTCGATGGGTGTGCGTGAATGTGTCGTAATATCGACAGAAGCGGTGAATAAGAGGCGCGTTCGACGGCGGCCTGTCTGAGATTCGGCATTGAGCAACTCTTGAGCAATATAAGAGTAAAAGTAGAGGGTTTACTGTCACAAGTGTGATAGTGTTACCGACACCGCCGGCAATTCGTGGAGGTGAGACGTATGCCCATCCATGAGTTGTCACCCGTTCGATGCAGCATCACAGGGGGATTCATGTCAGACCGGTGCCCGGGCAGACGTGGCGCCGCGTACATGATCATGGTGCTTGCGCTACCTGTCCTGCTTGGTGTGGGGGCCCTCGCCGTCGACCTGAGCATCCTCATGCTTGCCGCGCAGTACTCTCAGACTGTGGCCGATCAGTCTGCGCTTGCCGCGGCGACAAAGATGCCCGACCAGCATTCTGCCTCATCTGCCGTCAACGCGATCGTCACCGCCAATAATCGCGAGAACCCCAGGTGGTGCACTGTCGCCGATCCTTCCGCGACCGCGGAGACCTTCCTGGAGGCGGAAACTATCCCGGACTATGGCCAGCTCTCGGCGAGCGCGACTGCCGTGAGGGTCACCGTCCACACCACGACGGAGTTTCGGTTCGCGCGAATATTCGGCCTCACGACGGCAGAAGCTCAAAGATCGGCGATCGCGGTGAGAGCGGTGCTCGACGACGGCTTCACCCTCACCCCCATGTGGATCGACCGCGAGACAGCCGAGGCGTACAAGTCGGGCGCCACGTACCAGGTGCTGCACGGCAGCGATCCCGAGGCCTCGAACGATGAGGTGCCGGGATCATTCGGGTGGCTGGATCCACCTGACGGTTCGACAGCCGGCTGGTTCGAGTTGCTCCAGGGCACGGACCTCAGCGAAGAAGACATCGCCACCACCAAGGTCGGCATCGGTGACTGGATGCAGGCGGAAACCGGGTTTGACACCGGGCGATTTGCCCGGGCTCTTGAGCGCGACTCGTCCGGCCTCGCCCGGATGCAGGTCGGGTCGACAGGTATCTACGAGGGGGATAGCGCTGAAAGCTACCATGACGGGAATCCCAGACTGATGATCTGTCCGGTTGCGACATACGTGGAGGGCTCCGGGACCGGCGCACATTTCGAAGTCGAGGGCTTCGCCGCTTTCTGGCTTGAGGGGATCAACCAGGGACAGAAGGAAGTTCTGGCCACGTTTCTTGATTTCTACATTCCCGGAGACGCGACGTTCGGGAGTCCGCGACTTGACAAATTCCACACAGTGAAACTGGTTCAGTGACGGACGCTTGTTCGGCAGTGCGCCCATGGAGTGCGGGAGACACAGGAGGTGCCGCATGATCACGCTGCGAGCGTCAAAGAGAATGTTGCGGGCAGGCCGGGGATGTCACAGGCGTGGCGTGGCGACCGTCGAGATGGCATTCGTGCTGCCGTTGCTGGTGACTTTGCTTTTCGGGACTGTGGAGATCGGATGGATGCTGAAGCAGTCGCAGTCACTGAACCACGTCTCGAGGGAGGTCGCCCGCGTGGCCAGCATCGGCGCGCCCTGCGCGCAGATACATTCGCGGGTGGCCGAAGCTTCGCCCGGACTCGACGTCGAACGGCTCACCTGTTCTCTCCAGTTCCGCGCCTGGAATGAAGACACCGGAATGTGGGGCGAGTGGATGACGCTCACCGACAACGGGGCCGAGAACTCGGCCGCCACCGGCGATCAGATACGCGTGCAGCTTCAGTACGTCCATTCGCTCGCCGCCGGGCGCCTGATGGCCGGCGTGCTTGATGCGTCAGAGGACAACACGCTCACTCTCAATGCCGCGATCGTCTCGATGCGCGAGTAGCGGGCAGTCCCGCCTGTTGCCGGATGCAGGCGATCTCGGGGGGGCCGCAATCACGTGGACACGGCGAATGCTGCAGAGACACACACTGCGTGACAGAAGAAGACAGATGGATAGAGGTGCCCTTCGGGGAGGGTTCTGCTGTGAGGGAGGAAAGCTGCTCCAGTGGGCCACGAGGTTTGCGCGCCCTGCTGCTGGATGAAAGCGGAGTCACCTCGGTCGAGTATGCGCTCATGATCGCCATCCTGGTTGTCGGCAGCATCGCCGCCTTCCGCGGTCTGGGCGACGTGACCGGCAACGTTGCTTCTGAGGGTGGCGGAAGCATTCCGGACGGTTCCACGGGCTCATCGGCCGCATCGCCGGGAGCATCCGCGCCACCGGGGGCGCGCTGAGGGGCAGGCACTGAGATTCCGCGAACGGGGGAACTCTTACGTAAGCTCTCGCTTGAGGACTTTGCCTGCGGCATTCCGCGGCAGGCGGTCGCGGAACTCGACGATCTGGGGGACCTGGTAACTCGCGAGGGCCTCCGTGCACGCCCGTTTGATTTCGCGCTCGCCGATCTCAGCACCATCATCACAGACGACGATCGCTTTGACCAGTTCACCGAGATACGCGCGGATGCCGGTCGCCTCCACCCCCACCACCGCGACCTCGCGCACGCCCTCGACGGCCGCGATGACCTCCTCGACCTCACCGGCGATGACGTTCTCACCGGATACGATGATGACATCCTTCTCCCGGCCGTGGACGTAAAGGTGCCCGTCCTCGTCGTAGTGTGCGAGGTCGCCGGTGTGAAACCAGCTTCCCCGCATGTTCTCGGCGAGGCGGTTGGGCTGCCGCCAGTAGCCGGGGATCACGTTGTCGCGATGGATCAGCAACTCGCCGGTCTCCCCGACAGGAAGCTCGTTCCCGTCCTCATCGGCCACGATCGCGCGCACTTCCGGCAGCGGCTTGCCGACGGAGTCGGCGTGGCTGAGCGCCTCGTCGGCGGGAAGCACGTGCGTCACCGACGTGGTCTCGGTGAGGCCGAAGAAGTTGCGCAGCGCGACATCCGGCAGGAGTTCGCGGAGCCTGCGGATCGTGTCCGGGTGCATCGGCGATCCGGCGTAGGCGATCAGTCTCAGTGTGGAACTGTCGCATTGCGCGAGGTGCTCGCCCTGACCGAGCATGGCGAAAAGCGTCGGCGGCCCGAGGAACGTGGTCACTCCGGCACTCTCGATGAGCGCCAGCAGTTCGTCGCGGTCTGGCCGCGGCGCGATGGCGAGGGTTGAGCCGAGATACGCCGCCGATGGCAGCAGCGAGTAGAGGGCCGTGCAGTGGAACATCGGCAGCGCGAGCATGTGGACGTCCTCGTGGCGAAATGAGTGGGCGACGAGGCAGTTCTTCACGTTGAAGAGGAGGTCGCGGTGGCGCATCGTCGCGCCCTTGGGCTTGCCGGTGGTGCCGGAGGTGTATGCGATCACGGCGAGGTCGTCACCGCGCGGATCGGCGTTCTCGAAGTTCCGGGAGGGCTCCCCCGAGATCAGGCAGTCGAACCTCGCGCTGCGTTCCCTCTCCGGCTCGGCGACGATGATGCGCTCGATGTCATCGGCGTCACGCAGGCCGGCCTCAACCTGCTCCTGAACGCGGCCGTGGGTGATGAGGATGTGAGCGCCGCTGCCGCCGAGGCAGTGCGCCATCTCCTCCTCGCCGAGGCGGCAGTTGATGGCCGCGACCACGCCTCCGGCGCGCATGACCGCCCAGTAGGCGAGGAAGAACTCGATGCAGTTGGGCATGGCGATGGCGACCGGATCGCCGGCATCGAGACCGAAGCTGCCGCGAAGCCTCTCCGCCATGCCGGCGGTGAGGCGGTCGGCCTCGGCCCATGTGTACGCGCGGCCCTCGAAGATCGCCGCGGGCTTGTTCGGGAAACGCGAGACGGTGGTGCGCCAGTACTGGACGATGTTGGTCATCTCGGGACCGGCCACTGGTTGCCCTCCCGCTTACCCGCCGATCTGGTAGATGTGCACTGCGTAGGGTTCGAAGATGTCCCCAAGCTCGCCCTCGTCGGTGGCGATGACGCAGCGATCCTCGAAGAGCACCTCGACCTCCTCGCCGGGCTTCGCGCCGACATCGAAGCCGATGGCGGCGGTGGTGTCCTCGGTGTTGACCGCGACGACTATCCGGTCGCCCTCCCGGTCCCATGCGGCAAGTTGGACGGGGGCGTCGTGCGAGAGGTCAATGTGTTCGGGGTCATCGTTGAGCAGAGCCGGAGCGAGCCACTCAAGCTCGCGGTTCGTCTCGACGATCCCCGCCCACAGGTCAGGTTCATCGCGCGGCAGATAGTAAGAGGAACGTTCGCGGACGGCGGGCAGGGACCAGGCGTAGTGGACGACTCCGTCCGCGCCTGCCATCAGCGCGAGGTAGACCATCGCGCGATGTTCGGCGGCGGTGGGAGGCCGTGCGGTCGGGGGTGGCGTCGGGCTCAACTCGCTGACCCACTGGTAGCCGGATGACTGGATGACCGCCCAGACCGGTTTGCCGTCGGCAACCGCCTCACGCGCGGCGCGGACCGATCGAGCGACGGCCGTCAACGGCTGGTGAGGCACCGGTTCGCTCCACGCCATGACGATGTCCGCCAGTTCGGCGAACTGGCTCATCGAGGCATTCGGCCGCAGCGCCAGCAGGATCGGGTGGTGCGGGTCGGCCTCGGCGATGGCGGGGTAGGGGCCGGAACGCGCTTCGCGGTAGGTCTGATAAAGGTTGTCGTACGTCACCATGCGCGTGTCGGGCAGTTCGAGACCGCTCCATCCGATCATCGCCGGGTTCCCGTGGTACTTCTGCGCCATGTACTCCCAGAACTGTCCGTCCAGAGTGTCGGAAGAGAGTACGACGTGAATGCCGGCGTCGCGCGCCGCGGCCGCATAGCGGAAGCTGAGCTGGCGGGAGGGCGTGATGACGAAGTTGAAGCCTGCATCCGCGACCGTCGGGAGGTCCTTTTCCTCTCCGACGCGGTAGATCCCCACGGGAAAGGCAGGCTCCCCGTTGACCCAGAGCCGCTTCTGCGCGTCGTATGCGGTCTGGGCATCGGCATTCGGGGCGCGATGGAGCGGCAGGTCCTGCGTGTACTCTCTGCCATCGACGCTGGCCGTCACCTGCACGATGTACTTCTGAGTGAGCATGCCGTCCGGCGGAAGGGTCATCCGCCACGGACCGGCGAGGCCGTCGTCACTGAGCGTCTCGACCCCGGTAGTGCGCTCGCCGGTGCCGACGATCGTCGCCTCAAGCTCCACCGAACGGGCGATCTCCGGCCGCGCGTTGAGCGTTCCCTCCACGACCACCCTCTCCGTCGGCACGCTGGAGACGATCGTGTTGCGGAACGCAGGCTCGATGATGCGGGCATCAACGAGGCCGGGCGCCGCGCGCTGCCAGGCCGCGTGGATGACGTCCGACTCCTCGCCCCGCAGCATCACGCGGAGGTCATGCGGCTCGTCGAAGGCGTAAGGATAGGTGATCTCAAGCACGTCGTCTCGCCCGGGAGCGAGAGTGACGGTGTCTTTGCCACGGCGAACGCGCTTCTTGTCCCCCTCCGTCGCCTCGGTCTCCAGCGACAGCTTCATCTCCCGGTCGGTGACATTGTTGACCCGGCAACGCACCGAACGCTGATCGGGCATCTGCTCGATGATCCCCGCCTCCTGCAGGTCGGCCTCGATCTCCCCACCGACCGGACGCAGATTGACGCCATCCCACCAGACCTTCCCTTCTCCGGTGATACGCAGGAAGACGACGATCTGCCGTGTGCCGGGCGGGATCGTCATGGTGGTGGTGTAAGGCTGCCACTTCGCAGTCTCGCCAAGCGGGTGTGATTCGCTGTGCAGCTCCGGCGTCGCGAATTCGCGCTCCGTGAAGTCCTCGCCGTAGGCGCCCAGGGTCAGAAGCGCCTGCGGGTGCGACTCGGTGCGGAATGAAAATGAAACGAGAACTTCGTCGCTCTCAATGTCATCCACATCGACGGGCAGGCAGAATGCGGCGAAGTCAGCCGGGAATGAGGGCGCCTCGAGCATCAGCGAGTGCCGTCCGAAAGCCGGGTTCTTCGTTGTAACCTCGCCGGTCGCGAGATCGTCGTCGCGCAGGTCGCGGAACGCCCAGCCCTGCGGCGCATCGCCCGCGACCGGCCCCTCGAAACCGCCGTTGCGGAGCAGATTCTGCGCCATGGCGGGGGCGCTGAGGCAGCCTGCGAGCAGCACAACTGCCAGCGTCACCATCGCGGTCGGCCTCAGGTCAACTCTGCGCAAGTGCGATCGCCTCCACTTCTATCTGCGCGCCCAGCGGCAGCGCCGCCACCTCGATGGTCGAGCGCGCGGGTGGTTCATCGGTGAAATACTCCGCGTAGATCTCATTGAAGGTCGCAAACTGCCTCATATCCGCGAGAAAGACGGTGGTCTTGACCACGTGGTGGAGGCCGGTGCCGCAGTCTTCGAGGAGCATCGTCAGATTGTCCAGCACCCGCCGCACCTCGGCATCGAACGAGTCCTGCACAAGCGTCTTCGTCTCCGGGTCCAGTCCGATGACGCCCGAGCAGAATATCATCTCACCGGCCTGGACCGCCTGTGAGTAGGGACCCACCGCGGGCGGGATGCGTTCACTTGAAAGAATCTCTCGCGTCATCTCTGCACTCCCTGTCCGTGCGTGATCTCAACTCAAGCGCCATGGACTCAGACGTGCGTCCATCAGGCGCGACCGCTCTCCACCCAGTACACTCGTCTCTCCAGCTTCGTCTTCGCGACCGTCGCCGTCCCAAGCACCGTGGCCCCGCGCTCGGTGAGAAATGCGTCAAGCCGGCCCACCGTCACGATCGCCACGAGTCGCGCGACGTCCAGTGCATGCGCAATAAGCTCCCTGCACTCACGCTCGACACGCGTGTTGGCGATGCCGTAGGGCAGGTCCAGCACCGCTCCATCCCATCGGCCCCGTGCGGTGCGCCCGTCACCGACGACCATCCACGCCGCCTGTCCGTGATGACAGAGATTAAGCGCGCATTGTTCCGCAACGTTCTGATTGATCTCCCAGCCGAAAGGTTCCACGCCCATGTATCCGGCCTCGACGAGCGTGGTTCCCGACCCGCAGCACGGGTCGATCAGGCTGTCGCCGGGAAGCGCGACGAGATTCACCAGCGCGCGGGCGATCCGCGGCGGCAGCGCGCTTGAGTACTGGAAGGGCCGCTGCTCGTGGCCCACCCATCCCCGCGAGATATGCGACACGCGCTCGCCCAGCAGCCAGCCCTCCGCCAGCCCCCACGCGACAAGCTCGATGGCCGGGCGCGTGAGGTCCGGGGAGCCGCTGATGGTGTCCGCGATCGCATGCTCGACGTTCTGCGAACCCGGCCAGTCGCGCCCGCTCTCGTTCCGCGCGCGGATGCGGAAACGCTCCAGCCGCAGGCCAAGCTTCGCGGACTCGCCGAGCAAATCCTCCAGAGTGCGGCCACGCGCCAGCAGGCGGCAGCACTCGGTGATGTACGCTGAGCGCGCCACGTCCACTCCCACGCGCCCCCATGCGAGTCGGCGGACGTCGGTGGGCTCCGATCGCTGATCTTCGGGCAGGCGCGGCGGGGACGTGTCCCCGGTCAGCGCTCGGAATTCCAGGCGCGCAAGCTCGTGGTGCCCCGGCGGTTGCGCAATGCGGTAGAAGAAGCGGTCGGTCTCGCCGCTCACAGCCGCGCCTCAAGTAATTCGCACTCGCCCACCACGTCCCACGGCAGCGGCCCGGTCTGCTCGGCCAGGTAGTCGTCGAGGCTGAGGCCGGCATCCTTGAGGGCCCGCTCAAAGTCCCCCGGCCCCCCGCCCGCGGCCGCGATCAGCACCGGTGTCAGCTCGCGCCCGCCCCGACCCAGCGCGGTCTGCACGGCGCCTGATCGCGCCGAGCCGATGCGGACATCGGCATGCGCCCGGGCGCGAAGCTCCTTGCGCAGACGCTTGAGCCGCCGCTGCACGACGCTCGGGTCCGTCACCTCGCTCCGCTCGAACTCCGTGTGAGGGCGCGGTGACAGTGGCCCCACCGCGACTGTCAGGTGGATTCCATCCACCGCGGCTTCGAGCGATTCCGCGAAGCTGACCGTCTTCTCGACGATCTCGTCGGTCTCACCGGGGATGCCCAGCATGAAGTAAAGCTTCACATCCGTCAGACCCGCCTCGGCCGCCAGCCGCACCGCCTGGAGCACCGCCTGGAAGTTCACGTGCTTGCCGATCGTCTTCGCCAGCGCGGGGTCGGCGGTCTCAGGCGCCAGTGTGATGCTGCGCTGCCCGCCGGCGGCGAGCGCCTCCAGCAGCGCCGGGGTCACCCCCTCGGCCCGCAGCGAGGAGGTGGTCACTCGCCCGCCCATCTCCACGATCTTCGTCGCGATCTGCTCGATCTGAGGATGGTCCGCGACCGCCGCTCCCACCAGGCCGACGCGGTCCGTGAACTCAAGGCCCTCGCGGGCGCTGGCGAGGATGGTCCCGGCGCTGCGGTTCCGCAACGGGTGGTAGATGCGCCTCGCAAGACAGAAGCGGCACTCCCGAGGGCAGCCGCGTCCGGTCTCGATCAGAAACACCGACGGAAACTCCGAGTGCGGCGACAGAACCTCGGTGGTCGTGGGGACACTGTCGAGATCGCCCAGCGCGATCCGCGGGATCGGCAACTCCTGCTCCAGCGCCGGGACATAGAAGCCCCCGATCTCCGCAAGGTCTTCAAGCGCGGCCTCCCGCCCGCTGTCGGACTTCAGATCGTGGTCGAGCAACACGTCGATCATCGGACCGATCGCGGGCTCCGCCTCGCCGATGAACAGGGCGTCAGTGATCGGTGCGAGCGGCTGAGGGTTCGCGGTGACAGCCGGTCCTCCCGCGATGACGAGCGGCGAGTGACGTGTCCGCTCCGCCGCGAGCATCGGCACACCGCCCTCATCGAGCGCGGCGGGGACATTCAGCCAGTCAAGCTCGAACGATGACGTTACTGCGATGACATCGAACGCGCCCAGAGCTGTGTCGTATTCGACAGAGCGAAGCGTGTCATCGCGCCTGCGATCCTGCTCGGCGATGCCGGGGTAGAACACGCGCTCGCAGAGGATGTCACCACGCCAGTTCAGGAGGGCGTAGAGGCTCTGGACGGCAAGATTGGCCATGCCGACAGCATAGTCGCCGGGGAAGAGAAGCGCGACGCGGAGCCGCCCGCTGCCGGCCGGCGCCCCGTGGACCCACGTCTCGTCCGCAAGCAGGTCTCGCCGAAAAAGCTGCAAAATGCCTCCCCTGTGCCGCGATCCTCCGTGCGAACACAATATATCAGAAAGTGCCCCCATCCGACAACCTTGACGCGCGAGGGCACGTAGTGTAACCTACCAACACCTCCGGCCCCGATCACGGCGCCGGAGTGCATTAATCCGGCAGACGCTCCTCGAGGCGAGCACATGGCATCGCACCGGCTCCGTTTGCTGCTGATCGCCGCATGTTCTATCCTGGTCGCCACGCCGATCCTGGCAGATACGCAGGAAGCGGCCGACTGGGATACGCTGCGCGCGGCCTATGATTACGACGCGACCGCCGACCTCGACGCAGAGGTCAGCGATGTCTCAAATGTCGGCTCGATGATCGTCGAGCGCCTGAGTTTCCTCGGCGATGACGATGAGCGGATTCCCGCGCTCCTGATGCGCCCCGCGGGGGTGGAACAACCCCCATGCGCGCTGGTGCTGCACGGTCTCGGAGGAGACAAAAGTCAGGCGCGCGTAATCGCCGCGCTCCTCATACCACGTGGCATCGCCGTGATGGCGATCGACGCGGCGCTGCACGGCGACCGGCGTGAGGAGGGCGTTGAACTCTGGGAAGCCGGTCCCACGCTCGGTGAACGCGAAGGGCCGTTGATGCGGACGGTCGTTGACAACAGGCGCGCAATCGATTACATTGTGAGCAGAGATGACATTGATGGCGATCGCGTCGTGCTCGTCGGCCTGAGCATGGGAGCGATCCTCGGTTCGGTCGTCGCCGCGGTGGACGACAGGGTCGATGCTGCCGCGCTCATCGTCGGGGGCGGCGACTGGGAGAAGATACTCAGCACCTCCGACCATCCGATGGCGGCGAAGTTCCGGGAAGCGGGGATTACCGACGGCGGCGCACTCGCCTCCGTCGATCCGGTCAATTTCGTCGGGAAGATCAGCCCTCGACCCGTGTTGCTCATAAACGGGACTGAGGACGCGATCATTCCGCGCGCCGCGGCCGAGGCCCTCCACGAAGCCGCCGGAGAGCAGGCGCAGATCGTGTGGTTCGAGGGAGGTCACGTCGGCCTCACGCCGGACGTGATATTCGACTTCGCTGACTGGACTGCTCAGCAGTTCGCCGAAGACGGAACGCTCGCGGACTGAACAAATTTCTGACGAAGAGGTAGAAGACTACCATGGTGGTCGCCCTGCAGATCATTTCGTCAATTCTCGGGATCGCACTCATCGTTACCGTCGTACTGCAGACATCGAAGGCGGAGAGCTTCTCCGCGGCGATGGGTGGCACGGACTCCAGCCAGTTCCGCAAGGGCACACGTGAGGAATTGCTGGCGAGGTTGACCAAGTACTTCGCAATCGGCTGGATCATCTCAGTCGCGCTGATGTCAATCCTCTGGTACCAGGCAAACTGAAGCAGCCGACAGTACGATTCGTCGGTGGCGCGTGGCGCGTTGATCCTTGACTTGTCCGTTCGGATGTCTTATACTTAATCACCGTCGCAGCGCGGGACGAACACACTGCGCGGCGGCACGCGTTCATTGGAATCGGAATCCGGCGGCGCCGCGGAAGGCGCCAGTGCCGGAAAAGCTACTTGCCGGGCAGCCCGTTTCGATCTGCCATGGGGCAGATCTGCGCGCAGGGCGCTCGGACTATGTCGTGGAGGTGGGGTTGCATGCAGGGGTCGGTGAGGACGCAACGAGCATGGCGCAACATGGACGAGGATGACGTAATCAAACTCGCCAAGCAGGGCAGTGGTGATGCAACGGAGTATCTGCTCCGGAAGTACCAGGGCCTCGTCGAGGCCAAGGCCAAGAGCTACTTTCTCATGGGGGCTGAGCGCGAGGACGTCATCCAGGAGGGCATGATCGGGCTCTTCAAAGCCATCCGTGACTTCTCGTTGCACAAGTTCGGCGGCTTCCGAAAGTTCGCGGCTCTGTGCGTCACCAGGCAGATCATCAGCGCGGTGAAATGCGCAAGCAGGCAGAAGCATCAGGCGCTCAACTCGTATGTGTCGATGGAAGCGTCGCCGCCCGAGGCCGATGAGGACGGGATGCTCGAAGACGTCCTGACCGACGACGGCGAACATGGGCCTGACGCGGCGGTGATCGGCAGGGAGTTGCAGCGGAAGGTCGCTCTGGAGATGGAGCGGTCACTTTCCGATCTCGAGCGCGATGTGCTGCAGGAATATCTGCACGGTCATTCATACCGCGATATCGCCGAGCAACTCGGCACCAACGTCAAGCAGGTTGATAACGCCCTCCAGCGGGCAAAGAAGAAGCTCGAGGACCACGTGGCGGTCGGAGATTGATCAACGGCGCGTCCCGAAGGGCTGGACAATCTGAAACAAGGTTGGTATGATAATGCGCCCGCCGGGGTGTGTCCTCGGTGGGCGTGATAGACCGAGCCGGCGTAGCTCAGCGGTAGAGCAGCTCACTTGTAATGAGCAGGTCGTCCGTTCGAATCGGATCGCCGGCTCCAGTTGAGTTGCGCGCCGCAGCGCTCATGCCGGAGACGAAGTTTGACAACTGGTAGTGTGGAGGGATGCCCGAGTGGCCAAAGGGAGCAGACTGTAAATCTGCCGGCGAATGCCTACGGGGGTTCAAATCCTCCTCCCTCCACCATCAACCCCGCCCACGTAGCTCAGGGGTAGAGCGTGTCCTTGGTAAGGACAAGGTCATGGGTTCAAATCCCATCGTGGGCTCCAGATTTGCCGCGCCGAAACGGCGATATGCGGCGGAGCCGGGAACGTCCCGGCTTCGGATGATGCACATCGGCGTCTCACGACAATACGCTGATAGCACCCCCGCGACGCTCCTGCCACTGCGCGACCCGCGCGGCGGCGTGTCCCGTTGCGGCGACGCATGACTTTTCTCGTAGCGGCCCGGCGGTATCCGGGCGAAACTGGCTCAACACCGGATGGGTCGGCAATTCCGCCGGCCACACTGCCTGGAAAACCGGGCAGCTCACGGAGTTTAGGAGGAAGGAAGTTCAATGGCGAGGGAAACATTCGAACGAACCAAGCCGCACGTAAACGTCGGGACCATCGGCCACGTTGACCACGGTAAGACGACACTCACGTCGGCAATCACCAAGTGTCTCTGCGCGTCCGATGAGGGCAACGCCGATCCTCTCGATTTCGAGTCGATCGATGCGGCGCCCGAGGAGCGCGAGCGCGGCGTCACCATCGCGACGTGCCACGTGGAGTACGAGACCAAGGAGCGCCACTACGCACACGTGGACTGCCCGGGTCACCGTGACTACATCAAGAACATGATCACCGGCGCGGCGCAGATGGACGGCGCGATCCTCGTGGTCGCCGCCACCGACGGCCCGATGCCGCAGACCAACGAGCACGTGCTGCTTGCTCGCCAGGTTGACGTTCCCGCGATGGTCGTCTTCCTTAACAAGTGCGACATCGCCGACCCCGAGCTTCTCGAACTTGTCGAGCTTGAGGTCCGGGAGCTTCTCGATGAGTACGAGTTCCCCGGCGACGACACTCCGGTCATCATGGGCTCGGCCCTCAAGGCCATGGAGTGCGGCTGCGGGACCCGCGAGTGCGAGGATTGCGGCCCCATCTTCGAACTCATGGACGCAGTGGACAGCTTCATCCCGACCCCCGAGCGGCCGCTCGACATGGCGTTCCTGATGCCGGTTGAGGACGTCTTCACCATCTCCGGTCGCGGCACCGTCGCCACCGGCCGCATCGAGCGTGGTAAGATCAACACCGGCGACGACGTCGAAATCATCGGGCTCACCGAGACCCAGACGTCGGTTGTCACCGGTGTCGAGATGTTCCGCAAGACCCTCGACGAGGGACTCGCCGGCGACAACGTCGGTCTGCTCCTGCGCGGGATCGAGCGCGACGAGATCGAGCGCGGACAGGTTGTTGCCGAGCCCGGCTCGATCACCCCGCACACCAGGTTCGAGGGTGAGGTCTACGTCCTGACACAGAGCGAGGGTGGCCGCCACAAGCCGTTCTTCAACGGCTACCGGCCGCAGTTTTACTTCCGAACCACGGACGTCACCGGCGATGTGACGCTGCCCGAGGGCACCGAGATGGTCATGCCCGGCGACAACGTCACCATCCAGGTCGAACTGATCCAGCCGATCGCAATGGAGCAGGGCGTTCGCTTCGCGATCCGCGAGGGCGGCCTGACGGTCGGCGCCGGCGTGGTTACCAAGGTCACAGAGTAAGTGGGGCGGATCTGAACAATGCCCGCGACAAAGATCATTCTGCGCTGCGGCGAATGCAGCGAGAACAACTACTACATGAAGAAAAACCGGCAGAACGTGTCGGATAATCTGACGCTGAAGAAGCACTGCCCGACGTGCCGCAAGCACACCGAGCACAGGGAAACGCGACTGCGCAAGTAAGCGCGCGCGTCCCGCCGGGTTCGGGCAGGGGCATAGCTCAATTTGGCAGAGCACCGGTCTCCAAAACCGGCGGTTGTGGGTTCGAGTCCCGCTGCCCCTGCCAGTCTGCTCATCAAAGCGGCAGCTACAGGCGACGGCAATCAGGTAACACGAGCACCCGCGGGCGCAGTGCATCTGCGCCCGCCGTGCACCTCCCGGGGCGATTGGACCTCCGGGCGGCGGTCACGGAGGCCGCCGCGGCCGCCGGGGAGAGGACACAGATGCTACAGCGTATCAAAAGTCCGTTCCAAAAACTTGGCGAATTCCTCAAGGACGTCTGGATGGAACTGCAGCGAGTCGTCTGGCCAAGCCACGATGAGACCTACGCCTTCACGGGCGTCGTCGTCGTGGCCGTCAGCATCGTCTCCATCTGGATCGGAATTTTCGACTTCATTTTCACAAGGGTCGTAGGGGCGCTTCGCCTTTACGAATAGATCCGACGCACCAGGCCGCGTGAGGCGCGAAAAGGCGGGACCATGGCAAAGCAATGGTACGTACTGCATACGCTGACGGGGAAGGAGAACAAGGTCAAGGCCAGCATCGAGAAGCGGGCCGAGGCCAA
>JBKHFA010000041.1:0-17647 GCA_046540615.1 Armatimonadota bacterium | reverse complement strand
CCCCCCCCTCAATCCCCCCTCTCCCTGGCGCCATAAACGACATGGCGCAGGCGGGACGAGGGGGGAGGAACGGCAACGGCCGCAGGCACGATGCCTGCGCCGCGGGGATGGGGAAGGCCTCCCCCGCCTTCTGCGCGAACCTCTCACCTGTCAGCACCTGCAGCAAGTCGTCCACCTGAGGTGAGAGCACGTGAACGTCATCGTGATCGTGTCGGATACCTGCCGCAGAGACCGCATCGGCGCCTACGGCTGTGACTGGATGGTCACGCCGACGCTGGACTACCTCGCCGCACAGTCGATGGTCTTCGAGCGCGCGTACTGCGCCTCATTCCCCACCGTCCCGCACCGGGTGGACTGCCTCACCGGCCGCTACGGCTTCCCGTTCTACGGATGGGAGCCGCTGCCCGAGGACCTCTCGTCGCTGCCGGAGCCGCTGGAGGATCAGGGCTTCGCGACCCAGCTTATCTACGACACCCCCGGCATCACCGGGGCGAACTGCGACAGAGGCTTCCGCGGAGTGCGCGCGAATCTCGGTCAGTCCACCTCAGGGCCCGACCTGATACGCATCGGACAGGAAGCGCAGTTGCCCTGTGACGCCGATCGAATCCGCTCGCCGGAGAGCATGCTCGCGCGGCTGCGCGACGCGACATGGTGGGAGGACGAGTCGGAGACGTTCGCGGCCCGCACCTGCATGGACGCCGCGCGCTGGATGGAGGAGAACTGTGGCGCGAACGACTTCATGCTGTGGGTGGATACCTTCGATCCGCACGAGCCGTGGCTGTCGCCGCTGTGGTACCCGCGGATGTACTACCCGGACTACGAGGGGCAGGATTTCATCCAGGCGCCCTACGACTACATCGACGACAACTTCACCGACGAGGAGATCGGGTGGATGCACGCCCGCTACTGCGGCGAACTGACGATGATGGACCGCTGGGTCGGAGAGATCGTTGATCGCTTCTTCAACCTTGGCTTTGCGGATGACACCGCGCTGATCTTCACCTCCGACCACGGCTTCTACCTCGGCGAGCACAACCGCGCGGGCAAGCACTCGATCGTCGGAGAACCGTGGCCGCTCTACGAGGAGGATGCGGGCGTCCCGCTGATCGTCTACGTGCCGGGCGCCGATCCGGGCCGGAATGAGGCGCTGGTGCAGGCTCCGGACATTCGGGCGACGATCATGCACATGATGAACGCGGACGAGCCGGGCGATGTACACGGCCGATCGTTCCTGCCGGTCGCCACCGGCGAGGAGCAGTCGCATCGCGAGTTCGCGTTCTCTTCGGGCTACCTCGATGAGGACCGTGATCCGCTGCAGACCCGGATCGCGGTGCGGGCGGAGGACGGTTGGTCGCTGCACTTCCATCCGCGGTACGAGCCTGAGGTGTACTTCATCCCCGAGGATCCGGGTGAGACGGAGAATGTCCTTGAGGGGAATGAGGATCAGGCCGAGCGACTGCACGCGGCGTTCATCGAGTTCCTGCGGGAGGTCGGGGCGCCCGAGGCAACGATCGAGGCGCTGGGAACGTACGAGAAACGCGAGTGAGCCTTCGCCAGGCGGTCGGAGCTGCCGAGGCCCGGCCGCGGTTCGGAACCGCACAGAGCACGCGTGGCGGCGCGTGGAGGGCCTCTGCGCGGAAACTGGCTTGCATTTCGGGGACGTTTCGGGTAGAGTGTTCTCAGAAGAGCGACAGATAATGACAGGCATGGAGGAAGATACGATGGCTAGCATGGCACTTGTGATCACCGAAGCGGGTTACGGCAAGCTGGTTTCGCCCAATGAGTTCAGGGAGCAGAAGCGCGGCGGCGGCGGCGTCACCGGATACAAGGTCACCGAGGACAGCGGCAATGTCTGCTGCGTCCTGCGCGTGGAGACAGGCCAGGAGGAGCGCGTCCTGATTTACACCGAGCAGGGGAAGGCGATCCTCACGCCGGTCGATGACATCTCCGAGCGCAGCCGGTCTGCCGGCGGCGTCAAGCTCATCAACCTCGCCGAGGGCGACAGGGTTGCCGGGGCGGCCTTCTAAGACCGCTCAGCAGCAAAAATGACTCCGCGGCCGGCGTCCCGGCGCATATGCGCAGAGGGATGCCGGCCGCAGTCGTATGTGACACCTGTCGCTCAGCGCAGAAGCGGTCGCATAAGCAATGACGCCCGCCACTCGAGGTGATAGTCATGCCCGCATCGCCTTACGACACCGACGGCCTCCCTCCGATCCGCGCCGGACTTGCCCGACGCCGCATCACTCCGCCGATCCCCTGTCTGATGGCAGGCTTCTTCCATGAGCGCGAGGCGACGAGCGTTCGCGACGACCTCTTCTGCAATGCCGCCGTGATCGAATCAGACGGGCGACGGATTGCGCTGGTGAACCTCGATCTGATCGCGATCGATCGAGGGTGGGGAGACGAGGCCCGCTCACTCATCGCCGAGCGGCTCGGGATGCCCCCTGAAGCCGTCCTGATCTGCGCCACGCACACACACACCGGCCCGGCGGTGCGCCCTGCGGTTCGCGAAGGGTGGGTGAACTTCGAGTGGCTCGACGCTCTGCCTGAAGTCATCGCGGACACCGTCAGCGAGGCGGCCGACGGGATGTTCGACGCGATGCTCATGCCCGGCCGCACCTCCGATGAGACCTCGGTCTGCCGGATCGCGCGTCTCCGCGATGGTTCGGAGCACATGGGCGCGAGCGCCGACGGGCGGATCGGGCCTGCCGGTGTGCCGGATCACGAGTTGCTGGCGCTGGGTATTCGGGAGCTTGACGGTACCCCGCGCGGGATGGTCGTGTGCTACGGGATGCACGCGAACGTCATCGGGGGAGGGAGCGCGGACTTCATCTCCGCGGACTGGCAGGGCGAGGTCTACCGCGCAGCCTCGGGCGTCTACGGCGAGAGTTTTGTGACGGTGCTGCTGAACGCGCCCAACGGCGATGTCTATCAGAAGAAGTGGGAGCCCACGCGGCTGCCGCAGAGCGGACCGGCAAAGGCAGTGCAGGCGGGGCGGACGCTGGCTGCGGCCGCCATCAACTGCTCGGAAAAGGCGGAGCCGCTGGAGAGCGGAGGGGTCTCGTGGGAGTGGGAGGACCTCAGCATCCCCTACTACGAGCGCACGGAGAGGCTTCGGAAGCACATCGACCATCTTCGGGCGCAGGATGACCTTCCCTACCTCGACGGATGGTGGGTGCGCCGCTTCGATGAGTGGGAGCATGAGGGAGAGGTCGCGGAGGTGCCGGTGCAGGTGCTGCGGCTCGGGGACCTGACATTCGTGGGGCTGCCCAGCGAGGTATTCGCGGCGTGGGGGCTTGAGGTCAAGCGATGGTCGCCGACGGAGTGGACGGCGGTGGCCTCGCTGTCGAACGCGTGGTTCGGATACATCCCGACCACCGACCAGGCCTCGCGCTGGGCCTACGGCGCGCGTCCGACGCAGTCACTGCGGCTCATCCCGGATGCGGGCCGCCGAATCGCGGATGCGGCGCAGCGGCTGATGGCTCGGCCCGGGACGGAAGAAGCTGGCCGGGCGCGTCGCTGAATGACGGGAACCTGCAGCGGTCTCGCGGGTTAAGCGAGGTGGGGGAAACCTGTCGGCGCCCGGAGGGCCGCGACATGTCGAGCGGAGTACGCAAGTCGTGTGTCATGGTCGTGTTGTTGCTTGCCATCGTGCCGGGGAGGTGCGACGTGATGGACACCGTCTCGCAGTGGAGCGTGTGGGAGGGCGAACTGGCGGGCGAGGTCGCGCACGCGAGCCTGCCGTCGGACGTGACCGTGTCGGTGCGGCTGACCGCGCCGAGTGGACAGGACCATCGGATCGACGCGTTCTGGGATGGCGGCTCGTCGTGGCGCGCGCGATTCGCGCCGGGGGAGATCGGACGCTGGCGCTGGACCAGCCGATGCGATGCGGATGCCGGCCCTGACGGCGCGAGCGGGGAGTTCGAGTGCGTCGGCGCCGGGGATGGCCCTCTGAGCGGCGGGCCGCTGAGGGTGGCCGAAGATCGAAGGCATTTCGAACACGCGGATGGGACTGCGTTCTTCTGGCTCGCGGACACCGCGTGGAACGGCGCTTTGCGGGGCGATGAGTCGGACTGGGCTGAGTATCTGTCTCTGCGCCGCGAGCAGGGCTTCACCGCCGTGCAGTTCGTCACCACGCAGTGGCGAGGCTGGCCTGAGGCCGGGGTCTTTGATGATGCGGTGGGGCTCGATGTGAACGTGGCGGCTTTTCAACACCTCGACCGGATGCTTGCCGCGGTGAATGCGCAGGGCCTTGTCGCCGCGCCGGTGATGCTCTGGACGCTGACGGAGAGCGACCCCGGGCAGACGCTGTCGGAGGAGAACGCCATCGCGCTGTGCAGGTACATGGTTGCGCGGTGGGGGGCGTACAACGTAGTCTGGCTGCTGGGCGGAGACGGGCGCTATCAGGACGTCGTCGAGCGCTGGAATCGCATCGGCCGCGCGGTCTTTGGCGATGAGAGCGATCGACTCGTCAGCATGCACCCGTGCGGAACAAGCTGGGTGGGCGAGTGGTTCGGCGATGAACCGTGGTTCGACTTCCTCGGCTATCAGAGCGGCCACGGCCTGCCGGAGAAGACCTCACGCTGGATCACACAGGGGCCGCCGGCGCAGAAGTGGCGGGATCTGGCGCTGCCGATCGTCAATCTTGAGCCGAACTACGAGGGATTCCCGGCATACGGCTCCGATCACCGGATATCCGCACTGGACGTGCGGCGGGCGGCGTGGCTGAGCCTGCTGAGCACTCCGACGGCCGGCGTGAGCTACGGGACGAATCCGATCTGGGTGTGGGGGGAGGAGACGGGCGACGCGCCGGGGCACTCGGGGCTCAAAGACATCCCGCCGTGGCGGGTGGGACTGGAGACCGAGGGGATTGCGGGAATGAGCGCGCTGCGTTCGATCCTGTCTGATGTCGAGTGGTGGAGACTGCGTCCGGCTCAGGAGATGCTTGCCGAGCAGCCTGGTGAGGCTGATTCGCGCGAGTGGATCGCGGTCGCCGCGACGGAAGCGCGCGACCTGACCGTGGCCTACGCGCCCGGTGGGGGAGAGGTCATCCTGACGAGCCAGCGGCGCTCCTCCGGCCGTGCTGTCTGGCGGGATCCGCGTGACGGCTCGAGCGCACCGGCGGAGGGCGAGGACGGGCGGTTCATCGCACCCGACGACAGGGACTGGGTGCTGGTGATCGCGGATTGATGGGGGCGAGACGACGACACACAGGAATTCGGAAACGACGCCAGGCGGGGGGCCTCTTTCACGTCCGGCCGATGCTTTATCCGCCGAACCAGCGTCGGTCGATCACCAGCAGGCCCTGCAGAACCACGAGTATGACGAACGTGATGAGCCCCGCCCAGATGGTCGGGGGGCCCTCGCGTTCAGTGGGCGCGGTGGCGCGGTCGAGGATGGTGAAAGGAGCACCGATCTCGGTCCGCGCCTCTTCGTACTCCGCCATCCAGAGCGCGCGCTCGATCGAGGAGAGGCGCTCGGCCGCGAGCTGCTCGGCGCGCTGAATTTCGACGTAGTCGCGAGCGGCGGCCGGCATCTCGGCCATGCCCCTGCGCGCTTCTGACAGCAGCGCGTTGGTCTGTGAACGCCGCGCCTCGGCCCCGGCAAGTTCGACCCTCAATTGCACCACGCGCTGGATTGTTTCATCATGCAGCGGGTTGGGCTGCTCGCCGATCTGATTGAGGACGGTCTCCTCAAGCTCGCAAAGCTGCGCTTCGACGGTGTTGATGGCGCTCTGCAGTTGGACGACGTCGCGGTGTGCGTCCGTCTTGCCGGACGCAAGTTGGGCGGCGAGGTCGGTCTGCAGGGAGACGAGTTCCTCCTGCAGGCTCGCGATGAGCGGATTGCGGGTCGCAACCTCTGATGAGATGCGAGTGGCCTCGATGTCGCTGAGCTGTCCCTCGGCGGTGCTGAGCGAGCTGCGCGCCGCGTCGGCCTGGGCGGCGGCATCAGCGCGGGCCTGCTCGAGGCTCCGGATGTGCTCGCCGAGGCGCGCGGCCTTCGAGTCAGGGTCCAGCAGTTCATACTGCGCGCGCAGGTTTTCGAGCCGCTCCTGGCTGCTCTCCAGCTCCTGCTGAAGCTCGTCGCGGCGTTGCTGGAGGAATTCGCGTGTATCACGGGCGCCGCTGCGGGTGTTCTCGCGCAGATAAGCGCCCAACTCCTCGATGTAAAGGTTGGCAGCCTCGGCACTGAACTCCCGCGCCTCATCCATCGACAGGTGATATCCCGGTCGCGGCAGGTCGGGCGCGAAGTAGCCGGGCATCCTGATGGTGATCGCCAGTCCGTCCTCGCCGATCTGCTTGATGGCCGACATCTCAGTCAGGGCCTCGAGGGTCTCGTCGTGGTCGAGGCCGAGAGAGTCTGCGAGCGAAAGCCGGTCGATGATGCGCTTGCGGATCTCGCGGCTGACGAGGATGGCCTGGAGGCGCTCAAGTGAGGGGCGGTCGGCAGCGGCGCCGTCTTCTGATGCAAGGGAGCCGAGGATATCCGGCCGGTCGTTGAGCAGCAGCGAACTGCTTGCGGTGAACGTCCCCGGCAGCATAAAATGCGCCGCGGCGGCGATGAGTCCCGCCCCGATCACGCTGAAGATGAAGACATGGAGCCAGTTGTAACGTTCAATGAACCTCATTACGCGTCGAATCCTCCGCCGGAACGGAAGCGGGTGGCGTTAGAATACCAGTGCGGCGGTCGCGAGTGGCACGATCGTTCGCAGCCACGTCTGCAGATCGCTCTCGGTGTTGACATGGCGCACGATGTGGCGCGTGGGCACCACGACGACGTCTCCGGGGTTCAACTCCGTCTGCGGCTTGATCGGCTCAACTGCGCCGTTCGCGTGAACGACGATCATCCGGTTCTTTGCTGAATCCTCGCGGAAGCCGCCGGACTCATTGATGTAATACTCCGCGGGCTGGTCGCCTGCGAAGGGCACCGCGCCAGAGCGTGGCACAGCGCCGAGTACCATCACGGTGTTGGTTCTCCTTGGTACGACGACCGTGTCGCCCGGTTCGATCTCAAGGTTGCCGTCCTCGCCCCGAGAGGCGATGAGTCGCTCGCCATCGATGGGGATGGCCGCGACCCAGTCCTCCTCCTTGACGGGGTGAGGCGGCAGGACGATGCTCACTCCGGACGGGGTGGTGAGCACCTGACGGAGTTGATTACTCACGTTCTGCTGCATCGCCTGTGCCTGGGCGGTCTCGGAGACCTGCACGGCCTCCTGCTCGCGCGCCTCCCGGTTGACCGACTGGAGGACGCGGCTGAGGTCTTCCTCCTGGGCATCGCCCATCTGGGCTCCTCGCCTGCGGTAGACGACGAGGCCGCGGCGGTTGGCGTCGTCGAGGAGCCCGCCGCCGTCTTTGATCAGGTCCCAGACGGTGTATGTGTCACCATCGGATCCCGCGACGATCGGGTACGCCCCCGGTTGCTGCACGCGACCGTCAAGATGGACCACGTCCGCCTGCCGCCGGTAGTTGCCACGGCCCATCACCGTGACGCTGTCGTCGGCGGTGAGCAGCAGGTCAGGCTCGATGGCGAAGTCATCGGGTCCACCGGTGAGCAGCAGGCGGACCGGCTCGGCCTCGCCCTCGTAGTGCCCGCGAACGACGTCCAGCGTGGGCCCGGCCCCCGGCGCGAGGCCGCCCGCCGCGAAGATCAGGTCGCTCACGCGCATTCCGTCGCGGAGGGGGTAGTCGCCCTCGTCGCGGACGAACCCCGCGATGTGAACGTTCGCGTCCCGGCCGACTGCCTCGCGGGTTTTGACCTCAATGCGGTCGCCGCGCTCAAGGACGAGATCCGCCTGCGGATCGCCCGCCAGGGCCGCCTGGAGATTGACGGGGATAACCTCGAAAGACTGATCCTCAGTGACGCGGAGCAGGTCGGCGCGATCCAGCCACGCCCCTGCCTCGACGCCCCCGGCTCGCATGATCAGTTGGCTCACGCGCAAGTTCGCCGCCCACTGATAGCTGCCCGGGCGTCGGACGGCCCCCGTCACCTCGACCACGAACGGCGGCTCAACTTCGCCCTGCGCATAGATGGTGACGTAGTCCTTCGGACGCAGGCGGAGGTTGTGCTCGGGGATGCGCTCGAGCGCCTCAGCGACCTCGAAGGTGACGATCTCGAAGTGCCGCTGCTCGTTGAGGCGGCTGATGACTCCGCGCCCGACATGCGCATCGAAGTCAAGGCCCTCTGCGGCCGCGATGAGATCCGCGACCGTCGGATATTCGTCGATGGGGTAGTGGCCGGGGCGCTCGACTGCGCCGAGGATGCGCACAGTGTTTCCGACACTGTCGCGGATCGGGCGGGCGACCAGCAGGTCGCCGTCTTCGACGACGCGGCCGAGTTCGTCGGATGATGAGTCGGTTGTGTCGATGGTGAACATCCGCCACCGCTCGCGCTCGTCGGTGCGCCACAGGTGCATCGATCGGTGTGCCTGTGAGGTGAGACCGCCGGACATCTCCAGCATATCCGCGACCGTCGTCTCATCCTCAAGCTCGTAGCGGGCGGGGCGGCGGACCTCACCCGCGACGCCCACCTCGGAGCCCGCCGCCGGGACGAAGATCGTGTCGCCGGAGTTGAGAAGCATGTCGCTCTCGCGGCTGCCGGTGAGGAGGTAGTCGTAAAGGTCGATCTCCTCGGTGCCCTCGCCCACGCGGGAGAGGCGGATGCGCCGGTAGGAGCCGATCTCCGAGGGGCCCCCGGCGCGGTAGAGCGCGTCGAGCACCGTGGCCATCCCGATCTGCACGTAGCGACCGGGATCGACTACGTCGCCGGTGACGTAGACGTCGATGGCCCGCTGCGAGGAGATGGCAAGGGTCACGGTCGGGCCGGCGAATATTCGTGCGTAGCGTTGCTGCAGCGCGTCTCGGAGGTCCGTGACAGTCCGCCCGGCCGCCGACATGCGACCAAGCTGGTCGGGGAAGATGAAGCCCTCGGGGCTGACGGTCATCTCCTGGACGATCTGCTCCCAGTCGCCCGCGTGAACCTGCAGCGAGAGCGCATCGCCGGGCCCGAGAGTGTACGTTGGCGGCACGGGCGCGGTGGTGTCCGACTGCTCGGACTGATCGTCATCGTCCTCGCCGCGGTCGAAGAGCGTGGCGCCGAAGCGCGGCAGCTCGCGGAGCGTCCTCGCCGGCGACATATCTTCCGCATCGTCGGAGGCGCCGGGCAGGATCGTTTCGTGGACAGGTTCAGGCGCCGCCGGCTCATCAGACGCCCCCTCAGCGTCCTCCTGCGCCAGGCCGATGGGGGCGAGGAGCAGCAGCGCGGTGAGCGCGAGGGCTGCCACGCGCAGTGTCCGTGCGCAGGGACTGAACGTCAATCTTCGATGCGTCAGCATTTTATCATCGCCAGCCCGCATCGCGCGGGCTCAATCTGACTGCGGGCGGCCCGGATGGGATCGCCCGACGAGCGCGTTGTGGAAGAAGTTGCGTGGTTCTTCAACATTCCCGCCGCGAATCCTCCCGCTGCCCGAAGTGCGGGTCGGAAATGCCGGGCGCGAGTCTAACGTACCCGCAGATGGGTTGCAAGTTCAATTCAGACGCTCCAGCGGATGGAGGTGGAGCGTCGAGACCGGTCCGCCCTCAACCGGCGCCACGCGGATAGCGTCATTGTTGGTGTCGGCAATCCACAGCCGCCCGCCCGCGCACGAGAGATCGCGTGGTTCGTTGAAGGTCGCTTCGTCACCGTCGTCGCAGCCCGGCCTGCCGGTGCCGAGCACCGTCTCGATCTCTGAGATGCGCGAGGTGAGCCGCTTGATCTTGTTGTTGTATGTGTCCGCGACGTAGAGGTCGCCGGCCGAGTGCTCCAGCCCCAGCGGGAACTGCAGGAGGGCTCGGGGCGCCGGACCATCGCGATCGCCGTATTCGAAGAGACCCTGTCCGACGCGCGTGCCGAGCTGGGAGCCGGGTGGCAGGTAGACCCAGCGGATCGAACTTGACCCCGCGTCGGTGAAGAAGAGCCTGACACCGTCTGAGGCCAGTCCGCTGGGCTGGGCGAGCAATGCCTGGCCGCGCGAACCATCGACCAGCCCCGGCGAGCCCGCACCCGCGTAGGGCTCGATCCCCCCGGACCGTAGATCGAGCCGCCAGATCTGATGCGCGCCGGCCATCGTGACGTAGAGGCGGTGATGCACGATCTCGAGGTCCCACGGCGAGTTGAGCGCACGCTTGTTCGCCCTGCCCGGCTCAATCGGGGCCCGGGCAACATGCCCCACGCCGGCGATGGTCCGGACCGTTTGCCGCTCGAAATCGACGGCTCGAATCGCGTGGTTGTGCCGATCGGCCACGTAAAGCATGCTGCCGTCGAGAGCAAGGCCCAGCGGATGGTGAAAGCACGCATCGTCGAATGCGCCATCTTCAAATTCGCCGCGCCCCGTGCCGACCACCTCGATGACTTCGCCATCGAAATCCGCCATGATCACGCGGTTGTTGTTGGTATCTGAGATGTAAATCCGCTCCGAGCGGTCGTCGGCGAGGATGCCGGCGGGGAATGACAGAGCCTGGTCCCGCGGAGACGCCCGCTCAGCACCGCAGGAGATCGCAGTTCGGTTGGCTCTGCCGCTCCGGGTGACCGACTGGATCGCCGTCTGGATACTTTCCGCGAAGGCTCCGGCCACGTCTTCGCCTGTGCGCCGCGCAATGAGGCGCCCGTCGGGGCCGATCAGGATGCTGGTGGGCCACGCGTTGATCTCCCACGCGTCCCAGACGCGCATGTCGCGGTCATTGATCACCGGATACGTGATCTCATGACGCCTGATCGCGTCCCTGAGGCGCTCAGAATCGCGCTCGGCCGAGTACCTGGCCGCATGCACTCCGATCGCAACGAACTCCGGAGCGTAATCACACATGAGGGCGTTGAGTTCGGGGATGACGTGCATGCAGTTGATACAACATGAGGTCCAGAAGTTCACGAGCACGACCTTCCCCTGGAGGCCGCGAAGTGTGAGCGGTTGATCGACGTTCAGCCACTCGACGTCCTCGGGGAACTCCGAGGCGTCAACGGGTTGGGACCTGCGGCGGCGCATCGCCATCTCTCCTCCGGTCAGAACGCAACATCCGCCGGCGCTCCGGCGGCATCAATCACTGCCGAATGCGACGATCCGCGCGATCTCAAGACGGAAATGCCCCTCCTGCTGGCCGGCGATGAGGAATCCGACCGAGCGCACCTCGGAGGTGTCCAGCCCCGGGTGCTCGTCAAGCACCCGTCCGTGATAAACCGCCTCGAAGTCCGCGAAAAGCGCGTGGACAGTCTGCCACTCATCGCCGGTGACCGGCAGCGGATGATGATGCCCGACCGTGTCCCGCCCTGGCTCATCCCGCGCTGTGAGGATGAACTCGCGGTCGCCGGTCCGGATCGTCACCGCCAGCCCATCGCAGTCGGAAATATCCCAGCCAGATAACTTCGACCTGACCGAGCAGAAGCCTCCGTCGTTCTCCAGTGAAAGTTCTCCTGAGAAGACGAGCGTGTCTTCGGCGATCGTGACCGCACTGTGCGAGCGGCCGCCCATGACCGTGTCATCGACGGTCTGCCAGTCGTCCGCGTCTCCGCTCTGCCGGAAGTCAAAGAGGGTGCGAGCATCTCTCTCACGGCTCATTGTAACACATCCTCGCTGGCGATGCTGAGTCGCTGCTGCGCGTCATCGAAGGATTCGCCGTCCGCTCTCAAGATCCCCGCTCGCAGGGAACCGTGGTGCCTGCGACGAAGAGTCCGGGCGCAGAGCAGACAGACCGGTGAGGACAGTGATGCAGAGTGCAACTGTGGGACTGCAACTGCTGGTTCGGGAGGCCGAAGTGTCCGCCGCTTGCTCCTGCGGAAACGATCGAGGCGCTGACGGGGGAGATGGAGCGCGCCGGGATAGACCGCGCGCTGGTGCGGTGCGCCGCGCTGTGGGAGGAGAGCCCCGAGGTGGGCAACGCCCTCGTCTCAGAAAGCTGCGCTGATGATCAGCGTCTGCTGCCGTCGTGGGCGATCCTCCCGCCGCACACCGGCGAACTGGGGACGGTGGATGAGTTCGTCGCGGCAATGCGCGAGGCCGACGTGCGCGCGCTGTGGGCCTACCCCGAGAAACATCGCTACGTGCTCAACACGACCACGATGGGCGGACTGCTTGAGGAGATACGAGATCGCGCCATCCCACTGCTGATTGAGCGGCGTGAGATCGGCGGCGGCGGACTCTACGCGCTCGCCGACAGCGTTCTGCAGGACTTTTCGACGCTGCACCTGTGCGTCGCCGGGCACGGAAGTTGGGGTGAGGATCGTTACTTCCGGCCGCTGATGGAGCGCTACCCGAACTTCCGCGTTGATACCTCGCGTTACGAGCTTGATGGCGGCATCGAGGAGATCTGCAGGACGTTCGGCGCCCGACGGCTGCTCTTCGGCACGAAGTTCCCGGACACACCGATGGGCGGATCGATCCTGACCCTGCTGCGCGCGGACATCTCGGACGGGGATCGCGAGGCAATCGCCGGGGGGAACCTGCGCCGGATGCTCGAGGAGGTGCGACTGTGATAGGCGAGGGACGTATTACGCGAGAGTTCGTGGAGCATGGCCGGGTCGAAGACTGCCCGGTGATCGACACACACGCGCACTTCGGTCCCTTCCAGGCGATCTACTTCCCGCGCCACCGCCCCGAGCAGGTGATTGACACGATGGATCGCTGCGGCGCGCGTTGGATGTTCATGTCGGGGCACCAGGCCCTGGTGGACACCGAACGAGGGAACGCGGAGATCGCCGCGGTGGTGGCCGAGTATCCCGACCGCTTCCGGGGCTGGTGGGTCCTCAACCCGAACTACCCCGAGCGCATGCGAGAGGAGCTTGACGGCTTCGAGGCGATCGATGGATTCGTCGGCTTCAAGCTGCACCCGAACATGCATGAGACGCCGCTGACCGATGACGCGTACACACCCGTCTTCGAGTACGCAGATGCGCGTCGTCTGCCGATCCTCTCACACACCTGGGCGGGCAAAGGGATGAGCAGCTACCGGGAGGTTGCGGCGGTCGCGGAGAAGTATCCTGCCGTTCGCTTTCTGATGGGCCACGCCGGCTACGGCGACTGGGACGAGTCGGCAAAGGTCGCTCGTGACCACGAACACGTCTACCTCGAACTGACGGCCGCGTACTCGGTGCGCGGATCGCTGGAGATCATGTGCGAGTACGCGGGCAGTCGCAAGATCACCTTCGGCACCGACCACCCGTGGTTCGATCCGCACTACGGGATCGGCTGCATCCTCTCGGCGTACATGACCGATGAGGACAGACGCAACATTCTCTACCGCAACGCGCAAAAGCTCTTCGATCTGCCACTTGATGGAACCGGCGCACCAGGAGATGATCATTGATGGACATGCGCAGGCTCGGACGCAGCGGGATAGAGATCAGCCCGATGGGCCTCGGCACATGGGCGATGGGCGGGCCGACCACCCACGGCGGCCTGCAGTCAGGCTGGGGCGAGGTCGATGACAATCAGTCGATGGCCGCCCTCGACCGCGGGATGGAGCTTGGTGTCAATTTCATCGACACCGCCGACGTCTACGGCACCGGCCACTCGGAGCGACTCGTCGGAGAGGTGATCGCCGGACGGCGTGATGAGGTCATCGTGGCCACGAAGTTCGGCTTTGAGTACGATGAGAAAAAGCGTGAAATCCGGGGCGGCCGCGGTGATCGCGACTACGTCATGCAGGCATGCGACCGCAGCCTCGAGCGCCTCGGCATCGACACAATCGACCTTTACCAGTTCCATCTCGGTGGTTACGACGGTGACGCGGAAGAGACGCGCGATGCGCTGGAGGAACTGGTCGCGGATGGCCGAATCCGCTTCTACGGCTGGAGCACCGACAACCCCGAGAACGCGCGCATCTTCGCCGAGGGCGAACATTGCTGCGCCGTGCAGCAGAGTCTGTCGGTGCTTGGCGGCAACTGGGAGACGCTG
Organism: Armatimonadota bacterium; assembly: GCA_046540615.1. Taxonomy (GTDB): domain Bacteria; phylum Armatimonadota; class Zipacnadia; order Zipacnadales; family UBA5352; genus UBA5352. The sequence goes on along the minus strand of JBKHFA010000041.1, from coordinate 3,726 downwards.
CGGGTCTGCCACGAAGAGGACCTCGCCTCGATCAATCGCGGTCCGCTGGTGAAGGGCCTGCTGACCGGGAAGTTCGATCACGACTCGACCTTCGGCGACCGCGACAACCGCCGCCGCTGGGATCTGAAGGCCGGGACGCAGGCCGAGCAGCTTGAGATGTTTGAGAAGGTGCGCGACGTGCTCACCTCCCGCGGGCGCGCGCCGGCGCAGGGTGCGCTGTGCTGGATCTGGGGCCTGAGCGAGCGCACGATCCCCATCCCCGGCGTGAAGACCCCCGAGCAGGCGGAGGAGAATGCGCTGTCGATGGAGCATGGGCCGCTGTCGGAGGAGGAGATGGCGCAGATCGACGAGATACTCGGCCGCGACCGCGACTACCGCTCGTGGTCTGAGTGAGGTCGCGGCGGCGCTCGGCGCAGCATGCACAATAAACGCAGCCGCCTCTCAGCCGACGCAGGGAGGGATCGCGATGAAATCCGACTCCGTCGTGGATGTGCTGATTCTTCAGATGGGTTACGCGGACGGCCCCGCGGCCCGGCGCGCGGTGGTGGCGGAGATGGCCGAGGCGCGGGCGGACCTCGTGGAGAAGCTAACGGACGCGCTGCCATCGCTCAGCGGTCACGACGCCACGATGGTCTGCCGCGCGCTCGCGATCCTCGGCCCGGCCGCGCGGGAGGCGCTGCCGACGCTGGAGGAGGTCGCCGGACGGCGCTCCATGCTGCTGGTCAGGTCTGTCGAGGCGGAGGCGGCCGAGCGCGCCATCGTCGCGATTCGCGCCGATGATCCGGCTCTCGTCTTCGACGCCCTTAAGTCAGGGCGGTCAGTCACGCGAGCGGGGGCCGTGGACGCGATCGCGGATGGCTCCGTCGATCTCTCCGATGAGCAGGCTGCAGCCGCTGCGGAAATCCTCGCGGGAATGCTCGATGCGCGGGAAGCCGACGCCGCCGGTCCCGCGCTGCGGGCGATCTGCGCGCTGGGGGCGCGGGCCGAACCGGCGCTCCCGCGCATCATCGAGCTTGCGTCCGCTTCGGGGTCGGGAGGGGCCATCGCGGACATCGTTTTTCGCCCGGAGTTCGCGCGGGCGCTCCATGTGCTCGGAGATGCCGGGCTGACCACCGGCCCTGCGCTGGCTGCGCTCCTTGTTGATCCGAACGAGATGGTTCGTCGTGTCGCCGTCGGCGCAATTCGGACGGTCGGCCCTCAATCCGACGAGGCAGTACCTGCGCTGACCAGGGCGCTGAAGTTCGAGTCGCCTCCCGTGGTCGTCGAGGGTCTGCCGTCCGAGGTCCTTGAGGCTGACGGCGACCTGCCGGAGGCCGCGGAGGCCGAGCGCCTCGCGCATCAGATCGACGTGCGCGCAACGGCCGCGTGGGCGCTCGGCGAGCGTGGCGGGGCGGACGAAGAGGCGCTTTCCGCACTGGCGCAGGCGACGCGATCGACCGCCGCCCGTCTCCGCTGGCACGCGGTCACCGCGCTCGGGCGCATAGGAGCCGCGGACGCGGAGGTCGCGGCGGCGCTTGAGCGCTCACTCTCGCGGGACCGCGCGCCCCATGTGCGGCGCGCGGCGGCTCGCGCGATTGGCCTGATCAGTCGCCCGGGAGCGCAGCAAGTGGCCGCGCTGACGCAGGCACTGGAGGACGTCGAAACGCGCAAGTCGGCCGCGTGGGCCCTCAAGCAGGGAGGCGGAGCGGCCGCCGAAGCCACCCCTGCGCTCATCGCCGCGTTTGACGCGAATGATCGCCGGCGCATGGTCGTGGCCGGGGCGCTCGCGGCGATCGGCCCGGAGGTCATGCATGACCTCCGCCAGGGGCTGCACCGCGATGGGCGCTGGCAGCGGATCGGCTGCGCCGAGGCGGTGGCCGCCTTCGGCGCGGAGGCGCAGATGATGGAAGCGACGCTCCGTGAGTTGCTTTTCGACCGCCGGGAGGATGTCCGCGAGGCCGCACAGGAGGCGCTTGAGGCGATCTCGGGAGATGACGTTGCACAATTGAGTGAGGGAGAGAGCGATGAGTGACACAGAGGTCCGCTGGACGATGATGACGCCCGACGAGCTTGACGCCGCGATCGAGCGGCTGCCGCTGGCGATCGTGCCCGCCGGGTCGCTGGAGTGGCACGGCCCGCACATGACCACCGGCTCGGATTACCTCCGCGGCGACGCGATCTGTCAGAGCGTTGCGGAGCGACTCGGCGGGGGAGTGGTGCTGCCCGCGACGTGGCTGGGCGCGCCGGGCTTTTGCAACTGGCGAGGGACGATCAGCTTCACGCCCTCGCTGGTGCGGCAGGTCGCACTGGAGCTTTACCGCGAACTGGAGAAATGCGGATTCGAGTGGATCTTTGTGCACCTCGCTCACGCGGGGGCGATGCAACGCGAATCATGGCAGGGCGCCGCGGATCAGTACGCGGACGTCGGGTTTGCGAAGGTACTGGTGAAGCACGGGCCCTCCGGCCCCTTCGAGCACTCGCTCGGCGGCGGCCACGCCGGCCCGAATGAGGCCGCTGAACTGATGGCCGCAGACCCCGATGCCGTGCACCTCGACCGCTACGATCCGAAGGATACGAAGCTGCCGAAGTATGACGACTGCGATCCGTGGCTCTACGCGCGCGGGCTCAGTGAGGAGTCGCAGACCGCGGTGCATACGTTCATGGCGCGCGAGCATTACGAGTGGTCGCCGGACCTCGCGGAGAAAGTCACGCCTGAGTCCGCCCGCGCGCTCATGGACGAGATCTGCGAACGACTGGCCGAGGAGGTCCGGGAGTGGATGAGCGGAGAGTAGCAGGATGTCAGGACAGGCCGGCGGCCTGATGCAATCGCGCTGCAACATCCTGCAGGTCATCCGCGCGCTCAACACGCGCCCGCCAGGCCCCGGGGATTGCGTCGATGCCGTTGTATGCGCCTGAGATCGCGCCCGCGATGCAGGCCAGTGAGTCGCTGTCGCCATCGGTGTTCGCCGCGCGCAGCACTGTCGCGCGGTAGTCCTCGGGGCTGCGCAGGAAGCAGTAGAGCGCGCCCGCGACCGCCTCCTCCGCCACCCATGCCTCACCAAGCAGCGCCCACGCGTCCTCGGCATGAGCCTCCAGCGCGTCCGGCACCCGCCGCATGTGCGTCACGAACTCCTCGCTGATCTCCGCGGTCAGGTCGATCACCCGGTCGAGCATCCTCTCCGGCCGCTCGCCGTCCAGCGCCATGCTCACCAGTGCCGCGACCGCCACCGACCCGGCCAGCGCGCACGGATGGCCGTGGGTCGCGAGGCTCTGCGCGATGCCCACCTCGCGGATGTGCTCGTAGTCGCCCGGCCACACGAGCCCGATCGGGGCCGCGCGCATGGCGGCGCCGCAGCCCTTGCTCCACGCGACACCGGCCTCCCGCCATGGGACCCCGTCGGCGAGATTCCGACAGCCCGTGCGGCAGGTGTTCCCGGGGCGCGATGGCCGCCGACCGGCCCCTCATTCCACGCGATGAACTCGCGCGCCACCTCGGCCATGATCGCGCCAACCGGGGCCCCTGTGCCCGCCGCGAGGATGCCCTCGGCCAGCGCGAGGGTCATTTGCGTGTCATCGGTGAAATGCCCGGCCGGCCACGCGCCCGCTTCGAGGTCGGCCACGCCGTCAGACCCGAAGCGCGATCGAATCTCGGCCAGGCTCATGAACTCCGTCGGCATGCCCAGCGCATCGCCGATGGCGAGTCCGAGGATGCAGCCTTCGTAGCGGCTTGCGGCGATCATCGGTGAT
>JBKHFA010000040.1:0-17835 GCA_046540615.1 Armatimonadota bacterium | reverse complement strand
GACGCGCGACATCTGCCGGTCGAGCCGCTGCAGTCGCGCCTGCGCGAGTTCGGAGCGATCCTCGATCCGGAGTGAGCCCCGTCCGCCTCACGGGGCGACGAGCACCTCGTCCCACAGTTCGTCGAAGGCAGCGGTGAAGAGACCGGCGACCTCGCGGTTTGACAACACCAGCAGGTTCTCATCGTTGCGATTGTTCGCCGCAAGCGTCCAGTTGTACGACCCGAGGATCACGCGCGCTTCGTCAATGATCGCGACCTTGTGATGGAGCTTCGCGTTCGGGTTGCGCTCCACCCGCACCGGCACGCCCATCGCCAGCAGCGGCGGATATGCCGACCAGTACTGTGCCTGCTGGCTTTCCGTGGCCACGCGCAGCCGCCGTTGCGCCGTCGCCTCCCGCGTACGCTGATGCTCCCAGGTGAACCAGCGGTTGACCACGCCCGCCATCAGCGGCGAGCTTGAGCCGAAGGTGAAGACCATCACGTCCAGCGACTCTCGCGCTCCGAGCAGCAGGTCAAGCAGGTGGTCGTCCGGATCGTTATCCGGCGCGAAGTAAGCGCGCGCGTACGTGCGCCCGATCCAGCAACGGAGCGGCTCCTGCGACGGCTCATGGTCGCCGAAGACTCCGCTCCACGCTTCGTCGAATTCCGCCTGGTAGCGACTCAGCATCGCGTAGTATGATGGCGACCGACTCACCGGCGGGAAGTTGATCACCACGATGTGATTGTAATTCGCGCGGGTGCCGGTGTCGGTGAAGTTCGTTGAACCGGTCAGCAGAGCGGCATCCTGTCCGGCCGCATCCCGGATCACGAACTTGTTGTGAAAGATCGCCGGGTTGTCGTCCCGCATAATCTCCACCGAGGGCTCGCGCTCAAGCTGCTCGAAGAATGCGAGATTCCCGGGGTGGGCGTCGTCGTAGTAGTCGCCCTCGACGATGACACGCACCTGCACTCCGCGCCGCGCCGCCTTGAGAATCGCTTCGGCGATCGGCCACTCACCATCCTCCGACCAGCGAATCTCCTGCACTGCGATGTCGAGGGTCTCTCGTGCGCCCTCGATGAAACCCACGATCTCCTCCTCGAGCACGTATCTGCCCGCCTGCAGGTCCGCGTGGCTGCTGATGTACACCTCAAGCTTGCCGCCCTCGAAGGTCTCGGCATGAGCGCATCCAGCCCACGCGAGCGCGCATGCGACCAGCAGTGGCAGTAGCGCATTCGGCTCGGACTCGGACATCGGCGTCACCTCTCGGGATGGGTAGCAACTTTCATACGAGGCGCATTCTCCGCTCGCTCGCGCAATCCCTGCGTTCGCCGGCGGGGCAGGTCTTCGAGCCGCTCCGGGGAAATGCCTGCGCGAGCGAAGCACTCCTCAGTGAGGCAGGCCCGGAATGCATCTGAACGGCATTGACCTTGATCCGGCGAGATACCCGACCACTGACGTATATCCCTTCAATCTCAGCGTCCTCAGCGAACACACCACACTTCGCTTTGAGGACCCCGTGACGCTCTTCGTCGGCGAGAACGGCTCCGGCAAGTCGACCGTCCTGTCGGCGATCGCGCGGCGCTGCCGCGTCCACCAGTGGCGGCTGGAGAGCCGCCAGCGCGTGGTGAACAATCCGTGGGAGGACCGCCTCGGCGACTTCATCCGCATCAAGTGGGCGCACGGGCGTGTCCCCGGCTCATACTTCGGCTCCGACACGTTCAACGACTTCGCGGTGATTCTCGACGAGTGGGCGCACGATGACCCGGGGCAGCTCAAGTACTTCGGGGGTGAGTCGCTGCTGACACAGTCGCACGGCCAGTCGCTGATGTCATACTTCCGCGCGCGCTATCCGATCCGAGGCCTTTACATGCTCGACGAGCCGGAGACCGCGCTCTCGCCGCGCACGCAGCTTGAGCTGCTGGCGTTGCTCGTGGACTGCGCTCGCGCCGGGGAGTCGCAGTTCATCATCGCCACGCACTCCCCGATCCTGCTCGCCTGCCCCGACGCGACGATCTTCAGCTTTGACGGCCGGCGAATTGCCCCCGTCGAGTACGAGGAGACCGATCACTATCAGCTCTACCGCGACTTCATGGCCGATCCGGGGAAGTACATCGACCGGCTGTGAGGCAGACGCATTCCTCACGCCTGCGCGAACTGCTCGTCAAGCCACGCGTACGCGGTGCGGATCGATTCCTCGGTGGGCTGATGCCCGGTCATGTGCAGAAAGCACCCGGCGGCGTGCTCACGATCGTAAAGCCGGTAGACGCGCTGCGCCTCCCGAACATAATACCAGCTTTCCGGCCGATCCGCCTCCCCGGCAATGCACAGGAATGACCGCGGAGCGATCAGCGCCAGCGCGTGATGGCCGTTGAGCGTGAAGTCGTCGGCGTGGATCTGCTCGCCGAAGTACCACGGGGCATCCCAGTTGGTGAACTCCCACGCTATCCCGAAGTCCGACCCGATGCACGCCGTGATCCGCTCGTCGAAGGCTGTCGCATAGAAAGACATCTTTCCGCCGAGCGAGTGCCCCATCGCGACAACCCGCGTGTCATCAACCGCCGGTTGCGCGAGCAGCAGATCGACCGCCCGCGAGGTGTCCCACGTCAGCTTCCCGATCCCCGTCCAGCGCGGGTTCTGCCGAAGCAGCTTCTCCGTGGCCACCTCCCACCACGCGAACCCCGCGGAATCTTCCGGCTCCGCGACGGTGTTGAAAGGATATGCTTCGGTGCACGCCACCACGAAGCCCTGCTCAACGAGGTGCCGGCCGAACTGCACGTTGGGCCGCTCCGCGATGGGTTGGCGCGTCTCAAGATCGAAGCCGGCCATCAGATCGGGGTGATAGAAGGGGACGACGGCGGCGGGGCGAGGAGAGGCCACTACGCTCTTCGGCTCCAGCAGCACCACCTGCTGTCGCTGTCCCGGACCGGTGGGCTGCAGAAGCACCGTTCCGCGGCAGTAATCCGTCTCGAACTCATCGACGACCTCGGGCGTGCGGTCGAACTCACCGAAGGACGGCTCTCCGACCACCGCGCGCCACTGATTGAGCAACTCCGGGCGCATCACCAGCCACTCGCTCACCGTGGGCTCATCGCCCGGCGGGAAGATCGGCTCGATGCCACCCGGCCTGTCCGCTTCGGCTACCCGCGGACGGGCGAGTTCCTCCGACACAGAAGTCATGACCTCTCCTTCGCAGATCTACGACAAAAGACGCTGACCTTACGCCATGAATTGCCGCAGGTGCCGCTCGGCAAGCCGCACGTAACGCCATCGGTTGCCCGCTTCGTTCCACAGCTTCCCGTGCGGCTCAATGCTCACCCAGCCGTCGTAGCCGTGCTGATACAATATCCCCAACATCTGCCCCCACTCAAGCTCACCCATCCCCGGCGGCGGCTCGATCTCTCCGTCGCTGAGTGCGAGCTTGTCCTTCGCGTGGAAGAACGCGCAGCTTGCGCCGAAGCGGTGGAGGAAGTCGTAAGGGTCGGCATTGAGGTTACGAATGATCCCAACCGGATCGAGCTTCAGCCCGATCCCATCAACGCGTTCGACCGCCGCCGCGACCTGTGCTTCGCTGCACAGGAAGCTCCCCCTGTGCCCGAGGTAGACCGCGAGATCCATCGACTTCGCGGCCGCGAGTTCGCTCCAGTGAGGCCACACCTCGGCCAACGCGCCGACCTCGTCTTCGTCCTCGGGCTCACCGGCGCCGGTGAAAAAGCAATCCGCGCCGACCTTCCCGGCGTACTCAAGGCCCGCGGCGATGATCTCCCGCGTGCCCTTCTCAGGCGGGTCGGAGAGCCCGATGTGCCAGACGCCGATCGCTGAGACGCGCACCCGGTACTGCTCACAGAGAGCGAGCACCTCGTCGGCGTCGTCGAAGTCGGCCGCCTCGGGGGAGTGATACATTAACTCCAGTCCTTCGATGCCCTCGCCCGCCGCAAAAGCCGCCGCTTCTCTCCTGTCATCTCCGGGTCGAACGATGAATGAAACGCGCATGGCTGGTCGCCTCCCTCGGTTGCTGATACGTCTGTCCTACTGCCCCTCTCCCGCCCGCGTGATGTCGTCTATCACGCCACGGGAGGGGGAAAGCGATGTCGTTTATCGCAGGGGGAGGAGCCGACGTTGTCCTCGAAGCCGGGCCTCTCCCCCCTCAATCCCCCCTCTCCCTGGCGCAACAGACGGCGTTGCGCGGGCGGGACGAGGGGGGAGGAACGACCAGCGGCATCTCCTCCCCTACCCCAGCACATCCTCCCATCTCTCGCACAACGCCGACTGCCGCGCCGCCTCGCAGACCCTCAGCACCGCCAGCCCATCCTCAGCCGTCTGCGCGACATCCTCACCTGTCAGCAGCGCCTCGATCAGCGCCTCATGCTGGGCGGCGCCCAACTCCCTGCCGGGCAACTGAGGCGTCCTCCAGTCGATCGGTTCGTCCAGCGGGTCCTCCGCGCCGGGCGTGGAGTGCACCGCAAGGTCCGCCTCAGTCAGTGGTGAGCGGAGCAGGACGGTCCCGTGTGTGCCGTAGATCTCCGTCTGAAAGCGCGACGGCCCGGCCGCCTGTGACCACTGCACCTCGTGACTGACCGCCGCGCCCGACTCAAGCTCGTAGTGCATGAACGCGTTGACCTCGCCGCCGCGCAGATCGCGCTCCTCGCGCACTTCGTCGGGCGACACGCCCGGATCATCGAGCCTCGAGCACACGCGCGTGATCTCACTGCCCGAGATCGCGCGCGCGAGGTCGATCCCGTGCGCGCCGATGTCCATCAACGCCCCGCCGTAGTCCGGCGCGGTCTCTCGCGGATTGCGCGTCGCGTTGCGCTGGCGGATGAACTCGATCTCCCCCACCGCGCCCTCGCGGACCAGTTCCGCCGCCTTCAGCGACTCATCGAAGTACCTGTGCATGAACGATGGCACCATCCGCACGCCCGCCACATGCGCCGCCTCCACCATCGCCTGGCCTTCGGCGATGGTGCGCGCGAAAGGCTTCTGCACGAAGACGTGCCGCCCCGCATTCGCCGCGGCCACGGTGATCTCCGCATGAGCATCCACCTTTGTGAACACGCAGATCAGGTCGAGGTCATCGCGCTCGACGATCAGTTCCCAGTCGGTCGCGACTTCCGGCGCGTCCCACCTGTCACCGGTCGCACGCGCGCGCTCCTCGTCGATGTCGCATGCGACGACGAGTTCAGCGGCCTCGATCCGCGCCAGTGCGGGAAGGTGATATCCGTTGGCGATGCTCCCGCAGCCTATGCACGCATAGCGGACAGTGCCATCAGGCATCCCGCTCACTCCTCCTCCAGCGCCCCGCGCAGCGCGGCCATCTCCGTCCCCGTGAGTGCGCGCTCGCCGGCGGCGGCGTTCATCCGCGCCTGCTCGGGCGACTTGCAGCCCGGAATCGCCACCGGGTTCGCCGGGTGAGAGATCACGAAGCGAAGGGCGGCGGTCACCATCTCCTCGCCCGGCTCAACGAGGTCCTTGAGCCGCTCCACGCCGCCAATGTCGCGCTCGTACTGCTCTCTCTGCTCTCCACCGGGGTTGAAAGGCTCTCTGACGGGATCGGTGAATTCCGTGTCGAGGTCGTACTTCCCCGCCAGCAGTCCGCGGCGCAGCGGCCCCCGCACCAGCACCGCGATTCCGTGCTCCTCGCAGTAGGGAAGGAACTCCTGCTCCGGCTCCGAGTTGAGCAGCGAGTAATTCACCTCGACCACCGAGCAGTTTCCGTCCTGGTTGAAGCGCTTGAGCACGTCGAGATCGTTTGTCGAGATCCCGTAGACGCGAACCTTCCCGCGCTCCTGCAGCACGTCGAAGGCCTCGAGGAAGATGCTCGGGTCCTCGATGTCGCCCACGTGGCAGAGCATCACGTCCACCCAGTCGGTGCGCAGCCGGTGAAGACATGCGTGGCATGACATGCGGATCATGTCCACGGTGGTATAAGGCACTCCCTGACCGGTGCGCTGTCCCCAGTGACCGATCTTCGAGACAACATACACCTGGTGGCGAATCCCCGACAGCGCCTCTCCGAGGCGCATCTCCGACAGACCGTTGGGAATGCCGTAGGATTCTGCGGTGTCAAAGAGATTCATGCCCTCGTCGAACGCGGTGCGAACCGTCTCCCATGCGGTCGCGTCATCAAGTTCGCCCCACTGGTTGCCGATGTTCCACGTCCCCATCCCGATCGCGGAAACGTTCCATCCGGTGCTTCCGAACTCGCGGTAAAGCATTGCTGCCACCTCCATGTCACGTCTGTGCCCGCATAACTGAGTTTCGCAGCTCCGGTGCAATCTACCTCCCGCGATTGTATTTTTGCGCTCACCGCGGCGATGGCCCATCAAGTCGCAGAGGCCCTCCGCCCCGTGGCCGCGAAATACCTTCCGGGGACAGACCAGGGTCGGGAGGTACTTGCATGAGAGCGACGCCGGGGAATCACACGCATAAGCAAATGCCCGAGCAGCGGGCACAGCTTGATCTGAACCGCACGCTCAGCGACACGCAGTACGAGGCTTTGATCCAGGGGGTGATCCCCCGCTCACAGGAAGACAGGTGGTTTGCGTTCGAAGACGACGACTGGTTCTCTCTCTGTCGAAGCTGGACGGGCAACTGCATCTTCCGGGTCAGGCTGCAGGATGACGGCGACTGCTGGCGGATCGCGGAGGCGTGGGTGAACCGCGACCCCGAGCAGTACGCGTCCGAGGACGAGAAAGCCGACGCCCTGATCCTCAGCCGACTGCTCGACAGCATCATCGCCGCCAATGCCGTCTGACGCGAGGTGGACTGGCGCTCAGAGAAAGTCCGCCAGCGGCACCTTCAGCAGGTAATGCACCTGCGAGGTGTCGCAGGCCACGTAGAGCGTTTCACGCTCCACGTCGATCTGACCGTGCGGGTAGTACACCCCTCGCCCCTCGGTCACATCCGCAAGCGTCAGCTTCGTGGACCAGGTGGCTCCGCGGTCGCGGCTCACCCACAGCTCAAGCGGCCTGCGCTCACCCTTCACCGCGCTCGGGTTGTTCAGCAGGATCACTGCGTCGTCATGCGTCAGCAACGTCAGCTTCGTCGAGGGATTCGGAATATCCGTCGGGTGCGGCTCCGACCACGTGAGGCCGGCATCACACGAGTCGCTTCGCCACAGCGCCCCCGTCCCCTCCGCCCGCATCAGCATCAGCAGGCGGCCACCGGCGACCTCGGCGACATTCGGCTCCCACAGCGTCACCTCCGGATGGCGGATGTACCCGTGCTGAGTGAAGCTCTCCCCGCCGTCAACCGAGCGCATCACCCCGCAGCGGAAAGGCCAGCTTCGCGTCGCCAGCGGCTTCCGATCATCCGGCTCGCGCTCCCACGCGAAGCCGCTGAGTTGCTCCTGCCAGTAGACCGGAAAAAGCCACGCACCGTCACTGAGCACGATGCCCTGGCGCGTTGAGACATGAGTTGGCGTCCCCGGCAGTGACGTCGGTTCGGTCCATGTCTTCCCGCTGTCATACGTCCACGAGCGGAATGTGTGCAGGTCGCAGTAGCGACTGGCCGCCTCGAGGGTGTGCACGAACGCGCACGGCGCGCCCTCCTCGACGAAAAGCTCAGTGCACCACACTCCGCGGTGCGGGTGATCGAAGAGCACCTCCGGTTCGCTCCACGTGTCCCCGTCATCGTCGCTTCGCGTGATCAGCACAACGTTGTCATCATGCGGCTCCCGTGGCCCACCCGCGTAGTGCAGACACACGAAGCTGTCGTCGGGCATGCGTCGGAAGACCGGTTCCCGCGCGTACGTCCATGTGTCATCGCGCTCGAAGATAATACGCGGCTCATATGCGAACACCACGTTCGCGTGTGAATACTCCATCTCGATCATCTCCTCCGAAGTCACTCCATCAGCAACCAGTATGTCTCCTGCGCCACCGTCTCCAGCGTGACCGAGCCATCCTCAACCGCCAGGACCTCTTCGCCCGGCAGCACCGTCGCGCGCTCGACGCCCTCCGGCATGTTCAGCCGCGTCGGCCCGGTCCGCCGAGCGTGCAGAGAGATCAGCCGGTCGCTCATCTGCGTGTCATGGCCCTCTGCGCCGAGGACAAATGCCCCCGCCTGCTCCGCGATGTTCCGCAGCATCCCCGCGCCGAGACTGTTCGGCGCGCCGAGGTAGACGCTGGTCCAGTCGCCGACGTCGCGCACCGCCATCGCGACCGCCCCATCTTCGTAATGCGCCAGCGCGGTCGCATTTGCGTCCTCAACCCCGAAGTGCTGCGGGCGCCCGGTGAATGCGCTCTGACCGGTCTGTGTCATGATGCTCACGAGAAGCTCGCTCATTCCCTGGAAGGGCAGCACGTCCTCGGTCAGCGCGTGCTCAACGTCCACGAACGCCGGGGCGCGCGCGTAGTCGCCGTCAGTGGCGATCGTCATCCCGACAAGGTCGGACAGCGCTTCGACGGACGGGCCGGCCTCAGTGACGTATCCGCTGTCCGCGAGGAAGACCATCCAGCGGCCGTCGCCCCCCAGGCGATCGGCGATTCCGGCGCGCTCGGCCTCGGTGAGCATTCGGGTGTTGGCGAAGATGTACACGCGGTAGTCCTGAAGCTCCTCATTTTCGAGGACATCTCCGAGGAGGTGGCTGTCGTAAGGAACTCCGCTGGTGTCCAGCAGCATCGTCTGACAGGTCTCACCGCCGATGATCGACGACAGCGGCGCTGAGACGCAGGCGTCCTGCCCGGGCTTGCGTACCACGCACACGTCGGGGCGGAAGCTGCCTTCAGGCTGTGCGGTGGCCGCGATCTCGCGCACCCGGTTGATCTCCGAGATGATCTCGGGGGCCGCGAAGTAGTGGTGCATGTCATAGTACCACCAGCCATGTCCGCCGGCGAGCGAAAGGCCCACGAGTTTGCGGTGGATGGTGCGGAATTCATCGGGCGTGTGTCCCGCGCCGATCCATGTCTGATAGACCTCCGGGTAGACCGACCCTACCCACGAGCGGAGGTCAAGCTCCTGAATGAACATTTTCCCGTGGAGCGAGTACGCGTCTGAGATGTCGTAGCCGGTCGGCAGTCCGGCGCGGCGGTAGGGATAGTAACTCATGTGCCCCACGACGTCCAGGTGCTCGGTGTCGAAGATGCCGTCCGAGCCCGCGGAGTACGCCAGCGTGAAGATCGGCCGACCGATGGTCTCCTTCGCCGCCCGCGCAAGCCGATCCCGCAGCGCCCACGTCTGATCCTCGGCGAAGGTGCGGTAGTCCATCTCCGGACTCGGTCCCTGGTAGGGTGGCTTGGTCTCCATGCCCCGACCGCGCGGCTGCGCCTCCGGCACCGGAATCGCCTCGTAACCATCGTACTGCTCGCCCCAGCGCACAGCGATCTCATCAAGCGTGAAGTTCCCCCGCAGCCACTCACGCCACTTCTGCGCGCTGCCGGTGCTGAAGTCGTGATACGGGCGCAGGCTCACGAACTGCCCGTCGTGGCCGCCGGTCACGAAGACCGCGCAGATCGTCTTCCCCAGCGGCGTGGCGTTCAGGTGGTCGATGAGCGCGGCGATGGCCTCGGAGACGTCCTCGCGCCAGACGTCGGAGTTGTACGAGGGGTACCAGTAGTACGTCTCACGACCGCCCTCAAGCTCTTCGAGCGTGTCCGCGAATCCCTTCACGTTGAAGAAGTCGGTGTACGCCCGCTGCCCCTCCGCGTTCATCCAGCATTCGTCCGGGTGCTCATCGCCCCACTCCGCGTAAGGGTAGGCCCAGACGTCGAGGATGATCCGCGCGTTGGGGTTGCGACGCAGGGCGTTGCGGATGATCGTCTCCGCGGGCGTAAAGTCATACTCCCCCTTGCCCAGCCAGACCCCGGGCTTCGCGGGGATGTCGCCAAGCTGCACTGGCACGGTGATCAGGTCCACGCCCGCGTATGCGAAGTCCGCGTAGTGCGCCTTCTCCCAGCCCGAGACCTTGTAAAGCATCGGCGGGACAGCCTCGCCGTCAACGACCATCGTGCTGACCCCGTCCCGCACTTCGATCGCGCCGGTGGCGGGGCTGCGCAGGGCGAGCAGGGCGTCCACCTGCTCGTCGGTGAAGCGCTCGATCGGATCGGGTTTCTCTGATTCAAGTCGGATCTCTTCGGTTGTGAACTGCAGGTCATCGAGCCACACCTCGCAGGGGTTGCCGTAGATCACCGCGTGCAGGTGCACCTCGCGCTCCTCAGCGGCCTCGAAGCTGATGACGCGCTTCTCCCACTCGCCCGGCGGCGCGGGCACGATGAAGCTGTGCGCCGACCACCCGTGGGAGCGGTCGATCGAATCATAGGAGAGATTTGCGTCATTCTCGCGGACACGGAACATCAGCACAGACGAGACCGGCGCCTCATCCGCGTGGAACCAGCCGCGGAAGAAGTATGTCTCACCCACCTCGGGGCTGACAGGCTCCACCGAGCGCAGAACCAGGTAGCCCTTCCCGTTGGTCTTCGTGAGCTTGACGGACTGCTCACCCGAACGCGCGCGCGACGAGTCGTATTCCAGTGTGCCCTCGGCGCCCTGCTCGAGTACCAGTTCCCACCCCCCGGCAGTCTCAAAGCTGCCGTCCGGGCAGAGATCAAGTGCCGGCTGAGCGCTCAGACATGTCGAGTAAAGCGTTGCGCCCATCACGATGAAGCACACGCGTCGCATATTCATCACCTGAAGCATCGGTCTTCAGCCATTGTTCGCGTACACGTTGTCCGCCATCACGCGCTCTTGCTTCTTTCCCCGCAACCGGCGAAGGACCCTCGACTGTCCATCGAGAATTGTCATGCGACCACGAGCAGCACCACGCGGACGACGGGACCGGATGCACGTTCAGGAGGTACTGACAGGATGAGCACGCGCGACTCTGACAGGCGACAGTCGCTGCTGGACTCGATTGAGACGATGGTGCATGACGGCGCCGATGCGGAGGACATCATCGAGGCGGCCGCCGACGGCCTGCGAGGTGAGACACACCTCGACCAGGTGTTTGTCATGGTCCGCGAGAACGGCGATCCGGCGCTCAGGATACGCTACGCGAGTCTCGGCGCCTACGAGCGTGAGCATATCCGCGAGTCGATGAGCATGGACCTGCACAGCGTGGTTGTCCCGCTTGACGACGAACCGATGCTCGCGGACTTCTTTCAATACGGCCGATTGGCCGAACTGCGGGGCATCGACCAGGTCGCGGTGCTTGCGCGCGCAATCGCCCCACACGAGCGGATCGGCAACCTCGCCGCCGACGCGGTGCGCAGTCAGGGCATCGGCTACGCGTGCGTCGCGCCGATCGCCACCGACGGCGATCTGCTCGGCGTGGTGATCGCCTCAAGCTACGGCCGCAAACCACTCACGGAGGACGACACCCTGCTTGTCGCTGCCGTCGGCACACTGCTTGCGGCGGCGCTCCACCGGGAATGACCGGGGACCAGGACGCTGGCAGGCCAGCTCACGTCCAGCGAACGCACAAAAGCTTTCCGGAGGTCATCTCATGCCCGACCAGCGACCCAACATCATTTTCATCAACACCGACCAGCAGCGCGGCGACTGCCTCAGTTGCGAGGGGCATCCGGTGCTGCTCACACCGAACATGGACGGCCTCGCCGCCCAGGGCGTGCGCTTCACGCACTTCTACGCCGGCTCGCCAAGCTGCATCGCCGTGCGGCGCTCGATGCTCTCCGGCCAGCACTGCCAGACACACGGGATGGTCGGCTACCGCGGGAACGTCGAGTGGGACGCCCCGCCGACCCTTCCCGGTGTGCTGCGCGACGCGGGCTATCAGACGCGCCTGATCGGCCGCTCAATGCACCAGCACCCGCCCGCGAAACGCTACGGCTTTGAGGAGATGGAGACCAACCGACCGGACGGCAGTTCGTCCTACCTCGACTGGCTGGAAAAGGTCGGGCCCGAGGACAACGGCGGCTGGTTCGGCGGCGGCGTCATGCACAATGATTACACCGCGCATCCGTGGCCGCTTGAGGAGCACCTGCACTTCACTAACTGGACGATGCAGCGGACCCTGCGCTTCCTCGAGCACCGCGACCCGTCGTGCCCGTTCTTTCTCACCATCGGCTTCATCGCCCCCCACCCGCCGCTGCAGCCGCCGAAGCCCTACTTCGAGCGCTACCTCCGCACCGGCGTCCCTGAGCCTTTCATCGGCGAGTGGGCCGAGGCTCCTGCATTCGGCGAGGGCGGCGAGCACGTGGCGCCCCAGCGCGTCCATCTCACGGGCGAGACGCTGCTGAGCACCCGCGCGGCGTACTACGGGCTTATCAATCACGTCGATGACCAGCTTCGGCGCCTTCTCAATCCGGTCATCGGCATCGGCCGAGACCTCGACCGCGACACGATCGTGGTGTTTACCTCCGACCACGGGGAGATGCTCGGTGATCACTACCTCTGGCGCAAGCAACGGGCCTACGAGGGCTGCGCGCGCGTCCCGTTCATCGTCCGCGCACCCGAGCACTTCGGCCTGCAGCGGACTTCCACCGTCGATGCGCCCGCGACCCACGCCGACATCATGCCGACACTGCTTGAGATGGCCGGGGTGGAGATCCCCGACACGGTTGACGGCCGCTCGCTGCTCCCGCTGATGCGAGGCGAACAGACGGAGTGGCGAGATTACGTGCATATTGAGCACGCCACCGAACACATGGGCCTGACGGACGGCGCCGAGAAGTTCATCTGGGACCCGAAGGACGGCAGCGAGCAGTTCTTCGACCTTCGCGAAGATCCGAACGAGTGCCGCAACCTGATCGCCAGCGACGCGCACTCCGAGCGCGTTGAACTGTGGCGTTCGCGCCTGATCGAGGAACTGCGTGACCGCCCGGAGGGATTCGTCGAGGACGGGAGGCTCATCGCCGGCAGGCCGTGGAGTTCCGTCATCCCCGGGCGCGGCAATCTGATCGAGTAGGGCCACGCCGACAACTCGTCATGCGTCCATGAGTGACGGCTGCTGGGCGCCGTCAACTCTTGCCTTGTATCCCTCCAGCGTGGACACGAACTGATCTTCTTCAGTGTCGAGGTCGAACACACTTCCCTCGAGGCTCGTACGTCCGACCATTGCTTCTGAGAGGTAGCGTTTGAGGGCCTCTTGGTGAGTGCCCGTGTCGTGTCCGTTGAGTACGGCCACGGCAGCGAATGTCCGGAGGCCATTTGCCCGAAGGCGGTCGAGACGGCCGACGAGCCCGTCCACCTGACTGAATGGGTCACCAACGCGAAGGTTGGCTCCGTCGATAATCGCGGCAGTTTCGCCTTTGCAGTAGGCCCTCTTAACTCTTACAGGCGTCCCGTGGCTCCCACGCAATTCCTGATTGGCCAAGAACTGTTTGTGTAAGTTGCCCCGGCGGAGAGCAGCAGTGATTCTGCTGTCTATCCGCTCCACTGGTTCCTCTGCTTCTTCAGTGTGGATCAGACGTCTGAAGAGCTGTTCCGTTTCGGACTCAACATCTCCCCGCGGGCGCATCGGATGTGTAGGACCCATTTGCACCGAGTGGTGGAGTAGATCCGACACCGCCTCCCACCATTCATCGGTCGACGGGTCATTGAGTTCGGGGTAGTAGGGCAGTTCGCAATCCTCGATCCATCGCTGCATTTCATCTCGCACTGCCTCGACTATGGCACCGCCACTTCGCCCGCCAATCCCGCTTACACGCTGACCGGGTTGGGGGAACCGGAGCAGGTGTCGGCCCGTAGAAGGCGACCACACAGCAATGCCCACAGGCTCCTTTTCGTCGCGCATGATATCCTTCACGTAATGTAGCAGGGCGTATCTATACATTGATGATCGTCCCTTTGCTCAACATGTCTCCCAGATCATCCCAGTCCTTCAGCCAATCATACAGCGGCCTCCAGCGCTGCTCAAGAAACGAAGCGATGTCCGCTGGCCCGTTCGTTAGAACCCTCCACCACTCGTCGGGGATGGCGTTGAGGGCGGGCTCGACCGCCGCTCTGGCCGGTCGGACCATTACGCGACCTGTGTCCCTCAGGTTTGCGGCAATAGCTGGTCCAAGCAGATCCGGGAAGCCAGTTCCTACTTCGACGGGATCAGTCCATCGCAGAGCACGGGATCTAAGATTGTCAGATGCTAACCGTCCGCTTCCACCGAAGCAGTCGCTGTGATCGATCGCAACAACTCGCCAGTCTTCACGTTGGGCGAATATCAGGTTCCCGGGATTAGCGCGATCGTTGTTGTAAACCCAGTTGTCAAAATACCAGATACCAGCAAGATCGGACGGATTCTTGAGGTTCGCGTCCGATGGGACACGTGATGCGGCCGGGTGAATGTAGTGGCTGCCGAAGTGCAGCCCTTCGACGGGAGTATACCCGAACTCCCGGCTGAGGTCACCCGCCAAATCCGCTGAGATCTCAACCAGAAGTGGCTTGACACACTCGATCTCTGTACTACGGAGCAATGTACCGCAGATCAGCTCCGAGACGCATGCAGCGGTGCTCTCCGGTAGTTGCTCATGCCTCCGCGCCTTCACGACACAAGGAAGCAATTCCTCTTCAGCGCCTTCGAAGAAGCACGCCATCAGTATCGGCCGCCACCGCGTCCTCCTGCCCATTGCCTGGATGGGTGAATGTGCGATCACTCTGTTGATCGGAGGCGTCTCTTTGATGAGCACGGGCTTCCCCCTGCGGTTAGCGTTCGGCATTGTTGTCAGCGATGTCTTCTGAGCGATGCTCCTTCCCATTCCCTCCCTACTCCGTCACTTCCTCCCACACCAGCACACTGCAACGTTCCGCCCAATCCTGCCAGCGGTCACCCATCTCTTCCACCAGCGTGACCGCCCGGAGGGATTCGTCGAGGACGGGAGGCTCATCGCCGGCAGGCCGTGGAGTTCCGTCATCCCCGGGCGCGGCAATCTGATCGAGTGAGCCGGCTCCTCTGGCAGTTTTCGAGGCGCGCGCGGGGGCTGACTGCAATCTGCGGAAATCAGGGGAGGCATCGAGCGGTCCGCCGCGAAGGACAATAGTAAGAGCAGGCCGCCGAGGCGAATCACCGGACCTGGCGGCCATATGAACATGGAAGGGCATATCATGGCGCAGGCATCGGCTGGCGACACAGTGAAAGTCCACTACACAGGTAAGCTGGAGGACGGCACGATCTTTGACAGTTCGCGAGAGCGGGAGCCTCTGGAATTCACCCTCGAATCGGGGCAGATCATCCCCGGATTCGAGGAAGCGGTGGACGGCATGGAGGAAGGCGAGGAGACAACCGTTGAGATCCCGCCGGAGAAGGCCTACGGGATGCGCCAGGAGGACGCGGTGATGGAATTCCCCGTCACCGAACTCCCGGACGAGATGGAGCCTGAGGTCGGAATGCAGCTTCAGTTGCAGGGCGCGAACGGCCAGGCATTCCCGGCCCGTGTCGTCGAGGTCGGCGACGAGACCGTCGTCCTTGACGCGAACCACCCTCTCGCCGGTGAAACGCTCACCTTCGACATCGAACTGGTCGAGGTCGAGGAGTAGCGCTCTGACGACGAGGCGTGCCGACGCACCGGGCGGGCCGGGAGCGATCGCTTCCCGGCCCGCCTCCGTTACTCCTCAGACAATACCTCCAGCGGATAGCGCCCGTGCTCGTAGAACGCTGAGTAGAGCGCCTCGATGTTCTCGAAGGGCACCTCCTGGCCCACCTCGCCGTGCAGCATGCAGCCCCCGTCCTCTGTCGCGAAAGCGCGGATCGCCGTCTTCACCGCCTCCTCGATCTGCTCAGGCGTGCCGAACGGGATCGTCCACTGCCGGTCGATGTCGGTGCGGATGCACACCCGCCCTCGCACGATCTCCCCGACGCGCTCGGTCCCCATGCAGTCATGCTGCGGATTGAGCAGCGTCACTCCAATCTCGATCAGATCATCGATGATCTCCAGGATCCACCCGTCGGTGTGAAACCACACGTGAACGCCCTCGTCGCGGGCGGCGGCGAACATCTCCGCGTAGCGCGGCTTGAAGAACTCCCGCCACATCTCCGGGCGAATCAAAAGCTGATCCTGCGCGCCCCAGTCATCGCCGAAGCGGATGCAGTCCACGCCGGCTTCCACGTAACGCTTGATATTGCGGATGTTATGCTCCATCATCCGGTCCGCAAGCTCCGCCGCGCCGGGATTGCCCTCGGCGAGGTCCATGTAGAAGTTCGCCGGTCCGCGCATGTGGCACATCAGCGCGAAGAATCCCCCGCCGCCGGCGGCGACGAACTCCTCCGGATGGCGCTCCCTGACCTCAAGCGCGATGCGCTCGAAGTGCTCGTCGGATGGCGGTTCGGGCCACTGGTAGTCGGCCCAGGCGTCCCAGTCGGGGATCGCAGGCCGCAGGACCTCGCCGGAGGTGTATCCGCGCAGCCTTCGCCAGACGGTGCCCCATGCGTCCTCGTACTCGACGACATCCTCGTCAGTCTCCTCGCCGGTCGGAACGCGCTGGAGGTTGGCTTTGATGTTCTCGTTGCCGAAGTCATCAGGGTAGCGTTCGACGAGTTCGAGCAGCTTCTGGCCGTGCCGCCAGAGCGCGCCCGGGAAGATGTAGTGATGGATCGGGCAGCGATCGGGCCCGGTGAACTCGATCGCGGCGAGGATGCGTTCGCGCGGTGTCATTGTCTCGGGCATGGCATACTCCCTCATCTCCGATGATGTCGCTGGCGTGCGGACCGGGCGTGACTGGGTGTCCAGGTTCGCGGGCGGCAACGCAGTGCCGCCCCTCCAGACGGCTGAACAACGGCACCCCCCTTCGTGCGACTGGACGTGGCGCAGGGCACGCTTGAGGCAGCACAACGGCCTCCCGCTCACCCCGCCGCCGACTCCGAAAGCTCCATCGCGTCAAGCTGCTCCGGTGTCGGAAAGCTCTCGACTCGCCAGCGTTCCGGCCAGAGGTCAGTCTCGCGCATACGATCGCCCGCGGTGTCGATCACGCGCTCCCATGGAGCCGAGCCGAGCATCGTGGGATCGTCCGGAGGGCCGCCCATGAACGCCACATTCTGCGCGCGCGGCAGCAGGGCCACGAGGTCCTCCGTCCAGATCGTAACTGTGCTGAGCGTGTGGGTCAGCCGGTCCTCGTGTGCGGCAAAGGTCGCAACGTGTATGTCGAGGCCACGCTTCGCGTACACTCCCTCGAGAAGCCTCTGCTGCTCGTCGTAGTCGCGCCACATCGAGGCGACGCGGTGGCGGTAGAGAAGCTCGTAGGCCTCACTGCTCTCCGGGGGAATGAACGGTCGCCAGCCCTCATCCTCGAGCGAGAGTACGATGCCCGATTCGAACTTCGGCTCCCTCTCTGCTTCGGAGATCATCTTTCCCATGTGCGCCAGTGCCGCGTCATCATCCGTGCCCGCCACGATCAGAAACTCGGCATTCGGCAGGGCCACCACCGGCTTCCCCTGGACCTGCAGCTTTCGGATCATCTCCGGAACGACGATGCGGGACGCGGCGTAGCTGTCGTCCCACGCGCCGACGTAGATATGCCCGGTCGTGCCTTCAAAGGCCCCGCCGATCGCGCGGATGTTGTCATGGGCGACGTCAAACGCTTCCTCGACACTCACCCCCCAGGCCTCGAGGCGGCTCTCGGGCAGGTAGACGATGCGGTTGGGCATATCATACGCGAGCATCTCGACGAAATGCTCGCCGATCACCCGCGAGGGTGTCTCGACCCAGGGGTCGTCGTCGATCTCGGCCTGCATCCGGACGTACTCCGGGTACATCCTCCCGCGGACCACCGGCCGGAGGTTCGGAGCGGCGTCGGCAAAACCATCCGGTGTGAGTTCCCGCGGTGATACGAACACCCCGAACGCGTAATGCTCGACGACCTGATGGCGCACGTCGGAGGGCGCCTCCCGGTATTCGCGGTAGGCGCTGGCAAGGTTGATCCTGCGGCTCTCCCCGACGCGAAGGGAGAAACTGTCTTCATTGTACTCGATGGCGTCTT
>JBKHFA010000039.1:0-17981 GCA_046540615.1 Armatimonadota bacterium | reverse complement strand
GAAGCTGAAGCGCCCGGGCTTGTACCCGCGCTGGCGCGACTCGGGAAGCTGCGCGTAAAGCGCCCGGATGTGATCGAACACCCCCACGTAGGTCGCCGGGTTGCTCCGCGGAGTCCGGCCGATCGGGTCCTGATCGATCATCACCGTCTTGTCGAGGTGCTCAAGCCCCTCGATCACATCATGCTCGCCGGCCTCCGTCTCCGCCCGCTGCAACTCCCGCGCGAGCGCCGGATGCAGCGTGTCCGTCACCAGCGAACTCTTCCCCGAACCCGACACGCCTGTGATCGCGATGAATCGACCCAGCGGGAACTCCACCGTCAGATCGCGCAGATTGTTGTGCGTGGCTCCCCGCAGCGTCAGACGCTCGCCATCACCGTTGCGCCGCTCCTCGGGCACCGGAATCTCCTGGCGGTTGGACAGATAGCGCCCGGTCAGCGACGCCCTCCGCCGCGCGATCTGCTTCGGCGTCCCCATCGCCACGATCTCCCCGCCGCGCTGACCCGCCCCGGGGCCGAAGTCCACCACGTAGTCCGCCGCGCGGATCGTCTGCTCGTCATGCTCCACCACGAGGATCGTGTTGCCGCTGTCGCGCAGGTGCTCGAGCGTCTTCAGAAGCTGCCCCTGGTCGCGGTGGTGAAGCCCGATGCTTGGCTCATCGAGGATGTAAAGCACATCGACCAGCCCGCTGCCGACCTGCCCGGCCAGCCGGATCCGCTGCGCCTCACCGCCCGAGAGCGTCGGCGCCGTGCGGTCCAGAGTCAGATAGTCGAGGCCCACGTCGGAGAGGAATCTCAGCCGCGAGCGGATCTCCTTCAGCGCATCCTCGGCGATCGCCGCCTCGGCCTCGGAAATCTCAAGGTCATCGAAAAACGCTCCCGCCTCGCCGATCGGCATCTGCATGAGGTCGCCGATCGAGGCCCCGCCCACCGTCACCGCCAGGCTCTCGGGGCGCAGACGCCGGCCGCCGCAACTCTTGCATGTGCCGATGCGCATCGCGTCCTCGAACTTCCGCCGGAGCGAGCGCGCCTTGATCCGCCGGTAGCGGCGCGACAGGTGTGACATCAGCCCGTCCCACGGATCTGCATGCTTCCACTCCCAGCCGCGGCGCGGGTGGACGAACGTGTACTCGATCAACTCGCCGTCCGAGCCGTGCAGCAGATGGTGCTTCTGCGTATCCGTCAACTCGCGCCAGGGGGTATCCAGCGTGAAGCCGTAGTGCTCGGCGACGCCCTCCAGCCAGTGCCGCCACTTCGCGTTGGAGGTCGAGGCCATCAGCTCGATCGCGCCCTCCCGCAGCGACCGGTCCGGATCGGTCACGATCAGCTCGGGGATGAAGTCCCGTCGCTCGCCGAGGCCGTCGCAGTCCGGGCACATGCCGCGCGGGGAGTTGAACGAAAAGTGCGCGTGCGTCGGTGTCTCGAAGCTGATCCCGCAGTCGGTGCAGGCGAAGCGACTCGAAAGCAGCAGGTCGTGCCACGCGTCCTCCTCATCGCCCTCCTCGATGGAGGCGATGACATCGCCCTCCGACAGCTCAAGCGCCTGCTCCACCGCGTCCGCGATCCGAGCGCGGTAGCGCGACATGATCGTCACCCGATCTGTGACGATCTCGATGTCGTGGAAGCGCTGCCGATCGAGTTGAGGCGGATCGCGCAGTTCGATCATCTCGCCATCGACCCGCGCCCGCGCCCAGCCACGCCGCAGCATGTCCTCGAAGAGGTCCTGAAACTCGCCCTTCTGCCGCCGCGCAACCGGTGCGAGGATCATCACCCGCGCTCGTTCGGGCAGATCCATGATCCGCGCGATGATCGCATCCCGCGACTGCGCCCCGATCTCCTCACCGCAGCGCGGACAGTGCGGAACGCCGATCGCCGAGTAGAGCACGCGCATGTGGTCCGCGATCTCGGTGATCGTCGCCACCGTCGAGCGCGGATTGTGACTGCGCGCGGCCTGGTCCACCGCGATCGTGGGCGTCAACCCCTCGATCTCATCGACGTCGGGGCGCGGCAGTTCCTGCAGGAACTGCTTCGCGTAACTCGACAGCGACTCGATGTACCGCCGCTGGCCCTCCGCGAAGATCGTGTCGAAGGCCAGCGACGACTTCCCTGAGCCGCTGACGCCCGTGAAGGCGATCAGCTTCCCCCTGGGCAGGTCAAGGTCGAGGTCCCGCAGATTGTGCTGACGGGCCCCGCGAATGCGGATGGTATCTGACACGAAGAAAGCCTCCGAAGGTAAAGCACAACGCGGGCCACGAGCGATCGATCACGTCAGTCCCGCGCCGAAAATTGTATCAAACGCGTGTTCGCAGGTCAACGAGAGGGCGCGGGCAAACGCTGCGTCGTCGGGGATGCGTCGGTTGCGTGTGTTCGAACCACCCTCCCCGGTTGTTGACGCGTACGCCAGCCGCTGTGTTCGACCCCGGCGGCGGTGTTCCCCGCCGACGAAAAAAAGCGCGACCCCACCGGAAGCGGGGCCGCGCCTCGTTGTCGCTTCAGACTGTCGCGCTTACCCTTCGCAAACCCACTCGAGGAACTCCTCGTAGGTCTCCGAGAAGCCGGTCAGCGTGCTGACCGCCGGCACGAAGTCGATGAACTCCTCGGGCATCATCCCGTCCGGCTCATACGCCTGGCGGAAGATGCTGCTCTTCATGAGCTTGTCGAGGTAGCCGTCCGGCAGTTCGGTCCAGATGCCGTCCGGATCGATCTCACGCGGCTTCGAGTCGTACTCCTCGGCCTTGTCCGGGAAGATCGTCAGGAAGTTCGGGACCGGGCCGTTGTTGGTGCCGCGCTCGATGTTCCACGCGCCTCGTCCGGAGGCTGCCAGCGGGTAGCTCTTGTTGAAGCCAAGGCCGCCCTCCTGCGGCGGATGGTTCAGCATGTGATACTCGCGCTGGCGGATGGCCGTCGTCGCCCACTTCTTGACCTCTTCCCAGTCCTCGAGGCCAAGCTCCTTGAGCTGCTCGCCGACCGGATCGTCGAGCCGTCCGTCCATCTGCGTGCGGAAGCTGACCTTCGCGGTGCTGTTCGCCTCGATGGCGCCGGCGAACGCGATCTGCTGCGGCAGGGCGTAGTTGACTGTCACATTGACACCCATGCCGTCCGCGGTCATCCGCTCCGCTGCCTCGATCCCCGCGGCGGTGCCGGGAACCTTGAAGACGGTGTTCGGTTCGCCGCCAAGCTCGTCCTCGATCTGACCGTAGACCCAGGTGGCCTCGTCAACCATCTTGTCGGCGTTGGTGGCCTCCTTGGGGTTGAGCTGCAGGCTCACGTAGCCGAGAGCGCCGTCGGTGATCTCCCAGATCGGGCGCAGCAGGCGCGCGTTCGTCAGAACAACCTGGATGGTCATCGCATACGCCAGCGTGACCGGGTCGCAGCCCTCGCCGTACTTCTCGCGCAGTTCATCGCGCACCGGCGTCCAGACCTCAGGCTGCTCGTGGCGCGCGATGTCCACCAGCACCGGGTTGGTCGTCACGAGGATGGCGCCCTTCTGCATGGCCTTGCGAAGGCCGACCGCGTAGTCGTTCCCCCACCACGTGTTCAGATCGCCGGCCATCGTCATCCGAGTCATCTTCACGAGGTTGCTCTCCGCGAGATGCGCGACCTCGTCCTCCACCCGCTTCGCCTCATCATTCGCACCGAGATCCTTGAGCAGAGCGACGTTCGCCTCATACTGCTCGTCAAGCTGATCGTCCGTGGCGACCGCGTCGCCGTATGTGTCACTGCACTTGAGATTCCAGTCGGCCAGCACCGACTTGAGGTCGATCGCGCTCTCGGCGATCGTCTCGGCGATGTCGGCCTTGCCCTCATCATCGGCCGACGTGTACGCCTTCTCCATGTCCGCGCGGAAGTCGCTCAGGCGCTCCCCGAGATCACCCGGCACGGTGTGGAAGATTATGTCCTGCAAAATCGAGGTCTGCTCATTCGTCATTCCCACTACGCTCCTCGCATCTTCTTTTCATGAAAACTTGTGCACGGACGCCGCCCTGCATTGGCGGTCATGACCGTACCTGTTGGTGTCATTTCGACGCAGCCGAAGATATCCCTTCATCTATGCGCAGAAATGCCGAGAACTTCTTCAGAGGCCCCTGCGCCTGCGTCGGGAGAACCCGCACGAACTCCGTGCCGAACGCGGATGCCGCGCGCCCTCTGGATGAATCAGCGATGACGGAGGCATTCCGTCATCCGGCAGCGAACCCTCCGGCCGGCAGCACCTGACGTGAAGTCACCCGGTTCCCATCTCGTCCGAGGAGTCATCCATGAACCCGTCTCTTGCAGATACCCGATCCCCGCGCCTCGCCCCACGACTGGTCGTGCTGGCGATGGCGCTCGTGGCTGCCGGGCTTACACCGCTGCCCGCGGACGCCCGGGGCCTCACACCCGACTCCGTCTCGAAGATCAAGGACGCGGTTGTGCTGATCGATGTCACCCTCAACACACCGGCCGGCGAGATGGGCGGCAGCGGCAGCGGATTTGTCATGTCGCCCCGAGGCCACGTCATCACCAACGCACATGTCGTCTCGATGGTGACCGAAGATCAACTCGGCGGCGCCGTCGTCGCCGACGACCGGAACGTCCAGGTGGTCTTCCACCCCGGCACCGCTCAGGAGAGGACCTACGACGCCGAGGTCGTCCGGGAGCACCATGAACTCGATCTCGCCCTTCTGCAGATCGAACCCGACACTCCGATTCACCTTGAACTCGCCGACTCGGACGCCGTCCCGGAGACCTCGCTGATCTACGCCTGCGGTCACCCCCTCGGCCTGCGCGAGATCTCGATCCGAACCGGCACCGTCACCGCCCATCGCACGTGGCAGGGACAGCGCTACGTCGAACACGATGCCTCCGCCGAGGAGGGCAACTCCGGCGGACCGGTCATCCTGCCCGACACCAGTGTCATCGGCGTCCACAGCATGACACTCGTCAGCACCGGGATGCTGACGAAATTCGCCATCCCCTCGAACGTCGTAAGCGCATGGCTCAACACCGATCCCTCCGAGGACCCGCCGCCTTTGATCCCCGGCAAGGCCGTGCGCGAACTGCTCGCGACCACCGATCTCCACTTCGAGGAAGCCGGCACGGGCAGCTTCAGCATCCCCTACGACAACGACGTCACGATCACCGCCCATCAGTACGAGGACTTCCTGCGACTGTACAGCATCCTCGGCGAACTGCCCGGCGGCAACCGGCTTCTGCAGGGGGCTGCGGCTCTGGAGGCGCTGCGCTTCAACTACACCGACCCGGTCGGGCGTCTCAGCCTTCACCAGCCTGACGACGACACGCTGCTGCTCTACTGGGAGTGCCAGGTGCCGATCTCGCTGGCGTCCGGCCAGTATCTGAAGACGATCGCAGATGTCGGCGCCAACCAGGTTGCCCGCTGGGAGGAGGTCCTCAACGCGCAGCAACCCGGCGAGCCATCCGACCTCTACCCCGGGGGCACCGACGAAGAGCTTGCGGCCATGACCGAGCGCCTCAGAAGCCAGATCGATGGCGCCGCCCTGCAGTACGAGCAGGTGGATGACAACTTCAAGCTGCCCTACGACAACGAGGTCACCGTCTACAGCCGCATTTACAAGGGGATGGTCTGGACGTACTCCTACACCGGCGGCATCCCGGGCGAGACGCGGGCCGAACAGGGCCAGATCGCGATCGAACTGCTCAAACGCAACTGGGAGGATCCGATCGGCCGCCTGAGCCTCGATTCGGATTACGACCTGCTGTGGGAGTCGCAGGTGCCCTCAGAGTTTCTCACGCCCGACTACTTCGCGATTCTCGGAGCCACCGCCGCCACCCAGGTTGCGGACTTCACCGAGCAGTACGGCGTCATCCCGTTCAACGGTTAAAAGAGGCGGGCGGGCGGCCCGCTCAGGTAAAGACGGGCGCGGCATCGTGGCCGCGCCCGTCACAATCAGCGGGCCCCGTCGGTCAGTCCCGCCCGAGGAAGTGATCCGCCTTCTCGCGCGCCCAGTCGGAGAGCCGCGCAACCGGCAGTTCCCTGCCCAGAAGCGCTTCAAGCGCCCACCAGCATGACAGCAGCAGCGCGAATGAAAGCACGACCACAAGGTCGATGAGGCGCACGACATTGTTGACGGCTTCAGCATGAGCCCACTGGGATATGTCAAGCCACGTCGTCACCACCCAGAAGACGGCGCGGATGACGACGACGAACGTGCTCCACCCGGCCGCGGCGAACAGGTGGTAGGGGACCCTCCGCGCCTTGAGCATCCCGCTGGAGTTCAGCAGCATCAGCGGCGCCGGGGCGGTGATCCACCCCAGCCACGCGAAGTAACACAGACCCGCCATCAGCTTCGGCCCCGGGTCTCGCAGGCCGCGTCTGCGCGACACAGGCACCAGAGCCCGAGAGCGAACGTCCTCCGTCCGCTCCTCCTCTGACTGCGGTCCGACCTCAGTCCGGTCTGTGTCCTCCGACTCCATGGCACTCCCTGCGCAAATCTGTTCCCCGCAAAGGGGCGGCCGACCCGATGCGCGATCAGATCGGCCGAATTGCGTCGTCCCCCGATGTCCGATCAGCCCTCCAGCTTCTCTTCGAGGCCGGCAAGCTCTCCTGTCATCTCGATCCGGTCCTGCTTCTCAGCGCGCACCTCACCATCGGCCAGCGACAGTTCGATCTGCCGCTGCCAGTCCGGATCGTTCACCGCATCGACGTCGGCGCGGTAGTGCGTGCCCCGACTCTCGTCGCGCATGCGCGCCGGAATCGCCACACAGCGCCCCAGCAGCGCGAGATTCCGCGCCTCGGCCAGGCGCGCGATGGAGCCGGACGCTTCCTCGAGTCGCCCGGCGGCATCCTCGGCGGCGGCAAGCGCGGCGTTGAGGCTCTCGTCGGTGCGCACCACCGACGCGCCCTTCCACATCTCCCACGCAAGGTCGTCGATGATCTCATCGACGTCCTCGCCGCCGTCGGTCGGCGCGAGCGCCGCCATGCCGGCCTCCGCGAACTCCCGGACGAAGTCGGCGTCGGCGCTGCCGTCCACACCGCCCGCGCCCTCACCGGCCCGGCGACCGAAGACCTGCGAGTCGGCCAGCGCGTTGCCGCCCGGGCGATCGGCGCCGTGCTGCCCGCCGGCATTCTCGCCCGCGGCGAAGAGGCCGCTGACACGGGTCGCGCCCTGCAGGTCGATCCGCGCGCCGCCGTTGAAATGCTGGACGGCCGGCGCGAACTCGATGGCTTCCTTCCGCAGGTCGAGGCCGTGCTTGAGGAGATGCTCGAAGGGGACGCAGGCGTCCTCTTCAATGACATGGTCCTCGAGGTGCGCGAGGCTCATGAAGACCCCGCGATGCTCGGTGCCGCGGCCCTCGCGGATCTCGGTGAAGACCCCGACATCGACCCACTTGCTCGCGTTGCGGATGGTGAAGGGATACGAGACGCCCTTGATGAAGATCGCCTCGTTCACGTCCACGCCCTCGGGGACGTAACGCGGGATGAACTGCTCGCCCAGCACATTCGTGATCTCCGGGTTGAGCCGCCAGAACACGCCTGACAGCGCGAAGTTGATCGGGTGGACGATGCTGGGGCCGATCTGGATGAACTCGAAGTTCACCAGCGGGCATCCTGCCCGAAGCGCGGCCGCATAGCCATCACCGGTCTGTCCGCCGGGGAAGACGTTCACGGCGTAGAGTTCGCCCGCTCCTCCACCCGCCAGCACCACCGCCGGCGCGGTGATGGCCACTGGCTCGTCGTCAGCCACCCCAACGCCCCATGCGCCGTGGACGGCGCCTCCATCGACCGCGACATCCACGATCATCGTTCGAGGGAGGAACTCCACCGACCCCGGGCCGTCCTCCTCGTTGATCTCGCGGCAGCGGTCCATCAGCACATCCACGATGATCGGGCCGGTGTCCGCGCCGCGGCCGCAGGCCCGGGCGTAGCGGGCGCCGTCGCTGAGGATCTGGACGAAGCGGCCGTCCTCGGTCTTGTCGAAGTCCGCGCCCCAGTCCTCGAGTTCCTGAAAGCGATCGGGGGCGTCCTCGGCGATCGCGCGGGCAAGTTCGGGCGTACACAGCAGCCCGCCCTTGACCATGATGTCGATCCAGTGCTCTTTCGGGCTGTCCGCCTCATCGGCGTGTCCGAAGGCTGCCCCGAATGCCATCCAGTCCGATGCGGCGGTGTACGTGGTCCCGCATGCACCTGGAACGCCCTTGGTGGCAACGATGACGTCGGTGCCCGCCTCTGCGGCTTCCACCGCCGCCCGCAGACCCGCGCCTCCGCTTCCGACGACCAGCACGTCACACTCGTGTATCTGCATATCTCGCGCCTCCCGTGTCGCGTACAGCGGCAGCCGGGCCGTTGGCGGCCCGGCTGCCTGATGTTCTCGTGTCGGCTGAAACGCGGCTTACCAGCCGAGCGCCTCGAAGCAGTCCGGGCCGGACTGGTAGCTGCCGGTCGGCTCGATGCGCGAGAGCGCCTCGTTGTATACCGCCTCGAGATAGACGTTCGTCTCGACGTCGGTGCCGCAGATGCCCTTCTCGCCGCCCCTGACTGCCTCCGGATCGGCGGCGAAATGCTCGTGGCGCGCCTGCGAGCCGGCAACGAGGAACGCGGTGTTGATGTTCGTCTTGCCGATGAGGCCCTTCGCGACGCCCGCCGAACCGGTGCCGCCGTGCTGGGCGAAGGGAGCGTAGACGCCGGTCTGCTCAATGATCGAGCGCTCGACGACCTCCAGCTTCTCCTCATCGATCGGGTGCGTCTCGCCCGCCTTCGCGGCGTGCTTCATGCCGATGTCGTAGGCGAGGCCCTCGGCGCCGGTGTAGTCCACGAACGCCGCCGTCAGAGCCGCGAAGCGCTCAAGCTCCGCCTCGCTGAGCTTCTTGTACTCGACCTGGTCGCCGGACTTGCCGGTCGCGCCAAGCTCGGCCTCGAGCATCATGTCGGTGTTGCCAAGGCCCATGCGCACGGCGTCGGCCACGTCGCGGGTGATGGCGAAGTCGAGCACCGCGGGGATGCCCTCGGTGTCGATCATGCCCCATGCCGGCTTCATGATGTCAACGGTGCCCATGAAGTCCGAGACGAACGCCTGGTAGTCCTCGCTCGAGAGATAGGCCTCGTACTTGCAGGCCAGCTCCGGCGTCATCTCCTCGACCTGGTCGGTCAGGCCGGCGTCCTCGATGAAGCTCCACGCCTGCGCGACCTTGTCCGACGCGCCGGTCGGGCATGCGCGCTGCTGGTACTCCTTCTCACGGTCGAACTCGGGAACCGCGAAGTGGTCGAGCGAGACCGCGACGAGGTCGGCGCCGAATGCCTCCGCCTCGCTGGCGATCCAGTCGATGTTGGCCTTCGCGCCGTAGAGCGCCGCGTTGCCGCGGTAGCCGAGCCCCTCGGGCGTGAAGATCTTGCCCGGGCGGCCGCCGACCTTGGTGTTGGAGTTGTGTGAGAACTGAACGATGATCGGCGACTGCTCGCCGAGCGCCGAGAGCATCACGAACGCGCGGGTCTGCCACCAGTTGTTCGAGTTGGCGGCCAGCAGCGTCACCCGCTCGTCCTCGGGCTTGAGGTTCAAGTCCTCGTCGAACGGACACATTGCGTCGAAGATCGTGCGCAGCTCACGTCCTGTCAGAAGCGATCCCATCGTATCCACCCTCCTGGGGTTGGTTCGTGCTCAGGTTGCGTGTCAATGAACCATGAGACACGGGCGACCTCCCGCACGCCTCATCTTTTCGCGTGCGCCGGCCGCGTTCGTTTGTCGGCTATGAAATCCGTGCCCGACCTGCGTCAGGCCACGGTGACGTCCTGGCAGAGATACACGTCCTGAATTGCGTTGAGCAACTTCACGCCCTCGTTCATCGGGCGCTGGAACGCCTTCCGGCCGGAGATCAGGCCCATCCCGCCCGCGCGCTTGTTGATCACCGCGGTGCGGACGGCCTGCGCAAGGTCACTCTCGCCGCCGGAGGCGCCTCCCGAGTTAATCAGACCTACGCGGCCCATGTAGCAGTTGACAACCTGCCAGCGGGTCCACTCGATCGGATTGTCGGGGATAAGCTCTCCGTTGTAAAGGCGGTCATCGGTCCTGCCGTAGTCGCCGTCCTCCGACATCGCCGGGTAGCCGCCGTTGTTCTCAGGCTGCTTCTGCTTGACGATGTCCGCCTCGATGGTCACACCGAGGTAGTTCGCCTGGCCCGTGAGGTCCGCGGAGAGATGATAGTCTTTGTCGCGCTTGAATTCGCTGTTGCGCAGATAGGTCCACAGGACAGTGAACATCCCGAGTTCGTGCGCGCGCTCGAACGCCGCCGCGACCTCCTGCATCTGCCGGTCGCTGCGCGGGGAGCCGTAGTAGATCGTGGCTCCAATCCCCGCCGCGCCGAGATTCCAGCAGCGCTCGACCGAGCCGTAGAACACCTGGTCGTTGTCATTGGGATACTGCAGCAACTCGCTGTGATTGAGCTTCACGATGAACGGGATCCGGTGGGCATACTTCCGGCTCACCGAGCCGAGTACGCCCAGCGTGGACGCGACCGCGTTGCACCCGCCCTCAAGCGCCAGTTCCACTATCTTGCCGGGGTCGAAGTAATCCGGATTCGGCGCGAACGCCGACGCCGCGCTGTGCTCGATCCCCTGGTCCACCGGAAGGATCGAGACATAGCCGCTACCGCCGAGGCGCCCGTGCCCCCACAGCCGTCTGAGATTCGTCAGTACGCGGGTCGAGCGATCCGTGTTGATCAGGACCCTCTCAACGAAGTCAGGCCCCGGCAGGTGCAGCCTCCCGCTATCCATCCCGGCGGCCTCATACTCAAGCAGTCCTCTGTCTTCTCCAAGCAACTCTGCGATCTGATCGATCGTCATCCTGCTTCCCTCTCCCTTCGCGCACGCCCCGGACGTCCATCAGCAGGTGCCACGAATTAAGTTAATTCGCCGGTGGCCTGCGTGGTCCTTCTCCCTCACCTCGGATTGTCAAAGAAACTCCGCCGCCTCAGAGATTCTCAAGTTCAAGCGCCTCGAAGCGCACTATCTCTCGCAACGTCCGGTAGCGCCGCTGAAGTTCCTCCACGTCAAGCCGCTCGAGGCCGCCGAGGCTGAAGTCCTCGATCGCGGCGGAGGCGACGACGGTGCCGGAGGCCATCGCCCGGCGCAGATTCATGTGGCAGCAGTCGCCCTGCCGCGCGAGGTAGCCGACCATCCCCCCGGCGAAGCTGTCGCCGGCGCCGGTCGGGTCAACCACGTTGGGCAGCGGATAGGACGGGATCGTGAAGTACTCATCGTGTGAGACCAGGGTCGCGCCGTACTCGCCCATCTTGACCACCACGTAACGCGGCCCCATCTCCAGCACATGCTCGGCCGCCTTGCCGAGATTCGCGGTGTCCGCAAGCTGGCGCACCTCGCCGTCGTTGAGAAGCGCAAGGTCAACGCGGCTGAGGACCTCGCAGAGCGCATCCCGCTCGCTCTCGATCCAGTAGTTCATCGTGTCGCACATCGTGAAGCAGGTCTCGTCGAGTTGTTCGAGCACCGCAAGCTGCACCTGCGGCTGAATGTTCGCGAGGAAGCAGAATCTGCTGTCCCGGTAGCTCTCCGGGAGCACGGGGTCGAAATCCCCGAATACGTTCAACTCGGTCGCGAGGCTCTCCCGGTCGCCGAGTTCGTAGTCGTAGACGCCGCTCCAGAAGAACGACGCGCCGCCCTCGATCCGCTCGACGCCCTCAAGATCGGCCCCTCGTGATGCGAGGAAGTCGAGGGCCTCCTGCGGGAAGTCGTCCCCGACGACCCCGACGACGGCCGGTCGCGCCAGCAGGCTCGCCGCCGCGGCGGCATACACCGCGGCGCCACCGACAGCCCGCTCGACCTCCCCGAAGGGCGTTTTCACGCTGTCAAGCGCCATCGAACCGACGACAACGACGTCACTCATGAGACCAGACCTCCGTGTCCCGGCGTCGCGGCTAATCTCCGTCGGCGCCCTTTCCCCGGGCCGCGGGTGCTGGCTCGCGCACACCGGGGCGAATCACCTCGCGAATCGTCCAGATGAAAAGCTTCGGCAGCAACGCCAGCCGTGGAAGACGCCTCGGGTCCATCGCCGTGCGGTAGAGCCACTCAAGTCCGCAGCGCTGCATCCACTCCGGCGCTCTCTTTACATGGCCCGCGATCACATCGAGCGTGCCTCCAACACCCATGCACACCGGCACCTGCAACTGCTCCATGTGCCGCTTGATCCACTTCTCCTGCTTCGGGATGCCCATCGCGACAAACAACGCCGCCGGCCGGGCCTCGCGGATTTCCTCGACGATGCGCTGCTCCTCGTGGTCGTCGAAGTAGCCGTGGTGCTGGTAGACGACCCTGAGTCCCTCGTAGCGCTGCTCAAGTACCCGCGCGGCCTCCTGCGCGACGCCGGGCGCCGCTCCCAGCAGAGCCACGGGCTTCTCAAGCCGGCCGCATATCTCACACAAATGCTGCATCATGTCGCAGCCGGGAACGCGCCCGGCGACCGGGAAGTTCAGCATCCGCGCGCACAGGACAACGCCCTGACCATCCATCGTCGCAAGGTCCGCCTCGTTGATGATCGTCCGAAGCTCCTCGTCCTCCTGCGCGCGGACCACCGCCGAGGTGTCGCTGGTTACGATCATCCGAGGCTGCCCGTCGCGCAGAAACTCCTCTGCGCGGGCAAGCGCCTGCTCCATGGTGGCCGGATGAAGGCGCACATTGAACATCTCGACCGTGCGCGGCTCACCGGTTGTCGACTCCAGCCGCTCGCGCCGCATCATCCGCAGGACCAGGTAGCCGAGCGGCGGCCCGACGGAGAGGCCGACCACGAGCACCAGCACCTTCAGCCACGCCGGCTGCGGGATCAGCGTCACCATCAGCAGCCCCAGCGCGCCCATGTACGCGGTCATTCCGAGCAGCACAAGCAGCACCTGCCGGGGGGAGTACCCACGCTGAAGCAGAAACTCGTGCAGATGTTGCCGCCGCTCGCCGATCCGCATCCCGCGCCACCGGGAGATGTACGCACAGGTAGCGCCGAACAGCGGAACGCTGATCAGCAGGATCGGCAGCAGCGCGGCGATCGCGGCCGCGTGCTTCAGCGAGCCTGCGACGGCAAGCGCGCCGATGATGAAGCCCATCGCGTAGCTGCCCGACATCGACGGTCTCTGCGACACCTGCCCCCAGCGCGGCAACTGGGCAAGACCCACCGCCGCGACAGTCAACGCGAGCATCCGCGCATCCGGCCCCGTTGCCCACGGGACCATCAGGCAGATCACGTAGAACGTAACGCCGGTGATCCCCGCCACGCCGTAGGCGACGCTCGGGATGCTCCCGGCCCGACCGAAGAGCACGGCGCAGGCCAGCAGCCAGGCGAGCGTGATCGGGAAGGACAGCCAGCCAAGCTCCACCACCGAGCCCGTCAGCGGAATCCGGACCGTCTCGATCTGCACCCCGTGGACGAAGAGCACCGTGGCCGCGACAAGTACGAGGAACACGTGTGTGCCCCGCGGCATGCCCAGGACCGCGCCGAGCGCCGTCAGAAGATAGACGGCCAGCCCCGCCATCAGCGGGACCAGTACGTGCAGCGGCGCCCCCGCGGGCAGCAGCACCAGCAGCGGGACGAAGAGCAGCAGACCGCGCGCGTCAAGGTGCGGCGGCGGATGGTCCTGCTCACCGGCCAGCGCCTGGCGCAGCACACTCGCAAAAGCCAGTGTCCCGCCCGCTATCAGCGTAAAGAGCAGCAAATCGCCCGTCAGCATCGTGGCCGCACCCTCAGGTGCCCTGCCTCCAACTGCTCAGGTACTCCTTCTGCTTCTCCGTCAGTTCATCGATCTCAATATCCATCGACTCGAGCTTCAAAGCGGCGATCTCATTGTCAATCTGCTCCGGAACCGAGTGAACCGTCAGCCCCAGCTTCGCCACGCCACTGGCGAGGAACTCCGAACACATCGCCTGGTTCGCGAAGCTCATATCCATCACCGAGGCCGGATGGCCCTCAGCGGCGGCGAGATTCACCAGCCTCCCCTCGCCGAGCACGTAGATTCGACGGTCGTCCTCGAGCCTGAATTCCTCGGTTGACGGCCGGACCTCCCGCCGCTCGACCGCCATCTCGCGCAGGTCCACCAGGTCGATCTCCACGTCGAAATGCCCGGCGTTACACAGGATCGCGCCGTTTTTCATCGCCTCGAAATGCTCCGCGCGGATCACCGACGTATCCCCGGTGACGGTCACGAAGACATCACCGACTTCGGCCGCGTCGGCGATCGGCATCACGTCGTAGCCCTCCATCGCCGCCTCCAGCGCCCGCAGTGGCTCGACCTCGCACACGACGACCTTCGCGCCCATCCCGTGGGCTCGCATCGCCACTCCCCGACCGCACATGCCGAAGCCGCAGACAACGACCGTGCGCCCGGCCAGCAGAATATTCGTCGCCCGGATGATGCCGTCGATCGTGCTCTGGCCGGTGCCGAAGCGGTTGTCGAAGAGGTGCTTGGTGTTGGCGTCATTCACCGCGATGATCGGGTAGCGCAGCTCGTTGGTGGTGGCCATGCTCCGGAGACGGATGACACCGGTGGTCGTTTCCTCGGTCCCGCCGATGATGGTGTCGATCAGGTCCGTCCGCTCCGAGTGGATCGTGGAGACGAGGTCAGCCCCGTCGTCCATCGTGATCGTCGGCTTCATGTCCAGCGTGGCGTTGAGGTGATCGTAGTACGTGTCACGGTCCTCACCACAGATCGCGAAGACCGGAATCTCGTAGTCCTCCACCAGCGACGCGGCCGTGTCATCCTGCGTGCTGAGCGGATTGCTGGCACACAGCGCCACCTCGGCCCCCCCGGCCTTGAGCGCGCGCATCAGATTCGCAGTCTCCGTCGTTACATGCAGGCAGGCCGCCAGTCGCTGGCCCGCAAGCGGCGTCTCATTCGCGAAACGTTCCCGAATCTGCTGCAGGACCGGCATCTGCTGGTCGGCCCACTCAATCCGCAGCTTCCCCTGAGGCGCCAGTGACGCATCCGCAATGTCGAAGTTCATGTCGCTTCCCGCTTCCCTTCTCTGCTGGGCTCCCAGACAACGAGCCCCTCGTGGTCGAAGTTGAAGTCGATGCACTGCCCGCCGAGGTCCTCGACGTCCCGTCGCACGACATGCTCCCTGTCCGGCTCACACAGCAGCACGATGCAGCCGCCACCACCGGCCCCGCAGGCCTTCCCGCCGAGCAGGCCGTCGCGCCCCGCAATATCAAACAACGCTTCGATCTTCGCGGTCGTCATGCTGTCGTAAAGACGCTTCTGATTCTCCCAGTTGCGGCTCAGCACCTCGCCCACGCGCGCGAGGTCCTCATCGAGGATCGCCTCGCGCATCTCGTGCCCGGCCTGCCGGATGCTCATCAGAGGCTCGGTCATCGCTTCCTCGTTGCGCCGGTAGGCGCCCATCACGGTCTTAATGATATCACCCGACAGCCGAGACTTCCCCGTGTACACCAGCAGCATCGACTTCTCCAGCTCAAGCAGAAAGTCCCGCGAGGGCTCCAGCGGCTCGACCTTCACCTCAGGGTCCTCGAAGACCATCGCCGACAGGCCTCCGCAGGCCGCGGCATACTGATCCTGCTTGCCGCCGTCTATCCCAAGCTCCTCGGTCTCAAGCAGATTCGCCATCGCCGCGATCTCCATCCGCGACATGCCCCGATCGAGGATCGCGTCCAGCAACCCCACCAGCGCCACGCCCATCGACGCGCTCGATCCGGTGCCCGAGCCCGGCGGCGCTTCCGACCGCGTGATCAGATGCCCGCCGAACCGCACATTCATCCGCCGGACGGCTGCCTTCAAAAGATCCAGCGAACCATCGTACTCAAGCTCGCGGATGTCACGAGCGTGGATGTACTCGTCGTAATCGCCCGACTCCAGCACAAACTCCCCGCTGTCGTTGCCGATGAGCGTGGCGTACGCGTAGCGGCTGATCGCGATGTTCACGACCGCCCCACCGGCCTCGCTGCTGAACGGAGGCACGTCACTCCACCCGCCGGCAAGGTCGATCCGCACGGGAGCGCGCGCGCGTTTTGCTCTCACTCTCTGCTCGGACATCGATCCCCTCCCCTTACCCGCCGGCGTTCATTTCATCATCCCACCGGGCGCGCAACTGCGCCACGTAATCCCCCAGCGCCTCCCGCCAGTGGCGCAACGGCGCCACGCCCGCCTCATCAAGCCGCTCGCTCGCCAGCACCGCATGAAGCGGCCGCTTCGTCGGACTCGGCCACTGATCGCTGTCAATTCCGCTGATTGGTGTGTCCTCCAGCCCCGCTTCGTCCAGCGCCGCACGGGCGAACTGAAGGCGCGAACACGTGCCCTCATTCGTAACGTGTACGACCCCGGTCACCGACGCCTCCAGCATCTGCCAGATGGCGCGCGCGAGGTCGGGCGTGTACGTCGGCCGCCCGAACTCATTCTGCACGACCTGCAGCGCCCTGCCCGCCCTCGCCGCCTCAAGGATCGCCTCGATGAAATTGCGCCCGGCAGGGCCGAAGAGCCACTGGGTGCGAACGATCAGGTGCTTCCGAACATCCGCGGCCTCGCGCTCGGCGCCCAGCTTCGTCTCCCCGTAGACATTCAGCGGGGAGGGCTTGCTCGACTCAACGTAAACCCCCTCGGAGATCCCATCAAAGACGTAGTCGGTGCTGAGGTGGACCAGCCGCGCGTCAAGCTCTTCGCATATCCGGGCGACGTTCCGCGTGGCCACGACATTCCCACGCCTCGCCGCCTCCGGATCGCGGGTCGCCCCGTCAACATCGGTGAAGGCCGCGCAGTGTATCACCGCATCCGGCCGCGCTTCGCCGAGGGCGGCGGCCGCTCCCTCAGCCTCGCTGAGGTCCCCGTCGGCCCGTGTCAGCGGAACGAGCGAAACCCACGATGGCGCTGCGAGGCACACCTCCTGTCCAAGCATGCCCGCAGCGCCGGTGACTGCCACAGTCGCCGGTCTATGCCTCGTCATCCTGCCGACAGAGTAGCAGTTTGACAGGGGCATGTCAACGACGCGGCCACGCCTCAGGGGAGCCAGGTCGCAGTCCGCCGAATTGCGTCCGGGCCGGGCGCGTGATATACTCACAATCGCACATTACGCCCCCGTGAAGCGTCTCAGGACTGACATGGCGACCACTCACCCAGACAATCTGAACGCAGTGATCACCCGGGTATCCGGCTACTGGTCGGAGGATGACATCGCCCGGCTCAAAGCCGCGTACGAACACGCCGACCGGGCTCATGAGCAGAATCCGCCCCGCTCCACCGGGCACCCCTTCATCAGCCACCCCCTCGCCGTCGCCGAGATCCTCACCGAGATCGAGGCCGACCCCGACACCGTCATCGCCGGCGTCCTTCACGATGTCGTCGAAGACACCGATGTCGAGATCGAGCAGATTGAGGAGGAGTTCGGCGAGGTGGTCGCCGCGCTCGTCAACGGGGTCACGAAGCTGACCCGGCTGAGCTTTCAGACCCGCCAGGAGCGCCAGGCCGGGAACCTTCGCAAGATGTTCCTCGCGATGGCCGAGGACATCCGCGTCATACTCATCAAATTCGCCGACCGGCTTCACAACATGCGCACCCTCTACGCCCTCCCGCCCGACAAGCAGGAGGCCACCGCCCAGGAGACGCTGCAGATCTTCGCGCCGCTGGCCCATCGGCTCGGAATCTGGCGCTTCAAGTGGGAGCTTGAGGACCTCGCATTCCGCTACATCGACCCGGAGAAGTACTACGAGGTCGCGCACATGCTCGGCCTCGGCCGGCAGGAGCGCGAGGAGCGGATAGAAGCCGTGCGCACCGCCGTGCGCGGCCGCCTCGAGCAGGCCGGGATCCGCGCCACCGTCCAGGGCCGCGCCAAGCACATCTACTCCATCGCCGAGAAGATGAAAAAGCAGGACATCAGCTTCGACCGCATCGCCGATCTCGCGGCCATCCGCATCATCACCGACACCGTCGCCGACTGCTACGCCGCGCTCGGCCTCGTCCACCAACTGTGGATCCCGATCCAGGGCATGTTCACCGACTACATCGCCAAGCCCAAGGCCAACAAGTACCAGTCGC
>JBKHFA010000038.1:0-18109 GCA_046540615.1 Armatimonadota bacterium | reverse complement strand
GACGCGATCTCGCCGTTTGTCTCGTAATCCCAGACGCAGACGCCGCTGTTGATCTCCAGCGCGTAGAGATGCCCGTCATGCGAGCCGCAGTAGACCGTCCCGCCGCTGATCGCCGGAGATGAGTTCACCCAGTCCTCCGTCTCGAAGTGCCACCGGCGCTTGCCCGTCCGCCGATCGATGGCGTAGAGTCGGCCGTCACGCGAGCCGAAGATGACCCTGTCCTCGTGAACCGCCGGCGAACTGTGGATCTCCCCGCCCGTCTGGAACTCCCAGCGCTTCCCGCCTGTCGCGGCGTCGAGGGCGTAGAGTCGGTTGTCACACGAGCCGACGTAGACCACCCCGTCGGCGATGACCGGGGTACTGATAATCTCACCGCCCGTCGCAAACTCCCAGTTCGTCTCCCCCGTCTCCGCGTTGAGCGAGCGCACCATGTAGTCGCTCGACCCGATGTAAAGCTCGCCACGTGCAGCAGCCGGCGAGGAGAACACCGGCATCCCGGTGTGAACTTTCCAGACGATGCGGCGGTCATCCGGGGAGATCGCGTAGACCGCTCCGGATGCGTCCGCGAAGTAGAGCCGATCGCCGGCGACCCCGGGGCTCGTCTCGACGAGGTCATCCACCATCAGGCCCCACAGGCGCTGGCCATCAGCGGCATCCAGGCAGAGCAGCTGGCGATGGGCGCCGACGTAGAGACGCTGCCCGCGCACGATCGCGGGGCCGGTGTTGATCTCGTAGTTCGTGAAACGCTCCCAGACCAGTTCGCCGCGCTTCGCGGTGAGTGCGCAGAGGCGCCCTGCCTTCCCCGACCTCTCCGTCCGGCCGCCGACATAGACCACGCCGTTCGACACACTCGGTGAGCTGAGGACCCATGAGCCGATCTCGAACTGCCAGCGCCGAATCAGCGGCGGCACCACGACCTCCGGGGTATATCCGGATCGGGTGATGTTGCCGCGGAACATCGGCCAGTTGTACGCGGCCTCCCGACGGTCGGCCTTGCTTCGCGCCAGTTCCAGCGCGACCTCGTCGAGCACCTCACGCGCTTCATCAAGGTCAGGGCGAATCTCGATGGCGTTGCGAAGAAGATCCAGCGCCTCCCGCAGCCTTCCCTCCTCGCGCAGGCCGATTGCCCGGTCGAAGAGATCGTCAGCCCGCTCGACCTGCTCAGGCGTCGAAGCCGGGGGCGCGGACTCCGGCTCCTCGGGCTCCTCCAGTTGCTCCCGGGCCGGCTCTACCTCGTGCATTGAGGCGGCGCAGATCGGGCAGGACAGGTGGCGGTAGGTGGTGCGGTAGCCGCAGACCTCACACCGCAGCACGTCCTCATCGGCGCAGGCTTCCTCTACCTCCTGGAGGACCGACAGCAGCGCCTCGTGTACTGCGCCGAAGTCAGCGAAACGATCGGCGCGCTTCTTGGCGAGGCAACGCGACACAATGTCACTCAGTCCATCCGGCAGCGTGTCGCGATGCTCGGTCAGCGGAATCGGCTCGCTCTCAAGAATGTTGTGAATGAGCCTCCCCACGCTGTCACCGCGCACCGGATACTCGCCGGTGAGCGTCCGGTAGAGCACCACCCCGAAGGAGTATATGTCCGAGGTCCGATCTGCGGACGCGGCGTCGAGAAACTGCTCCGGTGGCATGTACACGTAGGTTCCGAGCCCGATCCCCGCGTCGGTCAGACGCGTTGACATCCCATGCACCTTCGCGAGGCCGAAGTCGGTGATCTTCACATGCCCGCGGCGATCGATCATGATGTTCGCGGGCTTGAGGTCACGGTGGATGACCCCACCCTCGCCGGGCCCGACATCGGCACCGTGGACGTAGCTCATTCCCTCACACGTCTGCAGCGCGTACTCCACCACCTGCGGAGGGAAAAGCTGGTCCTCTTCGTCGATCAGATCGCCCAGACTCGCCCCGTCAACGTAGTCAAGAAAGAGGAAGGGCTGGCCCTTGATCTCCCGGTAGATGATCGCCTCCACGATGTGCTCGTGACGGCCAAGGTTCATCCACGTGCGAGCCTCCTGCGCGAAGCGATCGACGGCGGTGCGATCTTCCAGCATCTCCTCCTTGACCGTCTTCACCGCGAATCGCTTCTGCGAGAAGTCGTCGAGGACAATGTACACCACGCTCATCCCACCGCGGAATTTCTCGAGGACGGTGTACTGGTTGTCGATCCTGTCTCTGACTTCAAATTCCACCGGGCCGCACCCCTTCGCAATCGCTGAGGTACTATGCGCCATCACCCCGTGCGAATCCTGCATGGAAGGGATCGGCCGCCCCTCTGCGAATAAGAACCTCGTGAAAGCAGGCACGGGAGGTGTCGGGCGATGGCGGCGATGATACTGTCACTTTGCGGCGCCCTGGCGGGCGCGCCGGCGGAAGTTCCCACTATCACATGCAGCGGAGAGGAGCTTCCGGCCAGGCTGATCTTCGGCGACACATTCCGCACTCTGGAGGGATGGGAGGACCTCACACCGCAGACCGAGTGGTACGTCGAGGACGGCCGCCTCATCGGGCGCTGGGGCCCGGGCGGCTCCACGATCTGGTCTGACCGCGAGTTCGCCGGCGACCTTTACGTGCGCTTTCGGGCGCGACTGCTCGAACCGGAGGACGACTGGCGAACCGACGAACGCCCCGATGGCGGCAAGAATCTCAACTTCCGCTTCCTCGTCAGCGGGCCGGATGGGGCCGACATCCGCCACGTCTACCGCGACCTCGCCGAGGAGGCCACCGGCCCCAACCGCATCGGGGACGATCAGTACGAGGGGTACTTCTTCACCTGGACATGGCGGCACACGCGCCTGCGACGAAGCCCCGGCTACGACAACGTCAGCGAGCGGACGGACATCCTTCCCGAAATCGGCGTGGATTACACCATCGAAGTCCTCAAGCAGGGACCGCGCCTGCGCTACCTCGTTGACGGCGAACTGCTCCACGACTTCACCGACCCGTCGCCGCACACCCGCGGGAGGATAGGCTTCACGCTGTGGCACTCAACGATCGCCGTGGACTTCATCGAGGTCTATCAGCTCCACGACGACTGATCGTACATGCGCGCGGGCCCGTTTGCCGGCGGGCCCGCGAACGCTCCGGTGAGCCTCTCAGCCCTCAGAAGACCGT
The DNA here is from genome assembly GCA_046540615.1 of Armatimonadota bacterium. Classification (GTDB taxonomy): domain Bacteria; phylum Armatimonadota; class Zipacnadia; order Zipacnadales; family UBA5352; genus UBA5352. The sequence goes on along the minus strand of JBKHFA010000038.1, from coordinate 14,995 downwards.
CTCGTACTTCACCTCGGCCTCGAAGTTGTCGTCAACGTTCGTGGACAACTCAGGCGCCTCCTCGCGGCTGAACGACAGCTTCAGGCGACCCTCGTCCGACGGCCAGCGCTTCTCATAGCTCAGATCCAGCACGGAGGCCGGCGGGTCGTGCCGCTTCGGATAGGGCACGTACTGTCCCGACAGATACTTCAGCGCGATCTGTCCGCCATCATTGACATTGCCGCCGTCAAGCTGCAGCTTGAAGAAGTGATCGGTGTCCAGCGCCTCTCCGGTCTTCGGCATGAAGTAGCGGTAGCCAAGGTCCATCGACACGCTGCCCATCACCTGGCGCTTGAAGGCGAGTTCGTAAACGTCCGAAAGCATCACCGACTTGCCCCGTGGATCGAGCGGATTCTGGATGTAATCGAGCTTCAGCCCGCCGCCGAAGGCCTCCGTCGCGAATCCGAGCGACCGCTCAGGCTCATCGCGACCGGCGTGATCGGAGTAGCCTGCCCGGAAGCCGAGGTTGGCTGGATCGCCCGCGCGCAGCTCCAGCGTGGTCGTCGGGTCGTCAAGCGGCTTCTTCTTCTTATCATTGTACTCAGTGTAGAAGGCGCTCAGCCCAATGTCCGAACCCGCGTCCCACTTCAACTGCCCCAGCATCTCGCCGTCGGATTCCTGATTCTGCGCACCAAGCGAGAGGAAGCCCAGGCGCATGTCGAGACCGGTGTCGCCGGCCCGCTTCGTCAGTTCGAAATCCCGGACGAGGGACGGTGAACCGTCGTCCCGACTGATCTCCCGGATCGCGCCCTGCAGAAGCGCGGAATCCGAAAGCGACAGCGCGGTCTTGATATCATGATCGGCGCGCGTCTCCATGCCCGGCGCCTCATGGCGAGTGTAGATCGCGTGTACCTCGAGCGGATCGAACGGCTCAATGCTCAGGTCCACGCGCGACACCCGGCTGGTTTCCTCGCCCTCGAGTTCATCTCGCACCTGACTGGCCGTGACGTTCGCCCACTCGCTCAAACCGATATCCGGCGTCTGCATACGCAGGCGAGCCCGGTGCTCGAGGTCCTCGCCTTTTGATTCCACCGTGCGAGTACGCTCGATGAAGCCCTGACCACCGTCGAACTTCGCCGCCAGACGGGTGACACTCTCTTCGCTCGTCCGCTCGTTTTGGACTGTCTCCGTCTCGGTATGCTGCAAGCTCGCGTCATGGCCGAAGGCCCGGAACGGCGTCGCGAAGTTGAGGATGCTCTTCTCCTGGCGATTGTCATTGCGAATCTGCGTCAGCTCAAGGTAGCTGGCCTCGGCTCCATCGATCAACATGTCCAGCGGCATTACGATGCGGGTTTCTCGATCAATCTTCTCGTTGTTGTTCTTAACCGCCACGGTTTCGAGGTAGCTGGCTTGAGCGCCATCCACCAGCATGCTCAGAGGCATGACAACGCTGGTCTCGCGATCGATCTTCGTGTTGTCGTTCTTGATCGCCACGGTCTCGAAGTAGTTGGCTTCCGCGCCGTCGACAAGCATGCTCAAAGGCAGTTCAACATTGGTCTCCCGGTCACGCTTCTCATTGTTCCCCCGGATCTGTGTGGTCTCAAGGAAGCTGGCCTCTCCACCACCAAACACCATGTCCAGAGGCATTGCGAAACCGGTCTTGCGATCAATGTCGGTTCGATCCCCGGTCGTCGCTTCGGTCAGATGATACTCCGCCGACAGCGTGCCGCCCTGCACCGCGAACGGCGCGACCAGGTCGATCACTTTCCGGTTGGTGCGCCGGCCCTCAGCCGTTCGCGTCAGGGAGTCGTAGTGGGCCCGCCCCTCGCCGCCGGACAGGGACATCCTCAGGTCCGCGTCCCAGCCCGTCTCCTGGAGCCGGAAGGCCGACTCCTGCGCCTCGCGAGTGTAGTAGCCACCCGTAAGCTGCATGCCCATGCCCAGCCCGGTGTCAACTCCGAACCTCTGGGTGAGCGTGTCCAGCTCCTCGCCGTCGTCGCTCTGTTCACTATGCAGGGAGCGCGCGAAGCTGAACTGCCCGGACGTATCTCCGCCGCCGAAGCCCTGCTGCAGCGACATCGTCGTGGTGCTCTCGCTCTCCTGAAGCTGCTGGAAGATGTCCGAGAGCGAACTCTCCTCACGACTGAAGCTCATCGAGGTCCGCGCCCCGAGCGTCAGCGTCGCCCCGGTGCTGCTCTCCTCCGCGATGCCGGTGTCGAATGACAGGTTGTTCCTGTTGATCTCGCGCCGGTTGAAGTTGCGGTAAAGCGACAGACCCGAGGGCAGGTCGAGGTCGAATTCGTAATCGTTGAGATTGTCCACCAGCGCGTTGCCGGGAGCATCCACGTCGCCGGGTACAACGCTCTCCTGAGCGATGCTTTCGATGAAGAACCCGCGATCCCCATTGTCCTGCGCGTACGCGAATGTCGCGCACAGAAGGATGGCGATCAGCAAACCAGTTGTCCGCGACGCAAATTTCAACATGATGATCGACGCGGAACCCGGTCCTCGCGCATCTGAGATCGAAACATCTGCTGTCTGTCTTAGTAGACACTCGGCCCGGCTGTAAGTTTCATCAACATATACTCGCGCCCGCGCCCGCGTATATGCACGCGTGTGCACGGCAAAAACCCATCGAGAAGTTCTGGTTCAGCATCGTGAAGTGTACAACATCTACACAATCGCGTCAAGGTCATGGGCGAGACCGGGGTCTGACCCAATTCTGCAGGTAGCTTTGGGTGAGCGGCCACGACAACCTCACCCCCGGCGGGGCAAGGGAGGGGGTGCCCGAGCGTCGTGTGCTCGGGCGGGGGAGGTCGTCGTTCGCATCTACCTGCAAAATCCGGTCGCACCCGCCGAGACATGCAGCAGTTACATGATGCCATGGGGCGCTTCACGCCGCCAGTTCTTATGCATTCCACATGCCGACAGGGGCGGATGATCGCAGGCATGCGTTGCCTGATGGTTAATCGGCGGAGGCTTCGAAAAGTTGAGGCCGTCGGCATGACGGCGCGCGGCCCTCGAGTGATACTGGAAAATGAGTTGATAACATTGATGTAGCCCCCTTGACATCGTGAGACTAATGTGCTATTATCCAGCGTGACACACGAGGACGCATAGCACGATAAACACTGTGTTGTGCAGGAGGAGATGCTCGAATGTCTTTGATCAGATGGCAGCGAAGGCCACAGATGCTTGCGCGTCCGATGATGCGCGCACACGATCTCTTCGACGAGTTGGATCGGCTGTTCACGACGCAGACCACTGAGATGGCCGAGGAGGCGGACTACGGCCCCGCCGTTGACGTCTATGAGACCGACGACGAGGTCGTCGTCAAGGCGCAGCTTCCCGGCGTGAAGAAGGAAGACGTGGACGTGTCGATCCAGGACAACACGCTGACGGTTCGCGCCGAGACGAAGCGCGAAGAGGAAGTCGAGGAGGACGGCTACTTCCGCCGAGAGCTGCGCTACGGCACCTACGCGCGGCGTCTCCCCCTTCCCGCGATGGTGGACGAAGAGCAGGTCGCGGCGAAGATGGAGGACGGCGTGCTGGAGGTCCGCGCGAAGAAAACCGAAGAGGTGGAAGAGTCCGGCAAGAAGATCAGCGTCGAGTAAATCTGACGCAACCGATTCCGACGGACGCGGCGCGGCTCCTGGAGCCGCGCCGCTCGTGGTTCTGCAGTGCGAGAATCCGTGGCAGGCAAGGCTCACGTGTCCCGCGCGAAGGTGGGATGACGACGACGGCGGGCAGCACTCAGCGAACGGGCTACTCCCGCATCTGCTCGATCAGCTCGACCAGCGGTCCCACGGCCTCCTGGGTGATCTTCCGTCCGATCTCGGCGGTCGCCTTCTTCGGCTCGCCCATCACGCCCACCCTGATCGCCGGATGCTGGCGCACCGCCGGCACGACCATCTCGTGCTCGACGTTCTTCTCGCGACGCTGATAGGCATCCTGATCCTCGCGCATCATCTGCATCACGTCCGGCTCGTCGAGCACATATTCCTCGCGAACCTCATCCGGCGCCCAGTAGAGCATCATCGAAGTCTCGAACCATCCGGAGTGGAAGTCTCCCTCCTCGAACGCCCTCCGGCAGGTCTCGGAGTTCACCCAGAAGCGGTAGACCGCGATGTTCCGGTCGCGAAACTGCGGATTATTGCGAAGGAACATCTCCGCGGCCTCCTGCGTGGCCCGGTCGTTCTCGGAGCCGGCGTGACCGAGCACAAGGACAACATTCTGCATCCCCTGCAGACACAGTGACTGGAGTATCTCAATCTCGATCTGCGTGACCACGTGCGGGCTGATGTTGATAGTTCCGGGCAGTTCGCCGCCCGAGTAGGTGTACGCCAGCGTGGGCGCGACGAAGCAGCCGGTCTGCTCGGCGGCCCGGCGGGCGATCTCCTCGCAATTGTAGCAGTCCGTGCGCAGCGGGAGGTGATATCCGTGCTGCTCGGTGACGCCGAGGGGCACGAGGATCGTGCGCATCCCCGCCTCCATGGCATCGCGCACTTCGTTGACGGTCATGTGCTCCCAGATCAACGCTTCGGGCATCGGCGGGCACTCCTCGATCGTCGTTGATGGCGGGCGCCCCTGCATTTCGCCGGTTGCAGCGACGGACCTGCGTCAGGTTGCCCGGCAGGATTCGCAGGACGCGCGACGAATTCTGTCAGTACGTTCCGATGGCAGGCTGAGAGGTGGATGAAGATGAAGAGACTGGCAATCGTAACCGTGCTGCTCCTGGCGACCGTGACGATGTGCGCCGCGCAGAATTACATCTGGATCGACAGGGTTGAGGAGAACGGCCGTCTGCTGGTTCCTCTGCGAGGGATATTCGAGCACTACGGCGCGGAGGTCGGCTGGGAGAACGCCACGCGTACTGTAACAATCGAGGCGCCCGCGCTCAATGTGAGGATGAGCATCGATTCTCACACGGCGTCGCTTAACGGCGAGGCGCAAATGCTCGACGCGCCGCCACGGGTGATCGACGGGCGAACGCATATCCCGCTTCGCTTCGCGGCCGAGGCGCTGGGCGAGAGAGTGGCGTACGAGGGTGATCGCGTGGACCTGCCGACCATGGGTCTGACGCTGCTTATCCGCGGTGAGGCCACCGAGCCGGAGCCGGCTGAGTATGACGCCCCGGCGGGGCAGGTGAAGATCACCGAGCCGACCGAGGGAGCGAGGGTCGCCTCACGCGTGGAGATCATGGGGACGGCGCCGGGCGAATCGTTCCTGGTGATCGACACCGAGGTGCGCACACAGGATGACGACGAGTTGCTCAGGGTCGTCCCCGGTATCCGGCACGACGTCCCGGCGAGCGGCAACTGGCAATTCGCCATCGCTGCTCCGACCCTGCCGCCGAATGTCGCCGAGCCGTTGTATTACGTGATCAGGGCGTACACCGCCAGCGGCGGGCCGTCAACGGCCGACCGGGTGAAGGTCTTCAGGGCCGATCAGTAGTCCCGGCCGCGCGCGTCATTGTGATGGATAAGTCGGCGGCGGGGCGCTCCAATGCCTTCGTCGCCGACAGTTGCATCAACGGGAAGCCCCCGGGGAACGCGGACGAGGTGATGGGCTGCCCACCTGAAGGGAGCGAGCAGCAGATGACTGAAGTGAGATCGGGGGATCGGCGGTCGCGGTGGCTTTCCATCGCCTCGGCCGTCGTGTTGCTGTGCCTGGCAGGACATACGGCCGTCGCGGCGCCGACCGCGACCCTGCAGGGCACCGACGATCATGACACACAGTGGCGGGTGGGCCACCTCAGCGATCGCCTCGTGCTTCTCGAAACCCAGGCGCAGGCCGGTCAGGACGATCTTTTCAAGACCAACTGCGGGCAGATGGGCGACAGCCTCTTCACGATCAAGGACCGCCTCACGCAGATACCCGATGGCGATCAGGTGCGCATCTTCATCTCGCACTCTCCGGTCGCCACCGCGCGGGCCGAACTCGACCGGAAGAACACTGAGAAGGACGCGCTGATACAAACCGGCGTGGAGTACAACAACGCGATCGCGGAGATCGACGCGAAACTCGCCGCCGGCGTGCGAACGTTTCAGTTCAACTGGCTGAAAGCGCTCTTCGGGCAGCTCAAGCCCGCCGTGGGACTGCCGAAGGTGTATGAAATACCGACTGAGTTCTGGAGCTGGTATAAGGAAAGCGAGCAGGCCGGACAGATACTCACGGAGAACACGCAGACGATCACGAATCTCAGCCAGCTTCGCGACGCGCTGAGGCAGAAGCAGCGGGAAGTCCTCGACGCAGGCCATCGGGTCATCGGCGAGATCGAGGCCGAAGAGCCGCGGGTCCGGGAGTTGGAGACCGCATTCAACTCTGTGATCGCGAAGTATCCCTTCGTGGTGGTCGGCGACGCCCCGGCCGCCCAGCCGCAGCAGACACCGGAGCGGTCGATCTGCTTCCTCGTGGACTGCAGTAGCTCGATGGACGGGAGCAAGATGTCCGATGCGCGCGCCGCCGTCAGGTCAACGGTCGCCAGCACCGATGACGGGAAGACCGAGTGGGCGCTGCTGGGTTTCGGAAGCTGCAACCTCTGGGAGGAAGTCGGCTTCACGATGGACCCGGCCGCCGTCGCCGACGCCACCAGCGGGCTTTCACCCGGCGGCGACACCCCGCTGACATTCGCGATGTACAAGGCGCTGGCCTACCTTCAGAACGAGGCCAGCGGGACGCAGACTCGACGACTCATTATTCTCTGTGACGGGCAGGACAACTGCTCGGAACGCCAGTCGGTCACTCAGGAGGAAGCGATGGATGGTCTGAGGACGATCATCCGCGAGATACCCGGGGGTGCTCACCCATGAGACACACAGCGCTTGCAGTTGCCGCAATCACGGCCATCGCCCTGACGGGCGGGCCAGCAGACGCCCGCAAGATACTCAGTGAGCCGGGTGAGAACGTCGAGACAGCCCGCCAGGAGGCCGAGGAGGCCCTTGCGGGGAGCAGCGTCTCGATCACCATCAGCACCGTCGGCTTCGACATCCCGGCCGGCTCGGAGGCCGAGAGCTATCTGCGGGAGACCTCGCAGATCGGCGGGGGCGCGTACTTCACCGCGACCGATGGCGGCGAGTTGACAGAGGCCCTCGGGGCGGCCGCGTCCGGCAAGGCGGGGGTCACAACCGGCGTCACGATCACCTCGCCGCGCGAGGGCGACCGGGTGGCGGGCCGCGTGCAGGTCTCAGGCACCGGCAGGCCCGGCGCGCTGATCGTGGTCAGCACCGAAGCGCGCGCGCAGGATAACGATGAACTTCTGCGCGATGTGCCGGGCTCGCGCCACAGGATCGAGGACGACGGGACGTGGCAGGTGTGGGTGGCGGCGCCCGCGCTGCCCGAGAACGTCGCCAAGCCGCTCTACTACGTCATCAAGGCGAAGTGGATCACGCGGACGGAGGAGTCTCCCGAGACTCAGGTGAAGGTGTTCCGCGCCGAGTAAACATATTGCGGCCTCCGGAGACGCGGATGAGAGAGCATACGCGGATCTGCATCGGTTGGGCCGGGGCGGCGATCGCCATCGCCGCCCTGTCACTGTGCGTCACGACGAGGGTGAGCGCGGAGGAGTATGCCGAGCGCGTGAATGACCTGCGCGCGGCCGGCAACCTGCAGGAAGCCGCTGCGGTGGCCTGCGAGTGGGCCGCCGGAGAGCCGGGCAGCACCGCCGCGCTGCACAGTTGCGCCGAGCTTGCGGCAGCCGTCGGCCGCTACTCGCCGGCCGAGGAGGCGCTGCGCTCACTGCTCTTCCACACGCCCGGCGACCCGGATGTGCACGTGGCGCTGGGCGAGGTACTGCTCCAGCGCGGCCTTGCAGACGAAGCGCGCGAGCAATTCCGCGCGGCCATCCAGGCGGGCGGAGAGCCGGGGCCCGCATACACCGGCCTCGCCCGCGCCACGATCAACGACGCCGAGAGCCCCGGCGACATGCTTAGCGCCGCGGAGGTGGCGCTGACGGTCGCCCCGGACTATCCGGGTTCCCACGCGGTGATGGGCGCGGCGCTGCGCGAACTCGGGCGACTCGATGAGGCCGTGAACGTCCTCCGGCAGGCCCGAGAGAACTCCCCCGGATACCCGCGCGCGAACTTCGAACTCGGCCTGACGTGGGCGCTCATGGGCGAGGAGACGCAGGCCCGCCGCGCGTGGGAGCGCTACGCGCAGATGGAGCCACATTCGCCCGAAAGCTGGCTGCTGCGTCACCGCCTGCTGCTCACCGAAACCGAGGCGATCACCGACCGCGCTTTCGACGCCCACTACTCCCCCGATGGCAGCCGCATCGCCTACCGCGCGCGGGGTGAGGGCGGATGGGGCATTTACACCATCCCGGCGGAGGGCGACGGGCCGGAGACGAAGCTGTGGGCGGAGGAGGCCAACGTGCAGTCCTTCGCGTGGAGCCCCGCTGGCGACCGCATCGCCGTCATGCTGCTGCAGCGCGAGGGAGCCGGTGGAAAGCAGTGGACTCGAAAGCTGCTGCTCATACCCGCCGACGGCGGTGGTGAGGCCGAGGTCCTCCTCGAAGAACGCAACATGGGCGAGATCGCGTGGAATCGGGGCAACGGTCGCATCGGCGTGCGGGCGCACATCCCGAGGCAGGGGCACACGATCCTGCAGGTTGATCCCGAGAGCGGAGAGAGCGAGCAGGTCGAGGGGCTGGAGAAGGGCGCCATCCACTACGCTCCGGCGTGGAGTCCTGACGGAACAACCATGATGGCGGCCCGCCGCAGCATGCGCCGCCCGGACGGCTCCTTCGCCTACGACCTGGTGGTCGGCCCTGCGGATGATTTCGCAAGCGCCCGGGTGATCCACCGTGTGGACGGACTTCCCCGCAACCCGACCTTCACTCCCGATGGCTCGGCGATCGTCTACGCACTTCCCAGCGGCGACGCCACCTTCCGCATCTGGGCGATCCCGACCGACGGGTCGCGCGATCCGGTGCTGGTTGATCGCAACACCGGACGCCTCGCGACCCCGGACATCTCCCCCGACGGCCGCTTCCTGCTCACCACCCGCGACACGACGCTTGTCCGGGCAGCACTCGCGGGCACCGAAGAGTAAGTCGAAGGCTCTGTGAAGCATTGAGAGGTAAACTTGAACATACATATACATGATCAGCAGCGGTCTATGTAATGTTGGGGTCAAAAAGCGATCATACTTGCACAGCGCGAGCATTCGAACACAGGAGGGATGATGGGAGTGCATGTGAGGAATCTGCTGCCGACGGCGGCGATGGCGATCGGGCTGGCGTGCTCGGCCGGCGCTTCACCCTCGGGACGCCCGGAGGTCAGCATCGAGGGCGAGGACTTCCTGATCGACGGCACACTCACCTACGAGGGACGCCACTGGCGCGGGCACCGCATCGAGGGCCTGCTCTTCAACTCACGGATGGTCCAGGCCACCTTCGACGACGAGAATCCCGACACCCGCGCGCTCTGGGCCTATCCTGACACCGGTGAGTACGACGCCGAGCGCAACACTGATGAGTTCGTCGCCGCCATGCCGTCGTGGCGTGACGCGGGACTGCTCGCGGTGACGGTCTGCCTTCAGGGCGGCGGCGCGATTTACACAAAGCCCTTCCCCTACCACGAGTACATCAACTCCGCGTACGACCCCGCGGGCAACCTCAAGCCGGCGTACATGGCCCGCCTTGAGCGCATCCTCGACCGCGCCGCCGAGCTTGAGATGGCCGTCATCCTCGGCCTCGCCTACTTCGGCATCGATCACCGCTACATCGAGAGCCCCGACGCCGTGCGCGCGATGGTCGACTCGCTGGTGGACTGGCTCGCCGAGCGCGACTGCCGCCACGTTCTGATCGAGGTCGCCAACGAGCGCGCGCACATACGCACACGCGCGGGGAACGTGGAGGCGCTGGAGCTGATGGAGCGCATCCGTGAGCGAAGCGCGTCCGCATGGGCCGACGGCTTCACGCTGTTGTGCTCGACGAGCCTCGGCGGCGGCGGGATGCACGACGAGGAGCACGTGCGCGCGATGGACTTCGTGCTCGTCCACGGCAACGGGCAGAGCCCTGAGCGGCACGTGGAGATGATTCGGGATATCCGCGAGAGTGACGCGTGGCGGGAGCAGCCGAAGCCGATCGTTTTCAACGAGGCGCACACGGATGTGAGCTGTCTGTGGGCCTGCGCGGAGAACCACGCGTCATGGGGCTACTACGATCAGGGCACCAACAACTACCGCGATGGATATCAGACACCGCCGGTGCGCTGGACGATCAACACCGACAACAAGCGCCGCTTCTTCGATCTTGTGCGGCATATTACCAGTGGCGATGAGGCCGAGTGGCCGGATTCGCCGCTGAAGATCCGCGGCTTCGACGGCCTTCCCGAGGATGGCGTGGTGACCGGCACGATCGAGGTCGTGGCACTGATCGACGACCGCCACGGCGTCCGCGAGGTGCGCTTCTTCATCGACGATGAACCTGTCAACACCGAGCGCCGCTACCCCTACTCCCTCGGCGGCGACACCGACGGTGATCCGCACGGCTTCGACACCTCGAAGCTCGCGCCCGGCGCGCACACGCTGCGCGCAGTCGCGACCTCCGTCAGTGGCGCGCGGAGCGAGGCGGAGGTGACATTCCGCGTTGGCGCGAGATAGCTCGCTACTGCTCGTGCGGCAGGAACTCCTCCGCCACGTGCGGATTCCAGGTGCGCACGCTCCTGAGCACCTCGAAGGTGCCCGTCTCAATCGCCTCGTTGGCGATCTTCCACCACTGCTCGAAGCGCTGCGCATGGCGGCTGTCGGCGTCGAGACCCTCGTAGAAGACCCAGTAGCCACCACCGACCTCGGACATTGCTGCGACATCACGGGCAACGAACTGCGGATCCTCTCCACCAGGCACCACCGGGTCGATGCCGCCAAGCACCAGGTGCGGCCCACGGTCCTGATACTTGCGCTGCATCTTCCGGATGTACGCCACATCGAGCGCCACGCCCTCGTCGTCGGAGACGCGCCAGTAGTCGGGCCAGATGTCCTTGAGCGGGGTGCCGCGACCGTAGGTGTAATGTTCCGCGGCAATCAGCGGGGCCCGTTCGGTCGCCAGTTCCGTCCACACCACTTCGTTCACAAAGAGCGTGAATGATGAGGGGTAGATCACAAACTGAAACTCCGGGTTGATGGCATCGACCTGGTCCCGGATCGACCGCATGCGCGCTCGCCACGAGTCGATCTGAAACTCTCGGAAATCATCGTGCAACCCTTGCTTCTCAAGCCAGTCGGCGCGCTCTGCCGGCTCAAGGTCCGGTGGCGTCAACTCCCGGGCCTGCGCGAACTCGTCGAATATCTTCGCATCGTACGACAGCGGGTAGCAGTGGCCGACGAAGCCACCGGGCTGACGCGCGTATTTCTCGTAGTCGAGGAAGACGCCGATCACGGGCAGGCGCTGCGACAGGCGCGCTGCCGCCACTATCCGCTCGCCCATCACCCGCCACAGATCATCGGAGTTGGGACTGAGCATGTCATACTCAACGCCGTCGGCATGCACAAACTGCGGGCTTCCCCATCCGGTTCCGAGGCTCCCGCGCAGCCACAGCATCGTGTACATTCCGTTGCGCGCTGCAAGCTCCGCGGCCTCCTCGAAAACGCCCATGTCTTTGTCAAGCCACCGCGGACAGAGGACGTTGAAGCCCATCTCAGCATGACGACGGTAGTCCTCTTCATCGGTGAGGGCCTCCGGCCGGATGTACACCTTGTCCACCATGATGCGGAACTTGAAGCCATTGTCGCCGCGCAATGCCGCATCCCTCATAATCTCCGGCAGTGCGTCATCGCCGCGTACCGGCTCAATCTCCTGCGCTCCTGCCAGGCCCGCGGACACCACAAGGACGGCCAGCAGGCTGCTCGACATTCCGCGCCACCATCGCCCGGCGCTGTTCACGCGCATCGTCTCCTCACGCTCCCTTTGGCCAGTGGGGTCGTGTCGCCGAAACTCCCTTCCCCGCCGACCGCGCGCCGCCTCCATCCAGATCATCTCGACGAGGAAGGCCCGCCTCTCCTGCCCGGGGAATACCACCGATGTTCGCGGGCCCGTCAACCGGTGGAGGTACACCATGCCCGAACTCAAAGTCGGCGCCGGACGCCGCGACATCACCCCCTGCCCCAATGACTTCGGCCCCCTTTGACATGCGCGGGAGCTTCTCCCGCAGGCCGGCTACCGAAGTCAATGACCCGCTTCATGCCCGCGCCACGTATTTCGAAAACGAACCGGTGACCGCCGGCCCCTGCCTCCCGCCAATATCTGATGCCTGAAGGAAGGAACCTGCGCCGCCCGCTGCGAATATGTGCCGTGCGCCCATGCTCGCACGAATCGACACGGCAGGCAGGGCCCGGGAAGAGGGAGCCGGTGTGCATCGCGTGATGAGCCTTTCGACAATCGTCATGAACTCCGCCGGCGTCTGCGCGGTGCTTCTCCTCGCGTTGATGGTCCGTGATGTGCCGGAGATGGCCGCCCGCTCCGGATCCATCTTCGCCGGAGTGCTCGTCCTCGCGACATTCACCAGTGAGCGCATCCGGCATCACGTGGTCGTCGCCGACCGTGACAACAGCCCCCCGTGCTGCGAGGGGGCGATGAAACTCAGCCGCGTCCTGCTGGGCGTCGCGTGGCTGGTCGCGATCGGCCTGCTCGGATACGTGGGCATCGATCAGTTGTAGCCGTCAGGATGGAGCAGATCGAACATGACTCGCGACCGGGGACATCTGGTCGATCGGATTCTGATCGTCGGCACGATCCTGATGTGCGCGGCGGCGGCGACGATCACGGCGCTCTTCGCGATTCTCGTCGCCGCCCTTCCGGCGGCCGCCCTCAAGGCCATCTTCTTTCTCGCCCTCGTCATACTCGCCGCAACGCTGGTGAGCGCCAGGCTCCGCGGCCGTCTCGTTGAAGAGGAAAAGGACGAGACGCGCTGGTTCACCGCCCTCGTCTTGTTCACCCAGTTCTTCCTCGCGCTGGCGTGGGCCGCGATGATCGCGGCGATCGTGGTCATGATCCGGACCGCCTGAAAGACGCAGCCGCCGCGACGCCCGCTCACTCCCTTCGCGATTCCACCGCTGCATTGCAGAAGGTCCCTTCCCCGCGGCCCGCGAATATTCCGTCACGCACAGTTTATCACCCGGGAGGGTTCTACGATGGCTTCCAAGATCGCCGCACAGTTGTACACCATCCGAGACGCGTGTCAGACCGCCGAGGACTTCTTCGAAAGCGTCCAGCGCGTGGCCGACATGGGCTACGAATCCGCCCAGCTTTCCGGCCACGGCAAGGACATCTCGCCCGAGCAGATCAAAGAGGCATGCGACGCCGCCGGCCTCAACATCTGCGCCACCCACGTCCCCTTCGACATGATGCGCGACGACCTCGAGGGCACCGTCGAGATGCACAAGCTCTTCGAGTGCAAGTACGCCGGCATCGGCGGCGCGCCGAAAGACGCGCAGGAGAACGCTCAGACGTGGTCAGACTTCGCGAAGGAAGCCTCCGAGGTCGCGAAGGCCATGGCCGAGCACGGCCTCGTCTTCGTCTATCACAACCACAGCCACGAGCTTGAGAAGTACGAGGACGGCCGCACCGCCCTGCAGATCATGCTCGAGGACGGCGACCCGGAGTACTTCATGTTCGAGCCGGACGTCTACTGGCTCCAGCACGGCGGCGCAAGCCCCGTCGCGTGGCTCAAGAAGATGGGTAAGCGCGCCCCGGTCATCCACTTCAAGGACATGACCATGCACGGGCGCGAGCAGGTCTTCGCCGAGATCGGCGAGGGCAACCTCGACTGGGAGGGCATCGTCGCAGCCTGCGAGGAGATCGGCGCGGAGTACTACATCGTCGAGCAGGACCGCTGCGAGCGCGACCCGTTCGAGTCGCTGAAGATCAGCTACGACAACATGAAGGCGATGGGGATCGAGTAACGGCAGAGAACAGTGAAAAGTGAAGGGTGAAGAGGGAACGGCAACGACTCGTGACGCATGATCTGGGGTCGTTGCCGTCCCCCCCTCGTCCCGCCCACGCCACGTCGTTTGTGGCGTGCAGGGAGAGGGGGCAGGGGGAGAGGCCAAAATCCGGGAGGCCCCACATGGAAACCCGCGTCGGCGACATCACCAGCCCCCACATGCAGTGGTGGCTGGATGCGAAGTTCGGCATGTTCATCCACTGGGGCGCGTACTCACAGCTCGCCCGCGGCGAGTGGGTGATGAACCGCGAGCGCTGGCCCGTCGAGGAGTACGAGAAGGTCGCCCGCGCGTGGAACCCCGAGCGCTACGATCCGCGCGAGTGGGTGCGCATGGCGCAGGACGCGGGGATGCGCTACCTCGTCTGCACCACCAGGCACCACGACGGCTTCTGCCTCTTCGGCAGCGAGCACAACGACTACAACACGGTCGAGACCATCGGCCGCGACCTCATGGCCGAGCTTGCCGAGGCCTGCCATGACGCCGACATGCCGCTCGGCTTCTACTACTCGCTCAAGGACTGGCATCACCCCGACTACGAGTGCGGCCACCACGGCGACGAAGCCGGCCACCAGCGCTTCATCGACTACACCCAGGGCCTCGTCGAGGAGCTTTGCACCAACTACGGCGACCTCGCGATCCTCTGGTATGACGGCGGCGGGCTCTACGATGGCGAGGGCTGGCATGCCGACGAGATGAACGCGATGGTCCGCGAGCTTCAGCCCGGGATCATCATCAACGACCGCTCGCGCGTGCCCGAGGACCACGACACCCCCGAGCAGCACGTCCGCGCGTCGCAGCCGGATCGCGCGTGGGAGACCTGCATGACGATGAACGGCTCATGGGGCTGGCACGCCGGGGACACGCAGTGGAAGTCCACCGAGGACCTGATCGCCACGCTCGCGCGCATCAACTCGATGGGCGGGAACCTGCTGCTCAACGTCGGCCCGAAGGGCGACGGGACCTTCCCCGCCGAATCCGTCCAGCGCCTGCGCGAGATCGGCGAGTGGATGGACCTGCACGGGGAGTCGATCTACGAGACGCGCCGCAGCCCCTTCGAGTGGGGATGCTTCGG
>JBKHFA010000037.1:0-18947 GCA_046540615.1 Armatimonadota bacterium | reverse complement strand
CGACCACCTTCACCGTGCGGTTGTGCGCCCCGTCGTAGTCGTATTCGAAGGCGTATTCCACCATTCCTCCGGGGTCGACCTGCGCCTCCTCGCTCTCGTCGCGCTATAACTGGAGAGCATCAGCCTGTGGCTGACTTCAGGCATGTCCGGCCGCTTCAGGCACCGCAGAAGTACAGCCGTTGGCTGGCGGAAGGCGATAGTAGAGGAGGGACATGCGAAAGCCCATACTTCGGGCGCATCGCCACCGGGGTGGTGGGGTGAGGAGGCTGACGGTCGCGGGCAAGCACACCTGCATGGATCGCGCCCGCCCGCGAATGAGGGGGAGCGCCGGTCCGTCTCTCAGTCCTTCCCGTCGAGTACCGAGCGGATGCGACGAAGGAGCTTCTCGGGGCCGAAGGGCTTCTGCATGAAGTGGATGCCCTCGTCGAGCACGCCCTCGTGCATAATCGCCTCCTCGGCGTATCCGGACACGAAGAGCACCGGCATGTCGGGATGATGCGCAGCCATCTCCTCGGCCAGTTCGGGGCCGTTCATTCCGGGCATGATGACGTCGGTCACCATGATCTCGATCCCATCGCGATGGGCGGCCGCCACCTCCAGCGCCTCCTCGGCCGATTCGGCGGAGAGTACGGTGTGCCCGTGGCGGGTAAGCACGGAGGTCACGAGCTTACGAACGATCTCATCGTCCTCGACGACCAGCACGGTCTCGCCGCCCCGGAGGTCTTCCCTGCTGCGCTCCTCGTCATCGAGGTCGGCCGCCTCCCCCGACTCGACTCGCGGCAGATAGACGCGGAAGACCGTGCCCTCCCCGGGCTCTGAGTACACGTAAATATGCCCGCCGCTCTGGTTCACGATGCCGTAGACGGTGGCGAGTCCCAGGCCTGTGCCCTGCTCGGCGCCCTTCGTTGTGAAGAATGGCTCGAAGACGCGCTCGCGGGTCTCCGCGTCCATCCCGACGCCGGTGTCGCTGACCGACAGCGTCACGTAGGGGCCGGGATCGATGTCGGCGCGTCCCCTCGCCTCTTCCTCGGAGACCCGGGCGTTCGCCGTCTCGATGGTGAGTGTGCCGCCGTCGGGCATGGCATCACGGGCGTTGATGACCAGGTTCATCAGCACCTGGTCGATCTGCGAGGGGTCGGCGCTGATCAGCCCCAGCTCAGGATCGGTCCGCGTCAGGATCGCGATTTGCTCGCCGAGCATGCGCTCGAGCATTGGCTCGAGGCGCTCGATGAGAGTGTTGAGGTCGAGCGCCTCAGCCTCCAGCGCCTGCTTCCGGCTGAAGGCGAGAAGCTGCCGGGTGAGATCGGCCGAGCGCCGGGCGGCGATCTGAATCTCCCGCAGCAGGCGCTGTGAATCGTCGTCCTTATCCATGCGCATCTCGATGAGTTGCGTGTTCCCGAGGATCGCCGTCAGCATGTTGTTGAAGTCGTGGGCGATGCCGCCGGCAAGCCGGCCGATCGCCTCCATCTTCACCGCCTGGCGGAGCTGCTGCTCGAGTTGGCGGTGTTCCGTCACATCGCGCGCCATCGCGAGCAGGCCGATCGGCTCACTCTCAGGACCGAGCAGCCTGCTGGCGTTCCAGGAGATCGTCCGCTCATCGCCATCGCGAGTGGTGATGGTGCTCTCGTAGTTCTCCAGTATACGCCCCTCTTCGATGATCTCGGTGGCCAGCGCGAGCATCTCCGCGCGCACATCGGGGTCCGGATACATTGCGTTCCAGATGTCCCGGCTGTCAAGCGCCTCAGCCTCAGGTACGCCGCTGATCTCCGCCGCGGCCGGGTTCCACACGATGGTGTTGAGGTCCCGATCGAGCACGTGAATCCAGATATTCGCCTGATCGATGATCGACCGGCGGAACTCCGCGAGTTCCTGAATCTCGCGCTGGGCCTCCTTCCGCTCGGTGATGTCTTCGACAGTGGCGACCACGCTCTCAGGCTCACCGTCATCGTCGCAGATGAGGTTGGCAGAGACCTCGATCGGGTAGCGCGCGCCATCCAAGGTGACGGCCTCGTACTCCTCCACCCGCAACGAGCCTTCCGTGAGGACCTGGTTGAAGTTTCTCACCAGCCTCTCGCGCGAATCTTCGGAGACGAAGTCGGTCACGGAACGCCCGACCACGTCCTCGACCGAATCGGCCCCGGCCATCTCCGCGAGCACTGCATTGCAGTCGGTGATGCGCAGGTCCGCGGTGGCCGCTACGATGCCGTCGGGCGAGGCGTCGAAGACCGCCCTCATGCGCTTCTCACTCTCACGAAGCCGCTCCTCCGCGCGCTTGCGACCGGTGATATTCTTGATGACCGCGAGCGCTCCGGTGATCTCCCCCTCAGCGTCCCGCATCGCAGTGGCGTGCGTGAGCACCGGTATCTCGCGGCCCGATCGCGACAGGAGCGTGGCCTCATACTCGGCCGACACACCCTCGCTGAAGCGGCGGTCAAGCTGCTCTCGCAACACCGCCTGGCTCGAGGGGGCGTAAAGCTGTGTCAGCGGCATTCCGATCAACTCGTCGGCCCGGTAGCCGACCATCTCGGAGAAAGCCTCGTTGGCGTAGGTGATCGTACGATCGGGAGCGATCATGGAGATGCCGTCTCCCATCGTCTCCACGAGGCTCCGGTAGCGCTCCTCGCTCGCCTCCAGCGCCTCTTGCGCCCGGCGACGCTCTCGGCGATTCTGCGCCTCGCGCAGTTCTCGCTCCACGGCCGGTCCGAGGCGGGTGAGATTGTCTTTCATGACGTAGTCATGCGCGCCGGCCCGCATGACCTCCACCGCCGTCTGCTCACCGATCGTCCCTGAGACGATCATGACCGGCCCGTCGTAGCCGGCATCCTGGAGGATTTTGAGGGCCTCGAGGCCGCCGAATCCGGGGAGGTTGTAGTCGAGGATCGCAAAGTCCCACCTCCCCCGCTCGAGGGCCGACAGCAGCCCGTCCCTGGTGTCAACACGGTGGCTTTCGATCTTTAGGCCGTACTTTTCCAACTCTCGGACGATCAGCAGCGCATCGTCCTCGGTATCCTCTATCATCAGCGTGTTGAGACTCAATCTGAACCGGCTCCTCCCGGTGGCGCCGGCTCGTTGATCACGAGCCAGTACAACCCGAGTTGTTTGACAGCCTCTGCAAACTGCTTGAAATCGACTGGCTTGCGCACGAAGCTGTTGGCGCCCAGCTCGTAGCTTTCGATGAGATCGCGTTCTTCGTTAGAGGACGTAAGCATGACGACCGGCAGCCGGCGCGTCCGCGCATCCGATCGGATCTGCTCGAGCACCTCCAGCCCATCGATCTTCGGGAGCTGGATGTCAAGCAGCACCACCGCGGGGGTCTCCTCCACGTCCCGCTCGCTCCACTGCCCCCGGCACCAGAGGTAGTCAAGGGCCTCGACCCCATCGCGCGCAACGATCACCTCGTTCGCAATGTATCCCTGCCGAAGCCCGCGGAGCGTCAGTTCCACGTCATCCGGATTGTCCTCGACAAGCAGTATGACTCCCTCAGCCACGTTCCTCGCCTCCCGGAGCGTCGGTGAGTGTGAAGTAGAATGTGGCGCCCTCGTCAACGGCCCCCTCCGCCCACACATCCCCACCGTGACGGCGGATAACCCGGCGGACGGTCGCGAGGCCGATGCCGGTGCCGGGAAACTCGTCCTCTCTGTGCAGGCGCTGGAATGGCTGGAAGAGCTTGTCCGCGTATCGCATGTCGAAGCCGGCGCCGTTGTCAACAACATGGTATACTCTGCGCCCGCGCTCGTCTACCTCCGAACCGAACTTGATATTGGCGTCCTCCAGTTTCCCGGTGTACTTCCACGCATTCCCCAGCAGATTGGCCAGCGCCGTCTTCATCAGCCGCTGATCCACATCGGCGGTCAGGTCAGGCTCAATGACGACCTCCACCGCGCGATCCGGGCTCTCCGCCCGGAGTTCATCCACGATCTCCCGCGCCATCGCCGACAGGTCCACGCGGTCACGGGTCAGTTCCACGCGGGTGATACGCGAGAGTTGCAGCAGGTCGTCGATCAGGCTGCCCATCTTCTGGCTGGCCCCGCGGACGCGCTGAAGGTAGTCATGTCCGGTCTCGTCAAGCTCGTCACCGTAGTCCTCAACGACCGCCTGCGAGAAGCCGTCGATCGCCCGGAGCGGCGCGCGCAGGTCGTGTGAGACGGAATACGCGAACGCCTCAAGCTCGTTGTTCGCGGCCTCAAGCTGTGCGGTTCGGTCGCGCACCCGCTCTTCAAGCTCGTCGGTCAGCGCCCGCAACTCAGCCTGCGCGCGGCGGAGGTCGGTGATATCCGCCAGCGAGGCCACGGAGGTCTGTGTGCCGGGAATCACGTCGATGTGAAGGTAGACCCGGCGTTTCTCCCCTTCGGTGTCCACGAAGTCGAACTCGTAGCGTGTCGGCGCCTCTCTTCCGGGTGTGCGGCGGGCCTGGTGGTAGCCGCTCATTCGTTCCCGCTCGCTCGGGGCGACGAATTCGAGGAAGCCCACCTTCCCCTCGATCTCGTCGCGAGAGATGCCGGCGAGGTCGGCGAATCCCTCGTTCGCGAGGACGATGGTGCGATCGGCGGCTATCAGGCACGTCGCGGCGCCTGTGTTCTCAAAGACCGTGCGGTAGCGCCGCTCGCTCTCCACGAGCGCCTCCTCGGCCGCCGCATGTTCGGTGATGTCCATGCCGTAGAGATTCACGTAGCCGAACTCGGCGATCGGGGCGCAGGTGAAGACAAACAGACGACCGTCGCCTCGCACCTCCACCTGCTGAGGCTCCCGGGCGTCGATGGCCCGTCGGATCGCCTCCGCCGCGCACTCCGGAGCGGGCTGTCCGACTCCCGAGCCCAGGTCGGCGAGGAGCCGCGCGGCCGCCTCGTTGGCGAAGTCCACGACGCCATCCTCGCCCACACGCATCACCGGCATCGGGTTCTCTTCGGGGAAGCGCGCGAGAACCTCGCGTTCGTGTCGGGTCCGCCTTCGCTCGACCATCTCACCGATCGCCAGGGCGACCGCGTCGATCAAAGCGCGCTCCTCGGCGAGGAAGGGCCCCTCGTCCTCCTCCGGGCGCTCCTCGTGATAGCGCACCTCGACCTGACCGATTCTGTCACCGTCCACGGTGACCGCGGCCGACTGCCGCGCCACCGGCGGCTCCTCGGCCTGCCCGGCCTCGTAGACGGAGCCCTCAAGCTCAACCCGCCCGGTGGCAACCTCCGACCACTGCCATGACACCGGCAGCACGTCCACGAGATCCTGCACGACCTCATTGAGCGGTCGGTCATGGTCCCCCGAGAGGTGCGCCACCTGGTGCAGGGCGCGCATTTCCTTTACGCGCTCGCGAAGCGCGCGGGTGCGCTTTTGAAGCTGCTCCTCGGCCCGCTTGCGCACAGTGATGTCGCGAGCGATGCCCATGATCTCGCGCCCCTCCGGATCTCCCTCCTCCCCTCTGATAGTCGTACTGATTTCGAGGACGACTTCCTCGCCGTCGCGGTTCAGTATGTCGAATTCGTAGTGGCTCGAGGGCTGCCCCTCGTCGATCTTGCGCAGATACTGCTCTTTTGCGCGGGCGTGGCCCTCCGGCCCGAGTACCTCCTCGAGGTTCCGACCCTCAATCTCCTCGGGCGCAAAGCCGAGTATACGTTCGACCGCGCCGTTGATCGACACGACCGTGCCGTCGGGCGTAAGCGTGTAGATGATGTCGTTGGCGTTCTGCACTAACTCGCGGTAGCGCTCTTCGCTCTCGCGCAGCGCCTCCTCCGCCCGCTTGCGCTCGGTGATGTCCTCAAAGACGCTCGCAAATCGATCCCCAGAGATGCTGAATGCCGAGATGCGGAAATGCCGGTCGAATGGTTCGTGGTACATCTCGTAAGCACGTGGTTTACCTGTGCGCACGACCTCTGCATGCGGCTCGAGCAGCGGCGGTTCGCCGGACCCGTATATCTCCGAAGCGAGGGCCCCCACGGCTTGATCGCGCGGTATATCGAGGATGCGCTCGTACGCCGGATTCACGTCCACTATTCGGTAGTCCACCGCGATGCCACTGTCGTCGCGGACCATCTCGTAGACGACCATGCCCTCGTTCATTGAGGCGTAGAGACGACGGTAGCGCTCTTCGCTCTCGCGCAGCGCCTCCTCCGCCCGCTTGCGCTCGGTGATGTCGCGGGTCACGCCCTGCAGCTCCAGCGGAGTGCCCCGCTCGTCGAAGATCATCCGACTGGCGATCTCCACGGGGACGTCGTGTCCGTCCTTGTGGATGATCGTGGTCTCAAACACGGTGCCCTCCGAAGGAGTCTCGAGGTCCATTGAGTTGCGCACCATCTCCGCCATCAACTCGAACTTATCCGGGGTCGTATGCTCGGCCAGGCGGCTGCCTGTCCACTCGTCACGAGTATATCCCGTTATTCTCTCTAAGGCGCGGTTCACCCAGGTGAAGCGCATGTCGAGGTCCATCACCCAGATGGCGTCCACCGTATTCTCCGCGATCAGACGGTAGCGCTCCTCGCTCTCGCGCAGCGCATTCTCCACCCGTGTCCGCTCGGTGATGTCGAGCAGAATCCCGTCATACCGCACGATCTCTCCGGCCTCGTCGCGGACGACGGTCGTGCGGTCGTCAACCCACCGCTCCTCGCCATCGGCGGTGATGATGCGGTATTTCTGCGAGAAGCTGTCCCGCCCGGCCGCAATATGACCGCCAACCTCGGCTCTGAGCCGCCGCTGGTCCTCGGCGCGGACTATCTCCGCGAAGGTGAGTTCGCCCGAGGTGAACTGCTCGCGCGTGTAGCCGAACTGCTCGATCGACTCGGACACAAACTCGACCGGCCAGTCGCGCCTCGGCAGCCACGTGATCGCCACCGCCGGGCTACGGCGGACGATGCTCCGAAGATGCTCCAACTGGCGCTTCTCTTCACCGGGCCGCGAGGTATCCCCGCCCGCAGCGGAATCGGCGTCGTTCGTGCCGTCCTCGCCACGTAGCGCCCACATGAGCAGACCGCCCAGGCACAGGCAGAGGACCGGCATGAGCGTCCGCGACCACGAGACCTCAGGAGACGCGTCGGCTATCAGCATGGCAATGAAGCTGCCGGAGTTGGCAAGAACCCGGTCAACGAGAGCATCGAGGCCCGCGATCACGGCCGCGGGCATCGCTGCGCCTACGAATATGAGACGGCCCAGACGCATTGTTCCCTCCCACGTGCAGACGGTGATTCTGATTGATCTCCGCTCACGCCCGCCAGCCGGCGACACAATTCGCATACTTCGAGTTAATATTGCGACGCCACCTGCCCGCACACCTCCTCCTGATAGCAATACTTAGACAAATATTTGACTGCCGCAGAAGCGTGTAAAGGTCATCGCGAGCCTGCCGGCGAACGTGATGCCGGCGCCGGGCACCGCCGGCAGGCGCCGCCAGACCGGTTTCATGCCATTCATCGGAGGATGTCGCGAAATGACCGAGGTCCCTGACCAGCGACATATCACCAACGGCCGCGAGATCCCCAGTGAGGGATACGCCGACCAGCCCTACGTGGTGCGGACCGATGATGGCGCGTGGCTGTGCGTGATGACCACCGGCCCGGGTCGCGAGGGGCACAGTGGCCAGCACATCATCTCCACACGCTCGACCGACCGGGGCCGGACGTGGAGCGATCCGGTGGACGTGGAGCCCTCCGACGGCCCCGAGGCGTCCTACGCCGTGCTGCTGAAGGTGCCGTCGGGCCGCATCTACTGCTTCTACAACCACAACACCGACCGCGTCCGCGAGGTCAAGCGCGAGGACGGCGGCGTCTTCACGCGGGTCGATTCCCTCGGGCACTACGTCTTCAAGTACTCCGACGATCACGGGCGCGCATGGTCGGATGAGCGCTATGAGGTCCCGGTCCGCCAGTTCGAGTGCGACCGCGAGAACGTCTACGGCGGCGACCTGCGCTTCTTCTGGAACGTCGGCCGGCCGCTGCTGCTCGACGACGCCGCGCTGCTTGTGCTGCACAAGGTCGGCGCGATGGGCGAGGGCTTCTTCGCGCGGTCCGAGGGAGCGCTTATCCGCAGCGAGAACATCCTCACCGAGACAGATCCCGAGCGGATCGAGTTTGAGACTCTCCCCCGTGGTGACGTCGGCCTCCGCGCGCCCGATAGCGGCGGCCGGATCGCCGAGGAGCAGTCCGTCACCGAACTGAGCGACGGTTCGCTCTTCTGCGTCTACCGCACCGTCGATGGCTGGCCCGCCTGCGCATACTCACGCGATCGTGGATACTCGTGGAGCGAGCCGCGCTACCTGACGTACACACCGGGCGGCAGACGCGTCAAGCATCCCCGCGCGGCGAACTTCATCTGGCGGATAAGCAGCGGGCGCTTCCTCTACTGGTTTCACAATCACGGCGGGAGTCCGGCGTGTGGACGAGATGACTGGGACCCCTACGATGACCGCAACCCCGCCTGGCTGATGGCGGCGCGCGAGGCGCCGGGGCCCGACGGCGCGCTGCTTGAGTTCACGCAGCCTGAGATCCTCCTGTACGACGATGATCCGCGCGTCCGCATGAGCTACCCGGACCTCATCGAGGAGCACGGGCGGCTCTTCGTCACCGAGACGCAGAAGCAGACCGCGCGCGTCCATGAGATTCCCGCCGAACGTGTCGATGGACTGCTCGGACAGTTCGACCGCGCCGAGGTCGTCCGTGAGGGCCTGCTGCTGGACCTCAGTGCGCCCGTGCCGAAGAGCGTCGAGATGCCGGCGCTGCCCGACTTCACCGCGCGAGACGCTTCCCGGGCCGACCACGGGACGAAGAACCTGCGCGCGGGCTTCACCCTCGACCTGTGGCTGGCGCTCGACGACCTGCGGCCCGGGCAGACGCTGCTGGACAGCCGCGACGCCGCAGGTCGGGGCATCGCCCTCGTCACCAGCGACCGGCGCGCGCTGGAGCTTGTCATGCGCGACCGCTGGAGCGAATGCCGGTGGGACACCGACCCGGGAACCGTCCGCGCGGGCGGGGAGACGCACGTGGTGGCGGTCGTGGATGGCGGACCGTCGATCATCAGCTTTGTGGTCGATGGCGTGCTCTGTGACGGTGGCGACGATCGCCAGTTCGGCTGGGGGCGCTTCACGCCGCATCTCTACAACGTCACGGGGGGGCCTGAGCTTCGCATCGCGCCTCAGGTCCGCTCTCTGCGTATATACGACCGCGCGTTGCGCGTGAGTGAGGCGGTCGCGAACTTCCGCGCGGCGGCGGACGGCCTGTGACCTGAACTCACCCGCACGGATGGCCCGCTCGCGCCATCGGTACATGCGTCGGGGAGGGCCATCGCGGCCCTCCCCGGGTCGATTCAACGCGGCGCGCATTCGATCATCTTTCGGCGTCGCCGTCGTGCTCGAACGTCTCGACCTCCTCGTGCGAGGAGACCTCGGCAGTCTCGGCAGCCTGCGAAGCAAAGCCCATCTCCTCGGGCTCCGGCAGATCGCTGTCGGGATGGTGCAGCGCGTGGAATGAGGCCTCGAGCTTCTCCCACATGCCGTCGTTACGATCGGCAGTGAGCTTCGAGACCACGTAGATAGTCAGGAACGCGGCAGGCACCGAGACGATCGCCGGCTGCTCGATCGTCCAGATCTCCGCCAGCTTCCCGATGACGATGATCGCCGAGATCCCGCCACCGACGAGGAGGCCCCAGTACGCGCCCTCCTCGGTCATCCGCCGCCACCAGATACCCATCAGCAGCAGCGGGAAGAAGGTGCTGGCGGCAATCGAGAACGCCAGCCCCACCATCCACGCAATATTTGCATCACGGAAGGCCAGGCCCACCACGATAGCGAATGTGCCACAGAGGACGACCGCGAGCTTCGCCACGTTCATCTTCTGCCTGTCGCTGGCGTCCGGCCGGAATATCTCGCCGTAGAAGTCATGGGCGATGGCCGAACTCAGCGCGATGAGAAGACCCGAGACGCTCGAAAGCAGCGCGGCAATTGCGCCCGCCGCTACCAGCGCCAGCGCCCATTCGCCGACCTCCATGTTGCTGGTCACCAGCATCATGGAGTTGGGGTTGGCGACCCCATCGGCGTCGCGCGTCACCGCTTCCGGCCCAAGCACCATCCGGGCGTACGATCCCCAGATCGGAGTGGTGATGTAAAAGACCCCGATGAACACCAGCACCCAGACGGTAGACCACCTCGCGGCGCTGGCGTTCGGATTCGTGTAAAACCTCGCGAGGATGTGCGGCAGGCCCGCCGTCCCGCAGACCAGCGCAACCAGCAGCGAAAGGCTGCCCCACAGATTCCAGCGCTGGAACGGGGTTACCCAGTCGCGAAGGCTGCTGACCTGTTCCTCGCCATTCGTCGCGAAGGCCGGTCCGCCCGTCAGCGTGCTGTCAGGTTCCGCCTGCGCGCCCTCCTGCGCCGGTGGGCTTTCATATGCGTGTGTCAGGATCTCGGAGTAGTTGTACTTCGGCATCATCACGATCAGCGGCAGGATCATCGCCGTAAGCATGATCCAGAACTGCGCCATCTGGGCGATGGTCACACCGGTCATGCCGCCGAAGGCGACGTAGAGTGTGATCACGCCGCCAAGCGTAATGACACCCCAGACCCAGGGGATGCCCGTGACGACTTCCATGAGCGTCCCGACGCCGACCATCTGCGCGATGATGTAGAGCACCGAGATGACCATCGTCCACGCGATCCCCGCCCGGCGCAACCGCGCCGAGTGGAAGCGTCCCGCACAAAAGTCCGGGATCGTGTACTCCCCGAAACGCCGGAGCGGACTGGCGATGAAGAGCAGAAGAAGAATATACCCGGCCGCGAATCCGGTGGCGTACCAGACGCCGTCGAATCCGTATTCCCACACGAACGCCGCCACTCCGAGGAACGAGGCGGCGGAGAGATAGTTCGACGAGATCGCCGAGGCGTTGGTGAACACGTCCACACCGCGGCCCGCGACCCAGTAGTCATCAAGCGTTGAGGTTCGGCGCGCGGCGCTCAGGCCCAGGTACATCGTGAGCAGCAGCACCGCGATCGCCGCGATCAAAGGAAGAAGGGCGACCTCACTTCCCATCGCTGATCACCTCTTCCTCCCAGCGATTCGAATACGTCACGTAGATCAAGGCGATGACCCAGAACTCGAGGTGGAAGATGACCCCGACCAGGAGCCACACAAAGGGGATGCCGAAGACGGGAGTGAGCATCGTCTCAGGCATCACGGCGTTCAGAAACGGGACGCTGAACACCGTGATTATGAATATGACCGCGAGCAGCCCGCTCAGCTTGAGCTGCCGCCGCTGCATCTGTTCATACGTCACTGGCGGTCCCTCCTCCATCAGATGGCCTGCGACGAACTTCGACGACCAAGCGACACCACATAGCGTCAACGCCGGTCAATTGACCATGTCGAACTCTATGACCTCCCTGAAGTTTGAAAAAGCCTTATGCCAGCAGGTGCGCAAACATCTTCACAAAGCTCGCAACCTCCCGGATGAAGGATTGCCCGTGGTTGAGCGGAAGAGATATCTCGTCAAAGGGTGCGTCGGGTGAACGTCGGGGGGATGCCGGCCCGTCTTCCAATGAGACCACCGAAAAGGGCGTCTGCGGCATCTCCGCCAACACGGAGACGCCGGTCGCCAGCATCGACTTGCGGAGGAATCGCAATCATGTCAGAGACTACTCTGCCCACCACCACTATCGAGGGCCACGAGATCGCCCGCCTCGTCATCGGCACCAACTGGTTCCTCGGCTACTCCCATCAGAGCGCCGCGAAGAGCAAGTGGATCAGACGCTACCAGGACGCGGAGAAGATCGCGGAGGTGCTCGAAGTCTGCTCGGCCGGCGGCATGAACGCATTCGTCGCCCCTGTCAGCGAGTTGATGACCGAAGCGGCGCGCCTGCACGAGGACCGCACGGGCCGAAAGCTCATCCAGATCCTCACGCCCGGCGGGAAGACCACCGAGGAGTTGATGGAGGGGATCGACGAGGCCGCCAAGCTCGGCGCAGAATTCTGCCTCCCCCACACCTCGTGGGTGGACGCGCGCATCAGCACCGCCCGGCAGGAGATCGAGGACTGGCCACAAGTGTCGGAGTACATTCGCGAGAAGGGCATGGTTCCGGGGCTTTCCACGCACCGGCCGGAGGCGATCGTGGTCGGCGATGCAGCCGGCTACGACATCGCGACCTACATTCAGCCGCTCAACCCCATCGGCTTTCTCTGCGCGGTCGAGACCGACTGGATGGCCGGCGTGATCAACCGCACCGACAGGCCCGTGATCTGCATCAAGCCGCTGGCCGCGGGCCGGGTCAACCCGCCCACCGGCCTCGGCTTCGCATTCGCCAACATCAAGCCGACGGACGTCGTCTGCATCGGCCTTCTCAGCCCCGAGGAGGCCGAGGAGGACCTCGAGATCGTCCGGCAGATCTTCGAGCGCCAGCGCGCGCAGGTCGAGCTTCAGTACACGCGCTCGAAGGCGGCCCTCAGCAGCGAGTGAGCGGCGCGCCCCGGAGGGGCCGTCCGGCTCGCCTTTACGCACATCTTGAAGCAGCCGAATTCGCGGTGCAGAGGTTGTGGAGGGACCGGAGAGCCTGAGCGCCGTTTGCTCGCGATGGCCCAGTCGCCCCGACTTCGCAGGCGAAGTCGCCGGCCCGTTGTTCGAAAAGGCGGGCCGTCAGTTCGCTCGCGAACTGCAGGCGACTGATCCCGCGGTCGTCCGGCGCAAGCGGCTCACACCGCCACGAACGTGCCACGCTCCGGCGATTCGACTGCGCCCTGCGAGCCAATGTATTTGCGCATCGCTTCGATGGCCTCTGTCTCGGTGTGCTCACGCTGCGATCCGAACTTCTCCGGAACCCCCTGCGTGGTGACGAAAGCGACGTCGAACTCATCGTCATCGCGCACATGGCGGCCCTCGGCGAAAAGCTCCTCGACGCGCGACCCGCGCGGGTTCTCGACCTTGAGGTAGCAGTTGAAGCCCATCGAGCGCTTCACGTAGCCGCCCATCTGATCCCACGGATCGCGGGCGAATGTGCGCTCAAGATTCTCCTCAAGCATCTCCCGCAACTCCGCGCCGGTCAATACGCAGGTGGACACCGGAGGGTTCACCGGAATGATGTTCCACAGGTCGCCCACGGTGATCGGGCCAGGCTGCACCGGCGCACCGTAGCGCCATCCGTTGCTGAACGCCATCTGCGCCCCTGTTTCCGCAAGGAGCGACTGCAGAAGAAGGTTGTCCATCGTGGATTCGAGCGTCTTCGCGCGGTAGAGGCCCGTCCGCGTCTCGCCGACGACCTCGGCGAGCGCATCCGCGCCCGGCTCCGTTATCTCGTCCACCCTCCGCTGCAGTTCCCGGTCAGGCTCCACGTCATCGCCGACAATCAGCAGACTGTGCTCAAAGTTCCTGATCTCACCGTCCGCGACGGTGCAGTCGAGCCTGCCGAGGAATGAGCCGTGGCAGCCAGACTGAAAGATGATCGTCCCGTTGACCACGGTCGGGCGGTAGAGGCGGTTGTGCGTGTGTCCCGAGAGCAGCACATCGATTCCATCGACCTGCTTCGCCAGCTTCACCTCCTGCGGGAAGCCGAGGTGGGAGACGACCACGATCAGGTCGCACGCCTCCTCCTCGCGCAGGCGCCTGATCTCGCCCGGAAGCTCCTCGTTGCCCATCGTCATGTAGATGCCCTCGCTGAAGTGCGCGGGCATGGTGCGATCGACGATGACCGCGGCAATGCCGATCACGCCGATGCGGAATCCGGCGCGCTCGATCACCCGCGTGGTGTCGAAGGCAGGCTCGTCGGTCTCCTCATCGTAGCAGTTGATCGCGAGCAGCGGGTGATCCATCTCGGCTGCGATCTCCTTGAGGTTTTCAGGCCCCCAGGCGAACTCCCAGTGCGCCGTCCACGCGTCGAGGCCAAGCTCATTCGCGATCGGCACGACGGCGCGGCCCTTGCTCTCGACGGCGGCGTGCGTGCCATGGATCGTGTCTCCGCAGTCGAAGAAGAGCATGCTCCCGCCGGTCTCCGCGCGAATGCCGTCAACGATGCGCTTGATGCGCGGCAGCCCGCCGGCGGGTGCATACGCCGCCTCTCCCCCGCTCCAGAAGAGTTCGAGATGCTGGTCAAGATAGCCGTGGCTGTCGTTAAGCTGAACGATCGTAAGCTCGCCGGATGCGGACATTGTTGAGCACCTCGTGTGCTGCGCCATCGTTGCAGTGGGGGCGTGTCACTTCCCCAGCGCTCGTATCAGCGCGGCGTTGAACTCCGGCAGATCGCGGGGTACGCGCGAGGTGATGATATTGTCGTCAACAACCACCGCGCGGTCGCGGTAGTCCGCCCCGACCTCCTCCAGCTCATCGGCCACGCCGCTGTAGCACGTGGCTTTCCGGCCATCAAGCACGCGGGCGGTCACCAGCACCTGCGGACCGTGGCAGATCGCCGCGACCGGCTTGCCCGCAAGCGCCATCTTCCGCACCAGGCCCGTCATGTGAGGGTCGCGTCGCAGCTCAGCCGGCGCCTTACCGCCGGGAACGACCACTCCGTCGAACTGCTCAGGCGAGACGTCCGCCGCGCGGACATCCGACGTGACCGTGACCTCGTCATTCTTCCCGGTATACTCCTTGCCCTCGCGCTTCGCCACGAGAACGACCTCGGCGCCGGCATCCTGCAGCGCCTGCATGGGGCTCTGAAGCTCACTGTCCTCGAAATCCTGTGCCACGAGCACCGCGACCGTCGTGCCCTCAAGGGGCTTCGCGTCATCCGCGACAGCCGCCGCGCAGATGCAAGTCGCGACAACAAATGCTGTCAGTACTATCATCCGTGAACGCATAGGACCGGTTCCTCCTCAGACTCTCTGCGTGCGCCTTTTTGTGTCGTCACTTAACCGATTCGCGGAGGGGCGAGATTACTCCTGTCCGACCCCGCCTACCCGCCGCCGCTGGTGAATACCAGGATGACGGCATTGACCGTCAGCAGCGCCAGTACGATCCAGTTGAATATGTTTTCCGGCACTTTCTCATACACGAGGATGCCCGCCCACGCTCCGATCAGCAGGGCGGGAATCGCGATCGCGGCTTCAATGCCGAGTGCGACGCTGGCGTCGCCGGTATACACCACTGAGGCGACGCGGTAGAGCATCAGGGTGCCGAAGAAAGCGGTGAAGGTGGCCTTCATGCGGGAGCTTTTCCAGAGGCCGGCGGCGAGCATGAACGTGCCGTAAAGGATCATCGGGGGGCCGGGGATCGCCACTGCGCCGCCCAGAGCGCCGGAGAGGAAGCCCGCAATCACCGCGGTGGGCCAGCCGGGATTGACGCGTGTGGTCTCAAGCCACTTCTCAACGGCGTCTACCTGCTGCATACTGGCGATGACGATCACCGAGAGGAAGAGCGTGATGCCGATGGCGGTCCGCAGCGTCTGCTCATCCCACTGCTTGAAGAAGTAGATGCCGATCGGGAGGCCGGCGATGAGGCCAATGACCGGGGTGGCCCAGTCGCGCCACTGGAAGTCATCGCGGACGCTCCACCAGACGCGGAAATTCGCCACCACAGCCACGATGCTGAAGATGACCGACGCGGACTGCGGACTGCGAAACAGTGGCACGATCCCCATCGTAACCTGCGAGATGCCGAAGCCCGCCACGCCATGCACCGCCGAGGCCACCAGGATCACCAGCGAGGTGTACAACGTTTGAACCCACTCGATCCCCTCGATGCCCATGAACTCCTCCACCCTGCCACGACAGATGCCTCAGAAAAGCCTTCGGTGGGAGGCGGATCCACTCCTGCGGGCATTTCAGGCGAGACGCGCGACGACGCGCCGCACTCTTGTCACGCACTCGCGCTTGAAAGTGTCCGAGCGACCGCTCGTCAGAAATTCGAGAGCGCTCGAGAGATCCACCAGTTCCGCCCGCGCCTGCCAGTCAGCGGGCAACGCTGCTCCTCCCGCCTCCAGACCCTCGCGCACGTATCTTCGCAGCGCGGGCGGCAGATGCCGCAGCAGGTTGCCCACATCCATCCAGCGGGTGCCGGCATGCGCGAACTCCCAGTCGAGGACAGCGGCGAGGCGCCCGTCGCAGACGAGCAGGTTCGAAGCATTGAAGTCGCCGTGCACGAGGCGCGGGTCGGAGAGGCCGTCGCGAAGATGCGCGGTTCGCTGCATCAGCCGCGCCACGTCCTCCGCCAGCGCCTCACCCAGCCAGCCGCGCACATCATCCCGCGCGAGCATCGTGGAGGTGAAGTCGCCGTCGGGGAAGTGGAAGGGGGTGACTGAGGCGTCAGGTTCGATCCAGCCCGCTCGGTCGAAGCGCAGGGAGTGTATCCGCGCCAGCGCCTGCCCGGCGAGGCGCAGGTCGTCGCGGGTATGCTGCAGCGGCCTGCCATCAACGTACTCCAGCGCCAGCCAGCCATCACCGATCGCCAGCACCTCCGGCGCCGGCACGAATGCTCGCGCAAGCGAGAGCACGTGGGCCTCGCGAGAGGAATCGCCGCGGCTGAGCAGCCGCAGCACACACTCTTCGCCGCTCGAAAGCCTCAGGCGGTAGTTGCTGTTGGTTTTCCCGCAGGGAAGCAGCTTTGCCGCGCGCACCTCGCGGCCGCCAAGGAAGTCGGCAATCAGCGCGGGATCAAACGCGCGGTGCGGGTGGCGGCGGTCATCATCCGTCACAGCAGTGGCTCCCGCGGGCGGATCATTCTTCCTGCTGATCCCCGATCTTCGCAAAGTAGCGCTCCGCCAGCACCACCGCCGCCCAGTCGTCGATCGGCTCGGGGGGGATGCGCATGCCTCGAGGAATGATTCTCGTCAGACAGCCCGGCGGGTTCTCCTGCCAGTAGCGGTCGCGGGCTTCGAGGCTGCTCATGTCCTCCTCGATCTCCGCGATCGACAGCGCTGGATCGGCCGCGTGGATAAGCTCCCACGCCCGTGGCGCGCCGGTCCGGCCGCCGAGCACCACGACCCCTGCCCCATGTGTGTGGGCGAGGGCCGCCGCGGTCAACCCGACCTGATCGGCCTCCACGACCGCGAGCGAGAGCACCTCGCCATCGGCGGCGACCACGGCCACGCCGCACTTGCTGCGCCCCGGATCGACAGCGACAACCACGTCCGGGCGATCGGTCATCGTCAGGACGGCTCCTCGACCGGCCTGACATCTATCTTCAGCTCAAGCGGTCCGCGTGTGTAGGTGTCCGAGGCCGCTCGAAGCTGCACGAGCATACGCCCGGAGCCACCCCTGATCTCCTGGGCTGCGCGGTAGATCGAGGCAAGGTCGATTGAGCCGTAGGTCGTGGTGTTCGGACGGGGAAGCATGCCCTCTGCGATTGCCCGGGCCCGCACGGGGCTGTCGTCATCGGTGATGCGGTGCCACAGCGTCGTGATCGCGTCAAGCTCGTGGATCGTGGATTGGAGGACGAATTCGTCGAGCACCTCGCCCTCGTGGAACTCAAGTTCGTTCGGCGTGGCTTTGAGGGCCACGGCAACCTGCGTCTCATCTCCGCGGAAGTAGCGCCGGTAGACCCGGATCATCACCACCCACTCGTCCGGGCCGGCTTCGCGGAGCAGAGATGCGACGGACTCCACGATCTGCCGCTCGCTGGCCTCACCGGGCTCCATGCCCTCCGGAGGCGGGGCGGTCAGTATGATCGCCCGCCCGTTCTCCCCCTCGGGAACTCCCCTGGCTTCCACGGCCGAACTCGCCAGGTGCAGCCACTCGAAAAGGTCCGCGACCACCTGGTCCTGCGTCCGGTTGGCCGACTGGACGACCCGCAACAACTCATCCCACGGCTCGAAGAGCACATCCGGCCGCTTGGAGACGAGTTCATGATGGCTCATCACCTGCTGCAGGCGCGCCTCCAACTCGCGAAGCTCCTCTTCCCGCTCGGTCAGTTCCTCGTGAGTCGCCTGCAGCTCCTGCTGAGCCGGCTCAAGCTCCCTGATCGCGCTGTCAAGTTCACGCGAAACCACGTCAAGCTGATTGCCGATGTTCTCGACCTGCCGCAGCTTCTGCTCGACCTCTCGCTCCTTCGCAAGCAGTTCGTCCTCCGTGATGTCAAGCCGCTCCCGCGCCCCCTGCAGATCCGCCTGCGAGCGCTGAAGGTCCTCCTGCGCCTCCGCAAGGTCGCTGGTAAGCTGGTCTCGACGGGCAACCAGTGTGTCCACCCGTCCGCTCAGCCCGCCGACCCTCTCTTCAAGACCGGCCGCCCGTGTCTGCAACTCATCCTCGCGAGCCTGCAGGCCCTCGATCCGCTCATGCTGCTCCTGCTGAATCGCTTTGAGTTCCTCGGCGGCCTCCTCAGCGCTCTCGGCGCGGC
This sequence comes from Armatimonadota bacterium, assembly GCA_046540615.1. Lineage (GTDB taxonomy): Bacteria > Armatimonadota > Zipacnadia > Zipacnadales > UBA5352 > UBA5352. Next base: position 725 of record JBKHFA010000037.1, on the reverse strand, counting down.
GCTCATGGAGCTTCACGTCCTCCTGGAGGCTCTCGACCTGCGTCTCGAGCTGCTGGCGCTGGTCGAAAAGTGAGTGCAGTTCGAAGACCGCGGTGCGCGCGTAGCGAGAGCCCACCGTCGCGACGCCGAGGCCAAGCAGCGGCAGCAGCCCGCCGATGACCGCCGCGACCAGCCGGGCGCTCTGGCGGGGCCGCAGGCCGAAGATCGTGGAGCGCCGCTTGCCCAGACGCGCGCCGATGACGTCGCCCAGGTACGCGATCAGCGCACCCAGCAGACCCAGCGCGACGAAGACAATGATCGTATAAAGCGGCATCTCTCTCCCGATTGCACTGACGGTCTCTTGCGGACGCGGTCCATCAGCGCGAGCTTCGCAGCAAAAAGCCCGCGCCGGCGAGGTAGAGCAGAATGTTCGGCAGCCATGCCATCAGGGCCGGGTGCGCCACGCCCCTCTCCCCGACCAGCGTGAGCGTGTGCATCACCACGTAGTACACGAAGATCACAAGCAGCGAGATGCCCATGCCGATCCCGCGCGACGATCGCTGCCGCCGAACACCAAGCCCCACGCCGAGAATCCCGAGGCCCACCGTCGCCCACGGCAGTGCGATGCGCACATGGTAGTGCTGGACGAGACGCTGTGCCCAGTCCTCCCGAGCCTGCTCCCGCGCAACGACCGCCTCCTCGCGAAGTTGCTCGAGCGTCATGTCATTGGGCTTTCTCTGCGCCCG
>JBKHFA010000036.1:0-19151 GCA_046540615.1 Armatimonadota bacterium | reverse complement strand
CGTGAGAAGGCGCGGCAGAGTAGCTGTCTCTCGAACGTGAAGCAGATCGGCCTCGGGATCATTATGTACATGCAGGACTATGATGAGGCGCTGCCGTTCCTCTACAACGTCCCGGCGGACGGCACGCCTCGCACCGGCCTGATCCAGATCACGCAGCCGTACGTGATGAACTGGGAAGTGCACAACTGCCCCAGTTCGAACGCCAAGACGAATGTGGGCCACTACCTCGGACACCGCAGCTACGGCTATCACGTGGACCTGTTCAAGGCCGGGACGAGTCCGGCGCTGCGGAAGCTCGCCGACATCAGACGTCCGGCTGAGATCGCCATGCTCGGCGACGTCATGCAGGACCCGCATGCCGGCGGCCGACTGAACGTTCCCACCAACTCGCGCCCCCCGCTGCACGAACTGATGGATCTCGACGGCAGCAACTGCACGGTCTGTGGTGGCAGCCACAACTGGCGCTATGCGACCGATCACGATAACGTATACGATTACATCGGCTTCAACTTCTTCCCCCGGCACAACCGGACGGGGAACGTCACCTTCGTGGACGGACACGCGAAAGCGATGCAGTACATGGACATGTACTCAGGCGGCAGCAGAGCGCCTCACTTCAACTGGAACGAATGACGGGGCGAGACGCGCTTTTCGCCAATGCGTAAGAATGACGGATCAGCATACATTTCCTCTGCAAGGGGGTCGCACAATGAAGCGCGGATTCACGCTCATCGAGTTGCTCGTCGTGATCGCGATCATCGCCATACTGGCGGCGATTCTGTTCCCGGTGTTCGCCCGCGCCCGGGAGAAGGCGCGGCAGAGTAGCTGTCTCTCGAACGTGAAGCAGATCTCGCTCGGGATTCTGATGTACGCCCAGGATTACGACGAAAGACTCCCGTCACTGTACTTCCGCTTTGACGACATCGGTTTGCGTACCGGTCTGATGACCATGGTCCACCCGTACATCATGAACACGCAGGTGCATGACTGTCCGAGCGCGGATATGAGCAGCAGTTACTCATGGCTCGGCTCCCGCAGCTACGGCTACAACACGCGCCTGTTCCTCTATCAGCAATATGCGAGTCGGAAGCTTGGCCAGGTGAAGCGCCCCGCGGAGATCGTAATGATGGGTGACGTCTGTCACGATCCGAACGCGGCCGGCCGTTTCCACCCGCCGACCGAGGGGCCGTTCAAGTGTGACCCTGATGGGAGCAATTGCGAGTTGTGCGGAGGCACGCATAATTCGTACTTCCGGGGCAGCAATCACGAGTGGGACCGCCCGGGCTTCAACTTCATTGAGCGACACAATGGAACAGGAAATGTAGCGTTTATCGACGGGCACTGCAAGGCCATGAAACACATGGACCTCTACAGCGATGGCAGCCTCGCGCCCCACTTCAACTACGACGAGTGACGCAGGGGCACTGACACCGGGTCGTCGCTCCGGCAGCGGCGGCCCGGTGATGAACCGACCGAACTGAAAGGCTGATACCAGCTACACCCATTGCCCGACAATCTGCCGAGAAGGGGATGGTTTCAGTGAAGCGCGGATTCACGCTCATCGAACTGCTTGTTGTGATCGCGATCATCGCCATCCTGGCGGCGATCCTGTTCCCCGTCTTTGCCCGCGCCCGTGAGAAGGCGCGGCAGACGACCTGCCTCAACAACGTCAAGCAGATCACACTGGGCATCCTGATGTACGCGTCTGATTACGATGAAAGGCTGCCGATGCTCTACGACCTCGGCAGTCCTCGACAGGGGGTCATCCGGACGACCCAACCCTATGTGAAAAACTGGGACATACATGATTGTCCGAGCGCGGACATGACATCCAACACCGGCTATCTTGGCCATCGAAGCTACGGCTACAACACCAAGATCATCACCCGCGCGTACGGGGCGAAGATGGCGCTGGTGCAGAGTCCCGCGAGCACGGTGATGCTGGGCGATGTCTGCCACGACCGTAATGCTCCCGGCCGTTTCCATCCTCCCGACCGGGGACCGTTCAGGTGTGACCCGGACGGAAGCAACTGCCAGGTCTGCGGCGGCACGCACAATTCCATGTTCGGTGACGAGGCCAGCCATGGTCCTGTATCCGGGGATGATCGTCCCGGGTTCAACTTCATCGAGCGCCACAACGGGACCGGCAACGCGTCATTCGTGGACGGGCACGCGAAGGCCATGAAGCATACCGAACTCTACGCCGACGGCGATCCGGATGTGTACTTCAACCGGTAAGCAGCGTCGAGGCCGCACGAGTGCGCATGTCGTTTATTCGCCACGAGGTCGCCCATGCGATCGTTCGATCTACCGCCATTCACACGGCGGCAGAGGGCCGAACTCGCGCGCACTCGCTGCGCTCGCGCGGGCTCGTGCGGCCCCGCCACAACGGCCTGCGACGCGAATCTGGTCGTCCTGAGATTTGCATAAAGGTGAGCCGGACGGCTCACGGCCTTCTGTGGCCCGTTGCGGGATGTGGGCAAATGTAAGGTCGTCCGGAGGGGCCGGCCCCGAAGGGGCTGGCTCCCCGAGCGTCGTTTGCGAGGGGAGCCAGTCGCCTGACCGGCCCGCCGTTACATCATGCGCCCTGACACCCTGCGGCCTTTGGAGTGCCGATCGCCGACGGGCCGACATGAACGGCTGGCCGATCAGGCGACTGAGTGGGGTGCATGCGAATAAACGACATTCACTCTGCCTCACCGCGCGCGGCGGCCCCTCCTGCGGCAAACAGCCCCCGTCGGATGCTTGCACAGACCCAAGGATTCGCGGAGTGGGCCCTGCATCAGCCGCTCCAGTCGAGGATGACCGCGCCGGCCTGCGTGCGGTCCTCCATGAGCATCTCGTAGGCGTCGGGGGCATCGCGCCAGTCGAAGCGGTGGGTGATGAGGTGCCGCGCGCGCACCTCACCGGCGACCATCAGGTCGAAGAGCATCTCCACGTTGCGATGCGGTGTCCACTGGTTGTACCACGTCTCCACCGGCGGGTGGGAGTTGTTGTGCGCGCCGATGATCGTCAGGCTCGGCGAGTTGACGTAGTCGTGGAAGTCGAACTGCGTCTTCCCGCGGGGGCTGGAGATGATGACGATCCGCCCCTGCCTGTGCAGCAGGTCCATCTCCCTCGGGATGAGCGAGGCGTTGCCGGTGACCTCCAGCGCGCAGTCGAGCATCCGCCCGCGAGTGGCCTGCTCGACGCGCTCGCCGAGGTCGTCGGCGGCGCCGTCGAGGACCAGGTCGATCCCCGCCTGCCTGGCGAAACCGCGGCGCAGCGGCGAGAGGTCGATGGCGATGACCGGTCGGGCGCCGGCGATCCGCGCAAGCTGCGCGGCGAACTGGCCGATCATGCCGAGGCCGAAGACGGCGACGGACTCGCCCATCTCGATCTGCCCGCGGCGCATGCCGTTGAACGCGATGCGCCCGAGTTGCCAGAGCGTCGCGGCGTCATCGGCGATGCCGTCGGGGATGGGGAAGAGGGCGCTCTCCTCCACGACGACCCACGCCTGGTGCTTGCCCCTGGTCGCCACCCGGTCGCCGACCGCGAAGCCATCGACGCCGTCGCCACACTCGACGATGCGGCCGACGTTCGAGTACCCGGGGGCGCAGGGGTAGCTTGTGATCTGATCCCACTTCGAGCCCTCGGGGAAGTCGGACATGAGCATCGTCAACTCGGTGCCGGTGGAGATGGCGGTCTTTGAGGTGCGGATGAGCACCTCGCCCGGGCCGGGCGTGGGCATCTCGGCAGGCTCGACGGCGACTTTGCGGACGTCGGTGAAGATGACGTGATGGTTCATGAGATGACGCTCCTTCGCTTCGGCGGCCTGCGACGGTTGGCGTTGGGTTCGGCGCGGGGGCCGAGGGGACCTGCGTGCGAATGGGCAAACGGTGGCGGGGCAGAGGTCCCGGCCCAACAGGCGGCAGGGGGAGGTCTGACCCTGAGCGCGCCGAACTATCTCCTGAGACTGCAAAACACCCGACACGGGAGGAAGATATCCGTGAAGTTCGCCCTGTGCAACGAGATAATGAAGGAATTCGAGATAGAGAAGCAGTTTGAAGTCGCCGCTGAGATCGGCTTCGACGCACTGGAGATCGCGCCCTTCACGCTCAACGACTGGGTGCAGGAGATCACCGAGGAGCAGAAGGAGCGGATTCGCAAGGCCTCGGCCGACACCGGCGTGGCCGCGGCGGGCATCCACTGGCTGCTGGTGGGGCCGACCGGCCTGCACATCACCGATCCGGACCCGGATGTGCGCGCGAAGACCGCCGCGTACTGCGAGGACCTCGTGCGCTTCGGGCTGGAGATCGGCGCGACGTACGAGGTCGTCGGCTCGCCCGGCCAGCGCGCCCGCAAGGAGGGCATCACCTACGGCCAGTGCTGGGAGTGGTTCAAGGAGGCCATGGCCGCGTCCGCGCAGGTGGAGGGCGCTGAGGAGTTCAAAGTGTGCATCGAGCCTCTTGCGGTGAGCACGAACAACAACTTCCTCTTCAATCACTACGAGGTCGTGAAGATGTGCAACGAGATCGATCTGCCGAACGTCGGCGTGATCCTCGACACGTACTCGATGATGCAGACGGAGAGCAGCCTGCCGGAGGCGATTCACGAGACCGGCGACCTGCTCTACCACGTCCACTGCAACGAACTGAACCAGCGCGCGCCCGGCTGGGGCGACGCCGACTTCCGGCCGGTGATGCAGGCGCTGCTGGACATCGACTACCAGGGCTACTGCTCGATCGAGGTCTTCGACTTCGAGCCTGACCCCGAGGAGCACGCGCGCGTGGGCCTGGAGACGCTGAAGCAGGCGCTCGCGGACGTGAGTTGACGGCAGCGGTCAGCGGTCAGCGGCCAGCGGCCAGCGAACGGCGAACGGCGAACGGCGAACGGCGAACGGCGAACGGCGAACGGCTGGCGGGCTTCCAGCCCGCGGTCGTACTCAGGAACATCAGAGGTGGGGAGGACGTCACTGACGACGAAGGATGACGAAGAACCACCCGCGCCTCCCGTGCGATCCCCACCCGCATGGGAGGCGCACTGCGTGAGTCTGCATCGAGCGGCAGGAGTGAAAGCGCTTTGACCGGAATCGGCTACGACGACATCTTCCTGACACACGGGATCGCCGAGCACCCCGAGCGCCCGGAGCGGCTGCGCGTGATCATGCGACGGCTCGAGGAGACCGGGCTGCTCGAGGAGATGCTGCAACTGCCGGTGCGGGCGGCGTCGGTCGAGGAGATCGGGCGGCTGCATGATCTGAGCTACGTCGAGGAGGTGCACATGCTCTCCGAGGCGGGCGGCGGGGACATCGACCTCGACACCCGCGCCACCGAGGGGACGTGGGAGGCGGCGCGCGCGGCGGTCGGCTCGTGCATCGACGCGGCGCGGGCCGTCTACGACCGGGACCTCGACAACGCGATCTGCATGGTGCGCCCTCCGGGCCATCACGCGCGCGTGGAGACCGGGATGGGCTTTTGCTTCTTCAACAACGTGGCGCTGGCCGCCGAGGCGCTGATCGAGGACGGACGTGAGCGTGTCGCGATCATCGACTTCGACGGCCACCACGGCAACGGGACGCAGGAGATGTTCTACCACCGGGGCGACGTCTTCTACGTTTCACTCCATCAGGCGCCGCTGTTCCCCGGCACCGGCACGGTGGACGAGGTCGGCGTGGATGAGGGAGCGGGATTGAACGTGAATATTCCGCTGCCGCAGCACGCGCAGGATATTCACTACCTGAGAGCATTCGACGAGTTGATTCTGCCGCTGCTGGCCGCGTACGAGCCGGAGATACTCCTTGTCTCCGCGGGGTTCGACCCGCACTTCCGCGACACACTGGTGCAACTGGCGCTGACCGCCCGCGGGTTTTTCCTGATGACCGTGGGGCTGATGACGGCTGCCCGGGATCTGTGTGACGGGCGACTGATGATGGCGCTCGAGGGCGGCTACGATCTTGAGGTCGGCCTGCCCGAGTCAGTCGAGGCGACGGTGAGGGCGCTCATGAAGAAGCCGGAAGTTGACTGGCAGCCGCTGGAGCCGCAGCCGCATCCCGCGCAGACCGCACAGGTGGATGAGGCCCTCGACGCAATCATTGATAAACATCAGGAGAGGCTCGGATGAGCCGGGCGGATCGGCAGGCATTAACTCCACGGGTGGAAACACGGAAGTGATCAGTTGGAAAACCAGGAAAGGCTGGGTTGAGTCAGGCCGCATCGTCTGACGTTCCTCCGCAGATGGATTCACATACCCTCAAAGTTCTTGAATACGAGAAGATCATCACACGCCTCGCAGATGCCTGCGCCTGCTCGCTGGGCAGGCGGGGCGCTGAACGCCTCAAGCCGCGCAATGACCCGGAGTGGGTCAGGCTGCGGCTGGAGGAAACGAGTGAGGCTCGGATTGCTCTGCAGGAGCACGGGCGCCCGCCTTTCGGCGGTGTCACGGACATCTCTGATCTGCTCAAGCAGGCCCGCGCCGGCCGGATGCTTGAGGGCACGGAGATTCTCCGCGTCAACGCCAATGCGCGGGGCTCGCGCATGATCGGCGCGTACTTCGCGCGGGCTCGCGATGACGCGCCGAAGCTGGCGGACTACGCCGACCGCCTCGGCGTCTACGAGGAGCTTGAGGAGCGCGTCGAGCGAGCGCTTGATGACCACGGTGAGGTGCGCGATGACGCGTCGGATGAGCTTGTGCGGCTGCGGCGGAGCGAGGAGAGCCTGCGCGCGGGGCTGCAGGAGCGGATGGACCGCGTCCTCGACGACGCAGTGCGCTCGGGCGCCGCTCGCGAGCGGATCGTGGTGCAGCGGGCGGGGCGTTACTGCATTCCGGTGGCCTCATCGCACCAGTCGCGCGTGCCGGGAATCGTGCATGACCGGTCGGACTCGGGGGCGACGGTCTTCATCGAGCCGGAGTCGGTGGTCGCACAGGGCAACCGCCTGCGGGAGACGATGCTGGAGATCGAGGCGGAGATCCGGCGGATCCTGCGCGACCTGTCGCAGCTTGTCGGCGGGCTGGCGGAGTCGCTGCTGGCCGACCTCGAGGGCCTGGCTGCGCTGGATTTCATCGCGGCAAAGGCGCGGCTTGCTCAGGAGATGGGAGCGACCCACCCGGCGGTGCGCACCGATCGCGTGCTCAATCTCAAAGGCGCGCGGCATCCGCTGCTGACCGGCGAGGTGGTGCCGATCGATGTGTGGATCGGCGATGATTTCAACACGATCATCATCACCGGGCCGAACACCGGCGGGAAGACGGTGGCAATCAAGACCGTCGGCCTGCTGACGCTGATGGCGCAGTCGGGGATGCACATCCCGGCGAATCCGGGGAGCGAGGTCGCGGTCTTCGAGGAGGTCTTCGCGGACATCGGAGACGAGCAGTCGATCGAGCAGTCGCTTTCGACGTTCAGTTCGCACATGACGCAGATCGTGAAGGTGATCCACCGCCTCGGCGCTCATCAGCGCCGGCATGAGAGCAAAGGCGTTGACGCGCCGGTGAATGCGCTGGTGTTACTCGATGAGGTCGGGGCGGGGACGGACCCGACGGAGGGGGCGGCGCTCGCGCAGGCGATCATCGAGCAGTTGCACTCGTTCGGCGCGACCACGATCGTCACCACGCATTACAACGACCTCAAGGGCTTCGCGTATGCGACCGATGGCATTGAGAACGCGTCGGTGGAGTTCGATGTGAAGACCCTGCGCCCGACCTACCGCCTGCGCATCGGGGAGGCGGGTGCGTCGAACGCTCTGCGGATTGCGCAGCGGCTCGGATTGCCGACGCGGATCACCGACCGCGCGGAGGCGTTCATCGACCCGGATCAGATCGCTTTTGAGGACCTGATGAAGCGGGTCGAGGGGACGCGCCGGGCGATGGACCGCCAGCAGACTGAGGCGCATAAGGCGCGGGCCGAGGCCGAGCGCCTTCAGCAGGAACGCGAGGAGCAGATCGCGGATCTCCAGCAGCGGCGTGAGCAGGCGCTGGAGGAGGGATTCAGCGAGGCGCTGGAGATCGTCCGGGAGGCCGAGGAGGAGGCGCGCTCGATCATCGCGGAGCTTCAGCGGCAGCCGAAGCAGTCGAAGGTCACCGAGGAGGGCCGCCAGCGACTCTCGGAGATGCGTCGGAAAGCCGAGCAGCGCCTCGAGAAGGTGCGCGAGGATCGCAAGGAGCGGGAGAAACGACAGGCCGAGGCGGAGGCGGCGGAGAGGGAGGAGGCTGAGCCGGAGCCGCAACTCGCCGAGGTGCATGCGGGCGAGCGGGTGAGGGTGAAGTCGCTCGGTCGGGATGCGGAGGTCGTGCGCGCGCCGGGCAACGGGACCGTGGAGGTGCGAGTGGGCAACATGACCGTGGAGACGAAGCTCGACGACCTGGCGCCCGCTCACGAGGAGGTCAGCCCCGAGTCGCAGGAGATACACAAGCGGATGCAGACGCGCAAGTCGATGGACCTTGAGGAGGAGATCGACGTGCGCGGGATGACGGTGGACGAGGCGGTCGGCGAGTTGTCGAAGTGGCTTGATGATGCGATGCTCGCCGGGGCCGACCACGTGCGGATCATCCACGGCAAGGGCACCGGGGCGCTGCGACAGGGCGTACATGAATATCTGCGCAAGCATCGCTACGTGAGCGACTTCTCACTCGCGGACATGCGTGAGGGCGGGTCAGGGGCGACAGAGGTACGACTGTGAAGATCGTGGAGGACGAGGAGATGCGAGTCAACAAGGACGCCGAACTTGACGGTGTGCGGCGGATCGCCGAGTTGATGTGCGTGGCGGCCCGGACGGCGCCGAAGGCCCGTGGGGTGGATGAGCTTGTGACCGCGATCGTGGAGGATGCTGAGGAGCGGGTGGCAGTTGCCGAGCGGATGCGGGAGATCGGTGAGCGCTGTGGCGCCGAGTTCTTCGCGCGTGACGCTCAGAACGTGATTGACGCGCAAGTGCTTGTGCTGCTCGGCACGGGGTTGCGACGAATGCGGCTGCCTGAGTGCGGGCTCTGCGGGCACCCTGACTGCGACGCGGCGGAGGAGGCGCAGGCGCGCTGCGCGTTCAACGCGGGCGATCTCGGCATCGCGACAGGCTCGGCCGTCGGGGTAGCCGCCGACCATCGGGTGGACAACCGGGTGATGTTCACCGCCGGTCGCGCGGCGGTGGAGCTGGGACTGCTGGGCGAAGACGTGGAGATCGCGTGGGGCATCCCGCTCAGCGCGAAGGGAAAGAACCTTTTCTTCGACCGCAAATGACGCGTGACGGGCATGCACAGCGGGAGCTGATTGCGCGATGGCCACGTCGATCAGCCGCAGGCAGTTCCTCGGCACAACTTTGCGTGGCGCGGCGGGGGTGGCCCTCGGGTCGTCTCTGCTGGGCCTGATGACAAGCTGCAGGGGAGAGAGCGCCATGGACCGCCCGAACGTGCTCTTCATTGCCATCGACGATCTCAATGACTGGGTCGGTCACCTCGGCGGCCATCCGCAGGCCCGGACGCCGAACATTGACGCGCTGGCAGAGCACGGCGTGAGCTTCACCAACGCCCACTGCTCGGCGCCCGCGTGCAACCCCTCGCGAGCGAGCATGCTCACCGGCGTGGCCCCGTCCACCTCCGGGGTGTATGACAACCGCCAGCCCTTCCGCAAGGCGATGCCCGACGCGGTGACGTTGCCGCAGGCCTTCAGGCAGGCGGGCTACCACGTCACCGGGCGGGGGAAGATATTCCACGGGCGCTATCCCGACGACGCGTCGTGGGACCTCAAAATCCCGAAGGGCAACGAGCCGCGACCTTCGGCCGACGACTACCCGCTCAACGGCATTCCGAACACGGGGAACTTCGACTGGGGCCCGCTGGACGTCGGCGAAGATGAGATGGACGACGCGAAGGTCGCCCGATGGTGCGTCGAGCAGATCGAGGGCGGATTCGACCGTCCGACGTTCCTGGCCTGCGGATTCTTCCGCCCGCATTTGCGCTGGTATGCGCCCCGCAAGTACTTTGACATGTTCCCCCTTGATGACATCGTGCTGCCCAACGTGAATGAGAATGATCTCGACGACATTCCGGAGGCCGGACGCAAGTTCGCCCGCACGCAGGACCACGAGGCGGTCACCTCGACAGATAACTGGCACCGGGCGGTCCAGGGCTACCTCGCCTGCGGCGCATTCGTTGACGCGCAGGTGGGCAAAGTCCTCGACGCGCTCCACGCAAGTTCGGCGGCGGACGACACCATCGTCTTACTGTGGAGCGACCACGGCTGGCACCTCGGGGAAAAGTTGCACTGGCGGAAGTTCGCGCTCTGGGAGGAGGCCACGCACTCACCGCTGATCTTCTCAGTCCCGGGGATGACGCCCGCCGGGCGGCGTTGTTCACGGACCGTCAGCGCGCTTGGCATCTATCCCACGCTTGCTGAATTGTGCGGCGTAACGCCACCTGAGGGACAGCTTGACGGAGTGAGCCTCCGACCGCTGCTGGAGGATCCGGCGGCGGAGTGGCGGCCGGCAGTGACCACGCATCTGCGGGGGAATCACTCCGTGCGATCGGAGGGCTGGCGTTACACGCGCTACGCGGATGGCAGCGAAGAGCTTTACGACGAGATGAACGATCCGCTTGAGTGGACGAACCTCGCCGGTGAGGTGAGGGTTGAAGACGTGAAGCAAGACCTTGCGCGGTGGCTGCCGGAGAGCGACGCTCCGAACGCGCCTCACGAGGGCGACTGAGGGGGCTGTCAGCACAGTCTTCGAGCACCTTCGCGCCTGCTGCGACCCCCTCGAGCACGATCGGCTCGGTCTCCGCGCGGAGTGGGAGGCCGTCGCAGTAATCAAACGACCCTTCGATTGACATCAACGCGCGCAGTCCCGGCGCTGAACGCACTCATCACCGTGCTTCCTGTGCGATGAGCGTAAGAGTCTCGGTCAGCCACCGCGCGCTCTCAGCCATCCGCCGGGCGTCCACCCACTCATTCACGGTGTGCACCTCCGCCGGTCCGGTGGCGAGGATGACGCTGGGGATGCCGCGTTCGTTGAAGACGTTGGCGTCGCTACCACCGCCGCCACGCTCCATCTGCGGTTCGAAGCCGAGTATCTCGCAGGCGCGCCAGGCGTAGTCGAGGACCGGTTCGTCGCGCGCGATGTCGAAGGCGTGGTAGGTGCTCGTGACGTCCGCGTCCACCCTCGCCTCATTGCGCTCGGCGGCCTCCGTGAAGGCCTTCACCATCAGGTCGCGTTGACGCTCAAGCTTCTCCTCGGAGTGACTGCGGGTCTCCCCGCGCACCAGGGTCAGTTCGGGTACGATGTTCGTCGCGTCACCGCCGCGAATCACGCCGATGTTGGCGGTGGTCTCGAAGTCCAGCCTCCCGAGCGGCATCTCCGCGATCGCCTCAGAGGCCACGCGGATGGCGTTGACTCCACGCTCGGGGCAGACGCCCGCGTGGGCTGCGACGCCGTGGACCTGCCACTCGAGCTTGTACGCGGACGGCGCGGCGTGGGTGATGACACCCATCGTGCGGCCTCCGTCGAGGACGTAGCCCAACTGCGCGTCGAGCGCATCGAAGTCGATCGCCTGCGCGCCTCGCAGTCCGATCTCCTCAGCCACCGTGAAGATGACCTCCAGTGGCGGATGAGGGATATCCTCCTCGAGGAGGTGACGCAGCGCGGTGATGATGATCGTGCAGCCCGCCTTGTCATCGGCGCCGAGCACGGTGGTGCCGTCGCTGCACACGACGGTGTCATTGACCTCCGGACAGATTCCGCAGCCGGGCTCGACGGTGTCTGTGTGCGCATTGAGAAGCACCGTCGGCGCACCTTCCACTCCCGGCACCCGCGCGATCAGATTGCCCGCCTCTCCGTCCAACTGCCCTGCCGCGTCGTCCTCCCGGGCCTCGATCCCCATCTCCGCAAGCCGGTCGCGGATGAGGGCGTTGACCTCGGATTCCTGCAGCGACGGGCTGTCAACGCGCACAAGGTCGCAAAACTCCTCAGTCATCTGCTGCGGATCAATCATCAGAGACTTCCTCTCAGCGTCATCTTCGTGGAAGGGAGAGATTCGTCCTCAGGACCGCCGTGACCTGCCACCGGTCAGAGAAGCCGCGGCTGATCCGGCGGAGGCGGCTGATTCGTCGCGAGGAGATGCGCGATTGTCTCGATGGCGTCCGCGCCGATGATCGGCTCGGCGCCCTCGGCGATCAGCGCCCGCGTACCCTCGGCCTGCGGCCTGTCGGTCTGCCAGTCACAGGCGAAGAGCGCGCGGCCCTGATCGCGGGCGTCGCTCGTCGTCTGCAGCGTGCCGCCGCTGCTGGTCGACTCGACCGCCAGCACGCCGCGCGCGAGTGCGCTGGTGAGGCGGTTGCGTGCCATCAACCTCGCCGCGGTGGGGTGTGCCTCAGGAGCGACCTCGGAGATGATCGCGCCGGATTCGGCGATCTGCTTTGCGAGGCGCGTATTCTTCTTCGGGTGTATCCGCCTGATACCTGAGCCGAGGACCGCGACGGTGCGCCCACCGGCCTTCAGAGCGCCACGATGCGCTGATGCGTCGATGCCGCGGGCGAGGCCTGAGATGACGGTGATCCCGCGCTCCGCGCATGCGGCGGCGACGTCGGCGGCCACGGACACCCCCTCCTGCGTGGGATCGCGGGTGCCGACGATGGCGAGGCCGAGCGTGTCTTCGGGCAGAAGCTCTCCGCTCGCGCAGATGACCGGAGGCGGGTTGCGGGCGTCATGCAAAGCCGCGGGGTATTCCGCTTCGAATGAGCAGATGACGGCGATTCCGTCCGCCGCAAGTGCGCGCAGGTCACGATCGATGTGCTCGCGATGGGACCGAGCATCGCCTGTGATAGCCTCGATCTGCCGCTCGTTGAGGCGCAGGGCAGGCAGCGCGAGGTCGCCTGCGTCCGCTTCGAGGACCGCGGCGGCGCTGCCGAAGCGGGCCATCAGTCGCATGAATCCGGCGGGGCCGATGCATCCCGACCAGTAAAGCGCCGCCCACGCGAGCCGATCCTGGTCCTCGGGTTGGGGAGTCGTGATTCTCATAGGTGTCAGGTGCTCCGTCGCCAGCCGAAGGCCGTCCGCACCGCGGCAAGCATCCGCACGTCCCGCGCTCCGGCCCGGGCAAGTGCGGTCGCCGCCTCGTGCATCGTGGCGCCGGAGTCGTAGATGTCATCCACCAGCAATACGATCTGTCCGTCGATCAACTCGGCCGACACAACCTCAAACGCGCCGGAGATGTTGCGCCTCTTCGCGCTGTCGGAGGTCAATTCCTTCTGCGGCCGGCGCTCCTTCGCAGGGGTGAGAACCTTTGCGACCGGGATGTCGGACAGTCGACCGATCTCTCGAGCGAGCAGCGACGCCGGCGCCTCCGCCGGGTCACCCGACGATGGCGGCACGGCAACGATCACGTCGCAGTCGCGGTAGGTTCGCGACTCGCGCACGCGCCTGTGCATCAACCAGGCAAGTCGCCTCCCGCAGCCCTCCTCGTGCTCGTACTTCAGCTTTTCAACCAGCATCCCCGGACCCTCGGTCGGCTCGTCGTCGCCCGGTCGTCGGTAGAGCGCAAGGGCCCATCCGCGGAAGCTGCCTGTCTTGATCGGATAGCCGCCCGGAATTCGGATGGGAATGCGCACCGCGGCCTTCGGCCGGCACCGATCGCAGCGGCACACGGCGTCCATCAGCGGGTAGCCGAGCGCCTGGGCCAGCCACCTCCGACGACAGCCTCGGGTCTTCACGAACTTCGGGATCTCCCTCGCCTGCGCGAGTCGCGCCTTGCGTATTTCCGCGACATGTCGCGCCCAGCGTTCGAGGACAGGCGTGCTCAGCGGCTCGCCCGCCCGCGCCCGGATCCAGTCGTCACCTCGCCCAAGGGGGCGAACAACACCTTCGCTTATCAACGCACCGAGGCCGAGGGCGATGTCATCGGGATGCAGTCCCGTGCGCCGGGAGATCTCGAAGCTCGACAGCCGCTCTTCACTGATGGCTGCGGCGTGGATCGCCAGCATGTGCCCGGGATCAGGCCCGACTTTCAGCGCCGTCTGCTCAAGCTGCGGCCAGCGGTCGCAGTCCTCCTCGTCCTCATCGTCGTCGTCCCGGTGGATGAGTGTGAAGCATGCTTGATCCCCGCTGGCAGATTGCATCTGCCGATGGAGCAGTTCGAGGCTGTCGGGAAGTCCCACGCTGGCCACCACCGGAATCTCCGGCCAGGCACGCCCGGGTTCGAGCGCGCCGGTGGTGACCAGCACGCGCACTCCACCTTCGCGGAAGCGTCTCAATGCCGCACCGAACTCCTCGTTGTTGAGGTTCGTTAAATCAAATGAGTCGAAGCCTCGTTCGCCCTCGATCAGCGCGGCGAGACGTTCGGCTTCAACCTGCTGATTCGCGTAGATGATCGCGCGATGAGGCGGATCGACGAAGAGGCCGAGCAGGTGTTTGTCCTGCTGCGGCTGGTTCGGGACCTTCCGCACCTCAATCCGCACGTCGGGCCGATCAACTCCGCTCAGGACGGCCTGACAGTCGCGCGGAGCGAGCAGGTCGATGACATCGGCACAGACGTCGGCGCTCGCGATGTCACTCAGGGCAAGCACGCAGCAGGCGTTCCGCGCGCATTCCAGGGCATGCACCCACGCCGGTTCGTACTGCCGGGAGTGAATGCTGAGGCGATGCGCATGCTCGATGACGAGCAGTCGTGGTGTCATCATCCGGGCGGCGCGCGCGATGCGCGGGTCTGACAGACTCCGCGCGGAGACGAACGCGGCATCCCACCTGCCATCGGCAAGCTGTCCGGCGAGCACATCCAGCGGATGATCGGTCAGATTTGCGTTGAGATGGCAGGTCACGAGGTCGAGGTCGCCCGCAAGACGTTCGGTGCGGCGATCGAGGCCGCTGTCAGAGGGCGTCACAACCAACACCGGCAGGACACCGGCCGCCGCGGCGAGCGTCCACGGCAACTCGCGTTCAACCGGATTCGGCGCGACGAACAACGCCGACCGGTCAGACCGCAGCCGCTCGACCACCGAGCGCGCGGCGGGGGAGATATCCCCCCGCGGGAAGCGTCCGCGCATGATGTCATCGACTGAGTGCGAGCGCATGCATTGACCTCGCGAAGATATGCGCCGGAGACGGAGCCGGGACCTCCCGCCACCGGCCAGGTGCAGGTCGAAACGCGCGACCTGACGAAGATGATGCTGAGGTGACACAATGGTAGCTTCGTCCGATGCAGACCGCAGCACTGACCTTCCTGAGATCGTAGATCCGATCGACCTTCCCGAGCGGCCTTTCACCGCTCGTAATCTTGCCGACTACCAGCAGTGTCCGCAAAAGTTTCTGCTGTCGTGGTTCGTGCCGCGCGAGGAGACGCGCAGATTCCTCGGCGGCCCCGCCAGTCTGCACCAGGCCGTCCGCGAGGCGCTGGTGGATTGCCACCGCCTCGGCGGACCGCGTGAGACTGCGCTGGAGCGCATCGAGGATGTCTTTGATGATGCCTGGGACGGCTCAGCCTGCGCCGACAGTCTCGAGGAGGAGCGACTGCATGCGCAGGGCTTGAAGATGCTTCGCGAGTTCCACGCAGGCCGGACGGGAGGTGGCGCGGAGATACTCGAGGTCGATCTGCGCATGGAAGCGCAGTTGGGCGACCATCGCTTCGTCTCAGTCGCCGACGCCGTGGTCCGGGAAGCTGACGGCGGTGTCAACGCCGTCAGGTGGCTTTCCACCCGCAAGCCGCCTTCTGTCAATGACATCTACGACAGCACCGGCTGGGGCATATTCTTCGCCTGCGTGCAGGAGCATTTTCCCGACGAGGACGTGTCGGTGACGATGCATTCACTGCGCCGCTGCAGCGGGCATCGTGTGCGCTTCAGCGACGATGAGCTTGCGGGGCTTGTGCGTCGCGCCACTCGCCTGGCGGACCGGATCCGCGTGGCGATCGAGTTCCCCTGCGTCACCGGCATGCACTGCCGGTGGTGTCGCGCACGCAGCAGGTGTCCCGCGCTTGAGTGATCGTCGATGAGAATGATTGCGTGGTTGACGCTGTGTGCGCTCGCGTTGAGCGCTCCCGTGCAGGCGCAGGAATCCGAAGCGCAGCGCCGCATACTCGGCACCGAGCATCTGCGCATCCTCCACTGGCCGCAGCACGACGACCTGGCGGTGATAGCCCGTGATGCGGGCAACACCGCCATCACCCGCCTTCGCTCGCTCCTCGACATGGAGTTGGAGGAGCGCATTGATATTTACATCGTGCGATCGCAGGGCGAGTTCGACGAACTGACCGGAGTGCAGAATACGCCCTGGGTCATCGGGCGCGCGATCCCCTCGCGGCTTCGGGTAGTGGTCAAGCCGAGGGGGCCGCAGCGATTGCCGGACCTGATCGCTCATGAACTGGCGCACATCATGCTCGATCTGCGGATGGGCGAGGCGGCGCACCGGCTCCCTCGCTGGCTGCATGAGGGCATCGCCAAGTACGCCGCCCAGGACTTCGATGACAATGACAGCCGAGTGATCGCGGATGCCGCGCTGTCTGATGAACTGCTGAGGATTGACGACCTCGAGGCGGCCTTCGGGGGCGATCGCGATGAAGTCTCGCTGGCCTACGCGCAGAGTTACACGCTCGTGCAGTACCTCAGCGACATTCGCCCCGCGCGCGGCATATCTCCGCTGCTTGAGGAACTCGAGCAGGGGCGCGACCTCCGGCTCGCCCTCGGGCTCGCATTTCACCGCCCCGTCCCGGAGATGGAGCGCGAGTGGCTCGAGCAGGTGCGCACCGGCTACGTCCAACACGTGGCGCGGCCGATGTCCGAAGCGCTCATCGGCGCGATGTTCGTCATCGCATTCGCCATCGCCTGGGTGATGGTCCGGCGCAGGTCTGCGCGCATCCGGGAGCGAATGAAGCGCGAGGAGCAGTTGCGAGAGACCGGCAGCGGACTGCCCCCGGGACCTTACACCATCCTTCGGGCTCCGATGGAGCGGGAAGACCCCGTGGATGATGATGACAGACCCGTGATCGAATGACTGGAGGAGGAGATCGTGCAGGGATTCATCGAGTACGTGCGCGACGTCTGGCTGGGGCCGCTTCCGCTGAAGCTGGCGTACGCGATCCTCGCCGCGGGCGCGTTTGAACTTATCTTCGTACTGACCAGTCGGGCGATTCGGCGTGCCGTGGCGCCCGTGCTGCGCCAGGACGCCGCCAGGGAGCCTGCTGAGCGCGTGCGGCGGCGGCGCATCGTGCTGGGCCTTCCGCTTGCCGTCAACCGCACGCTGTGGTACACGATCGCGCTGCTGATGATCGTGCGCATCTTCGGACTGCCGGTCGAGGCGGAGGTGCTGCCGATCCTCGCATTCGCGGCCATCGCGGCGCTTGTGCTGGCGAAGGGCCCCCTGCGTGACTGTGTCAGCGGATGGATCATCAACTGGGAGAACCTCTACGTGCCGGGCGAGCGCGTGACGATCGGCGAACACCGCGGCACCGTGAGCGACCTGTCGCTGCGTTCGACGACGCTCCGCACGAGGGACGGCCGGGAGCTTGTCATACCCAACCGCCAGGTCGAACTTGTGTCCAACGACTCCCGGTCTGAGCCTGACGAATGACGCCTCAAGGGCGTCGCCTGTCTCACACCCTTCGGGCGCGCTCGGCGCTCGATGCGCTCCTCACTGCGCCTGTCCGGCGGCCAGCAGGTCCGGCAGATCGAGCAGGTCCTCGATGTAAAGGTGGTCGCCCTCCGGCGGCGGGGGGCCGACCTTGATCGTCAGCATGCCAAGTTCTGCGGCAGGCTCGAGGTTCGCCTCGGTGTCCTCCAGCAGCGCGACCCGCTCCGCCGGGACGCCGATCTCCCCCAGCACGCGATCGTAGCAGTGACACTCCGGCTTCGGGAGGCCGCCCGTCGTCTCGATGTCAAACACGTCCTCGATCAGATCCGCGATTCCGAGCGCGTCCAGCGTTCGCCGGGCGTAGCCGGATGGAGCGTTCGTGAAGACGTAAAGCCGCTGCGGCAGCGCCTGCAGCATTCGTCGCAGCTCGGGTCGGGGGCTGACGTATTCTTCGACCGCGACGGCGTCGATCGAGCCCGCGAAGAACTCGCGTTGCGGCACGTCGAACTCCACCTCGAGCCCGCGCGCCGTCGCGCCGTAGCTCGTCCACGTCCGCCGACGAAGCTCGTCAGCCTCGTCCCACGGGATCTGCAGCCGGTCCGCGATGAACCGGGTGATCGTGCGGTCCCCGGCCTCCAGCAGCCCGCTCTCGGGGTGGTAGAGCGTGTTGTCGAGATCAAAAAGAATAACGTCAATCTCTCGCATCGGTGCCCTCATCGTGGCGGGGCGCAGTGTTGAAATGCAAGGGGCGGGCGCACCCGGCGCCCGCCCGTGTGATTCGCTTCAAGCGGCGTCGGGGTCATCCCGCCAGCCCGAGGTCATTCATCGCCGCGTCAATATGCTGCTCCCACTCGGTGACGTCCAGCAGGTCGAGCCCCGTGTCGAGGTAGCGCTCAGCGCTGTCGAAGTCGCCGTCGGTGTTCGCGCGCCGCGCGGCCGTCAGCACTTCCCTCGCCTCGGCGGCGACAGCCGGATCGCTGGTCGCAACACGCTGATAGGCTTCTGATGCCGCGCGGAACTTGGCCTTGATGGCCACCTTCTGCGCAACGTTGGCGTAGCTTGGATCGTCCTCGGGGATCTGAGCGTTGATCTTCGCCCGCGCCTCGCTGCTCATCTCGAACGTGGGCTCCTCCCCGACCGTGGAGGGATCGGCCGTGCTCGGCTCGGTCTCCACTGCGACCGGGCCAGTGTCGATGGTGGGCTCGTCTTCGGCCGGAGTCGTGTCAACTTCCTCGGACACGGCCGGCGGTGTCTCAGGCGATTCCTCGTCCGGCGGCGGCGCGGTCCCGCTGTCCTCGATGCGGCCGGTCACACGTCCACTGGTCATCACCTGCACGAGGTTGTCGAAAAGCTCGTTGGCCATCGCTTCGCGCCGGACGAGATAGTCGTCCTCGGGAAGCTCTCGGGCCTTATTGAACGCCTCCAGCATCAGCAGGCGCGCGCCCTGCCCCGCCACGATCTCCTCGGGCTCGTCCCCGTTGTCCTCGGGTGTCTCCAGGATATCAACGACGTCCTCGGTGTCGGTGGCCACGGCCTCAGGCGTCTCCTCAGGCGTCTCCCCCGGCGTCTCCTCCGGCGTCTCCTCCGGCGTCTCATCCGGCGTCTCATCCGGCGTCTCATCCGGCGTCTCATCCGGCG
>JBKHFA010000035.1:0-19448 GCA_046540615.1 Armatimonadota bacterium | reverse complement strand
CGCGTTTGCGGCGAACTCGTCGATGTCCACGACCTCGCCGCTCTCTCCGGACTCGACCATCGCCAGCGAGATCAGCAGCGCATTGTAGCCGTCGCGGTAGCTGGCCGCCGGGGCGATGTCCACGCTGTCGTCGAGGCACGCCGCGGCCCAGTGTTGGTAGAGATCCTGCGTGAAGTCGCGACCCTCGCCGCCGAATGTCGCGGTCCAGACGTCGCGGCCGCGCTCACCGAAGGCCGGGTTGGGGCCGACCGCGTACTTCACGTCGTTGCCGTCCGCGACCGCGAAGCCATCGCGCCCGACCACGTCGAGGCGCTGCGGCACACCCGCGCCGCCCATCGAAGATGAGATGATTCCGGCAGTCTGATGCGGGCCCTCACCGAGCTGAATCTCGCAACTCATGTAGGAGATCGCGCCTTTGTCGGCCCAGACGTCGCGGCTCATGGTGGCGAAGACCTTCTTCGGCTCGCGCCCCGCGAGGAACGGGATCATGTCGATGTCGTGGCTGATGAAGTCCATGATCCCATCAAAGGGCTCCGGGCTGAGATACATGTCCTTCAGCATGGAGCGCTGGCGAGCGAAGATGATCTGCAGCGGATCGATCTGCTCGCAGACCTCCTTGACCTTGCGGTAGACAGGGCCGAAGCGAAGCTGGTAGGAGATGGCGGAGACGAGGCCGCGCTCCTCGACCGCCTCGAGCATCTCGCGCGCCTGGGCGACGCTTCCTGCCATCGGCTTTTCGGTCACGAGATGCTTGTCCGCCTCGATGACCTGCATGGCGGTGTCGTAGTGGTAGGCGGTCGGGACGCAGATCCCGCAGCCGTCGATGTCATAGTCGGCGAGCAGCTCGTCGATGCTTTTCGCCCAGGGGACGTCGAACTCCTCGACGATCGGCTTTGCGGCCTCTTCGACGAGGTCGCAGATGGCAACGAACTCGATGTTGGGGGCGTTTGCGATCGAGCGGATGTGACTCATGCCGCGACCGCCGGCGCCGATCATCGCAACTCTCAGCTTATCCATGGCGTATTCTCCTCATCTGGCTGTGTGTCCGTGGCAAAGACTCAATGTGGTGTTTTCGACACCGCGCAGGCGTCACCTCCCGACGCGCTCGGATGAAGTTCACAGTGTGTTCGACGGGGCCGTCGAGCGGATTCAACGCGCGAGCGTTGCCGGCCACACCACGTCGGCCGTTCTTGCGAGGAGGCCGCGGCCGGTCGGCGGAGAAAGTTCAGTCTGGTGATGATCATGAGTGACCTTCAGGCGAAAGATGATCGGCTCCAGGACGTGCTCACGAACATGGGAAGCGTGCTCGTTGCGCTGTCCGGCGGCGTGGACAGTTCGCTGCTGGTCGATGTGGCGGGCGAGGTGCTTGGCGACCGCGTGATGGCGGTGACGGCGCGCGGGCCGCTCTTCCACGAGTTTGAGATCGAACGTGCTGAGCAGATCGCGGAGCGGGCCGGAGTTCGGCACATGTTCATCGGCGCCTGCCAGCTTGATGATGAGAATGTGCGCGCGAACCCGCCCGATCGGTGCTATCATTGCAAAAAGGTGCTTTTCCAGCATCTGCTGGACCTCGCGCACGTGCAGGGGCTTGCGTGGGTGGCGCACGGCGAGCAGGTGGATGACGCCTCCGCGCATCGGCCTGGAGCCCGCGCGGCCGAGGAGATGGGCATCCGCGCGCCGCTGGCGGAGGTGGGGCTGACGAAGCAGGATGTGCGCGACCTCTCGCGAAGCCGCGGGCTGCCGACGTGGGACGATCCGGCGATGGCGTGTCTTGCGACGCGCGTGCCTTACGGTGAAGAGTTGACTGAGGAGCGGCTCGCGCGAATCGGCGAGGCGGAGGTTTTGCTGCGCGAGATGGGCTTTGAAGCGCTCCGCGTGCGCGACCACGGCGGCCTCGCGCGGATCGAGGTGCCGCTCGATCGGGTCGCGGAGATCGTCACGGCGCGCGAGAGTATTGCGCAGCGCCTGCGCGAACTGGGCTTCGACTGGGTGACGCTGGACCTCGAGGGACTGCGGTCGGGAAGCATGGACGTGGGCAGGTAGGCTCGGGCTGCCTACTTGCGTTCGAGGTACTCCTCCTCGACATTGACCGCCCAGGCGTCGTGCTCCTCCCCGAGGAGGTTGCGGGCGGCCAGCATCCCGGTCATCACCGAGTGGTCCATGTTGTTGTACTGGTGCTGACCGGCGCGGCCGACGGTCTGCAGGTTCTCGATGGTGTCCAGCCAGTCACGCACGGTGGCGACGCGCTGGGCGTAGCCGGGATCGTACACCGGGTAGGCGTCGCCCATGCGCACGACCACGCCGTCCACCACTGCCGCCGGATCGATCAACCCGAGTTCGCCCATCTCGCGCGTGGCGAGTGCCACGATCTCCTCGTCGAGAGAGCGCCACAAAGCATCCCCGGCCCACACGAAGTACTCGACGCCGACGCAGCATTTGTCCTCGTCAGGGACCATCGCGGGGCTCCAGTTGCGGTAGTTCTGCACGCGCCCGAGCTTCACGCTCGGCTCATGCACGTAGATCCAGTGATCGGGGAAAGGGTCCGGCTCCGCGAGGATGAGAGCCGCCGTCAGGAAGCCGCGCTGGCGCAATCCTGCGGCGGCCTCGACGACCTCGTCCGGCGGCGGCGGGCTCAGACGCGCCACAAGCTCGCCGAGGGGCATGCTGGAGATGAAGCTGGCCGCCTCGCGTGTCTCCTCACCGTCTTTGCCGGCGCATACGACATGCGTGATGCGCGAACCCCGGCGACGGAAGCCGACCACTTCACGTTCGAGCACCACCTTGCCGCCGGCCTCGATGACGTGGTCGCGGTAGCGGCCGAAAAGCTGGCCCGGGCCGAGGCGGGGGTACTTGAACTGCCGGAGGAGGGAGGTTGCCTCGTCGGCGCCTCGGTTGAGAAGTGCGTCACGCACCGCGCCCCAGAGGGAGAGGCCCTTGATGCGCTGGGCCGCCCAGTCGGCGCTTAGCTCCTCACAGGGCATGCCCCAGACCTTCTCCGTGTATGTCTTGAAGAAGTGCTGGTAGAGTCGGCGGCCGAAGCGGTTGCTCACCCATCCCTCGAAGCTGTCCTCGGGTCCGGGATTGAGTTGCGCGGCGACGTAACTGAGCATCGCGAGGACCGAGTCCTTGATGCCAAGAACACGGAGGGTGGAGCCGATCTTGAGCGGGTAGTCCATGAGTTGGCCGCGATAGAAGATGCGCGAGAGCCGCTCGCGGGTGAGGAAATCGTCGCCCATGATCGTGTCCCACGTGCGCTGGACTTCGTCGATCTTCGTGAAGAAGCGGTGCCCGCCGATGTCGAAGCGAAAGCCCTCATGCTCGACCGTGCGCGAGAGTCCGCCCACCGTGTCATCGCGCTCGAGCACCGTGACAGGTGCTCCCGCGAGGGCGAGTTCGCGGGCGGCGGCAAGTCCGGCGGGGCCGGCTCCGATGACGACTGTGGGGTCGGTCACGACAGGCGACCTCCGCTGTCGTTCGGTTGCTTGTGGAAGATCGCCCACTGCGAGAGGCCGGCAACGGTGCGAATCTCTTTCTCCTCAAAGACCGGAACGCTCTCGAGATAGACGAGGTGATCGTGCGGCCCTGAGCGGGACTGGTTGAGGCCCATCAGCTCCATCAATCGCAGCAGCCAGTCCCAGTGCGGAACCGGAGTGGTTATCATCATACGTCCACCGTCGCGCAGGATCGTGTAGGCCTCCTCAAAACACTGAACGTGTTCGACGACCTCGAACGCGATGACCACATCGAAAGAGGCCGGTTCGATGCCGAGTTCGCGCCAGTTGCGGATGTCGCCGAGGATATCCGCCGGCGGTTTGAGGTCGAGGCTCGTGTAGCGGCCCCGCCCATGCTCACGGCACCACTGCTCGACCCAGCCGCTGCCGGCGCCAATCTCGAGGATGCGCTCATCCGGGTCGATCTTCGCAAGGAAGTAGTCCGCCTTCTTTTTCCGGGCATAATCGCTTAGCAACGGCATGATATCAGGTCGGACACGGCTCAGGGCGCAAAGGTCGGTATCAGGTACGTGTGCATCTCCCAGAACGAGACAGCCACCATTGCGGCAAGAAGCACAGCGATGCAAACCCAGCAGACGACGGTCCATCGGCGCGGCAGGATCAGGGGCCCGACCGACAGCATGCCGACCACTCCCGCGACGCTCTGTAGCGCGTAACGCGCCGCCTCATGGCTGCCGGGATGCACGTAGATCGCGCGGTACGCCACCGCTGCATACGCGAGCAGGGAGACGGCGACCAGCAGCGCGCCACCGAGTCCCTTCGCCCTGTCCTGCGCCGAGCGGAGCCACCGGATGCAAAGCAGGACTGTGCCGATCAGCCCGATGAGAGTGAAGGGGAGCATCAGGGCCAGAAGTGTTGTCTCAATATCGGGCCGAGGCCACAGGTCAGTCGGCGCAAGCGGTGGTGAGGAGTGCGGCCCGGGGAGCCATCCCGGCTGCGCCCAGGTTGAGCGGTAGAGGCCCTCCACCGCCCGGGCGAGCTTTTCCGCGAAGGTGTGAACGGGCCAGAGCCGCTCTGGCCATGCCGGATCGGATTCGAGCGTCCCCCAGACAAGCAGTTGTCTACCGATCGCAACGCCACCGGTGATGAGGAATGTGCCGGCGAAGCCACCCATGTTGGGCAACGCTCGCGAGGTATCGCGCAGTTCCGGCTTCGGCTTTGACAGATACGCGGAGATGCCCACTACGAGCAGGGCGGCCGGGATCGGGATCAGTCCGTTCATCTTTGCGGCGGTTGCAGCGCCTCCCGCAAGCCCGGCGGCCGCCGACCAGATCAGGGCGCGTTGCGGTTCACGGATGGCTCTGACGGTGCAGTAGAGCATCAATGTGATGAAGAGTGTGACTGAAGCGTCATTGGAGAGAAACCCCGAGATCATCTGGAAGTGGGGGAGCAACGCAAGAAAGGCCATGCCCGCAACCGCGGCCCACGGTCGCTGCGGCAAAAGCCGCCGGAGTGTCGCAAAGACGAGGATGACTGTGCCGACACCCATCACGATCGAAGCGAATCGGAGCACATGCCACGCGGCCTGGTCGCCCATCCCGCGCGTAGCCAGGTAGATCGGCGCGAGGATCAGGTAATGCAGCGGCGGGTGATGGCTGATGGCCTCCTGCTTCTCGGCGGGGGTCGGCAGGCGGCCTTCCTCCGCGATCACCTGCACGTAACGCAGGTGGCGAGGCTCGTCGATCCCGCCACCGAGCGGGATGACGAAACTCCAGACAGCGACGATGGCGATGTACGCCGCGACTACGAGGCCCGCCACGAGTCGGACGCGCGAATCCCGTGAGGTCAAGTGCTACGCGTCCCCCTCATTCTGCTGCGGCAGTGAGAACTTCGGCAGTTGCGAGGCGGGGTACCACTTCACGTGGCCGTCAACGAAGAGGACGTTGCAGCCACCGTTGTGCGCGGGCGGGACCTCGTCGCTGACCACGTTGATGTCCATCATCAGCCACGTCCCGGCGGGGTTGGGGATTTGATCCGGCACATTCCCGCCCAGTCGGTCGTTGTATACGTAGCTGATGCCACGCTGCTGGATGGCCTGCGGCGATGCCGGACAGATGAACATCTGCGAGGGGACCTCGCTTGACATCACATTCGCGAGGTGATACTGATTCCTCGTGCGGTGCGGAGGGTCGGGAGGATAGAACCAGGCCCGCGGGAGCGGCTCACCGGTCATCGTGCGCATCTGGACGGCCATGCCGATCTGGCGGAGGTGCTGCTGGCACGCGGTCTGATGCGCTTTGGAGGTGCTCCCGACGAACGCATTGCCTCCCAGCCCCGTCAATATGCCGGCCACTGCGAGCACTTCGACCGCGGTGAAGCCCAGTCGTCCGCGATGACGAAACACCGTGACCACCACCTCAGAAGCAGTCGGCTGAGAACGATCGTGCGCCAAGTATATACCCGTCTGAATCACCCGTCAATGCAAGACGGCCCGCTATCAAAACTCATCGTGAGCGCGATGCTGCTCTGCGCTGGTCTCACGCAGGACGTGCGAGACGGCGTCGAACACTCCCGCGGGGGCAAACGCGGTCGGTCGGATGCACTGAAACGGATGTGTCTCGCTATCCTCAACTCTTGAGAAAAACCTGAGGATATGAAGGAATCTTTCGGATGGCATGCAATATTAAGCAAAGAACGCATGGGAACAAGTGGGACCAGAGGTGAAGGGCGTTGAGACTGCGCGTGCTGACGGGGGACATGGAAGGGTACGAGTTCGACGTGGAGGGAGATGATGTGACGCTCGGCCGCAAGGCTGAGAACGATGTCTCACTTCCGCTTGACCCACGCGCATCACGTTTTCACGCGCAGATCAGCGCCGGTCCGGGTGACACCTGGCTGCTCGAGGACCTCGATTCGACCAACGGGACTTTTGTCGGCCGCCGCAGGATTCACGCGCCGACGCCGATCAAGTCCGGCGAACCGTTTCGCATCGGCCGGACATGGCTGATGATCGAGGAGGAGCCCGCGCCCGAGGCGGCTGCCGCCGATGCTGTCGTTCTTGTTGAGGAGGGGGAAGGACCGAGCAACGCCATCGTGTTCTCAGTGCAGGCGGGAACGGAGGCCGAGCGGGAGCTTACGCCGACGGAACTTTCGCGGCGCCTCGAGGTCTTCCGCGATGTTTCAGCGGCGATCGGAAGCACGCTCGATCTCTCCGAGTTGCTGCAGGCCGTCTTGCGCTCGCTGATGCGCGTGGTGCCCGCCGAGCGCGCATTCCTGCTTCTGCACGATCCCCGGACGCATCAGTTGGAGCCGCGCGCGGTCTGGCCGGTGGACGACCTGGACGATGAGATGGCGATCAGCCGGAGCATCGTCGATCAGGCGATTGAGCAACACGCGACGCTGCTTCTGTCCGATGCGATGGCGGACGAGCGTTTCGGCGAGGTGGAGTCGGTGCAGGATCTGCGCATCCGCTCCGCGATCTGCGCCCCGCTTTTGCGGGGCGGCGACGTGCTGGGTGTGATCTTCCTCGACACCACGGCAGCGACGAACGTCTTCGACCGGGGTGACGCGGAGATCGTCAGTTCGATCGCCGCCCAGGCGGCCGTGGCGATCGAGAACGCGCGGCTTTTCACGGAACTTCGCCAGGCGTACGAGGAATTGCAGACCGCCCAGGAGCAGATGGTGCGGTCTGAGAAGCTTTCGATCATCGGGACGCTCTCGGCTACGATCGCGCATGACATGGCGAACGTGGTCTCGCCGATGGTGACGCTGGTGGACATGGCGATGGATCGCGGCAAGGTGGATGAGCAAACCGAGGCGTCGCTCGAGCGGCAGCTTCAGCGGATGCTCGCGCTCGTGGAGCGTCTCAAGTCTTTCTCGCGCCCGGAGGCCCTCCAGTTGGAGGAGACCGACGTGAACGAAGTCGTTGACGGCGCGCTCTCGTTCATCCGCACTGAGGTGTATCACGAGGGCGTGGAGTTGGAGCTTGCGCTTGCCGACGACCTGCGCCCGGTGCAGGCGGTGCCCACGGAACTTGATCGCGTGGTGTTGAATCTGTGTCTGAACGCGATCGAGGCGATGGAGAGCGCCCCAAAGACACTGCGAGTGCAGACGGAGATGGACGGTGATGAGGTCGCGCTGTCGGTCTCGGACACCGGCCCGGGCATCCCGCCTGAGAAGCAGGCACGGCTGTTCGAGCCGTTCTTCACGACGAAGGAGGCCGGCACGGGGATGGGTCTTTTCTCCTGCCGCCGGATCGTGGAGGAGGAGCATGGTGGCACGATCGAGGTGGACTCGCGAGTGGGTGCGGGCACGACCGTGACGGTGCGGCTGCCGGTGGAACGCGAGACGTAGTGCAGTATGCGCTAACTCAGCACGCAGCCGCCCTCGCCGCCAGCGCGGACGGCGCCGATGACGAGCGGGTCCTCGCCGGCGGATGACAGGGTGTCGAGGGTCGCGTCCGCGGCGTCCTCGGCGACCGCGAGGGCCATCCCGAGACCGAGGTTGAAGGTGTGGCGCATCTCCGCCTCGGCAACGTCGCCGGTCCGCTGGATCAGGTCGAAGATGGCCGGGCGGGTGAAGCTGGACATGTCCACGCGCGCGGTCAGGCCGTCGGGGATGGCGCGGGCGATGTTCCCGCCGATGCCGCCGCCGGTGATGTGCATGATCGCGTGGGGGAGAGGGCCCTCGTCAAAGAGCTTGACGAGCGATCCCGCGTAGATGCGCGTGGGCTCGAGCATCTCCTCGCCGAGGGTGCGGCCGAGGTCGCCGGGGTCTTCGTCCAGCGGAAGCTCCGCGTGATCGAGCAGTACGTAGCGCGCCAGCGAGTAGCCGTTGCTGTGCAGGCCGGATGAGGGCAGGCCGATCAGCACGTCCCCGGCGCTCACCTTCGAGCCGTCGATGATCGCGTCGCGCTCCGTCACGCCCACCGCGAAGCCGACGAGGTCATACTCGCCCTCCGCGTACATGCCGGGCATCTCCGCGCTCTCACCGCCCAGCAGCGCGCATCCGGCGATCCGGCAGCCCGCGGCGACGCCCTCGACGATCTGCGCCATGACCTCCGGGACCATCTTCCCAATGCCGACGTAGTCGAGGAACAGCAGCGGCCGCGCGCCCTGGCAGACGATGTCATCGACGCACATGGCGACGCAGTCCCGCCCCACGGTGTCATGCCTGTCGAGCGCAAAGGCAATCTTCAGCTTCGTGCCGACGCCGTCGGTGCCTGACACGAGGACGGGGTCGTCGTAGTCGCCGCCGAGGGTGCAGAGGCCGCCGAAGTCACTCAGGCCGCTGATGACCGCGGAGGTGTGCGTGGATTTGACGGCGGCCCTCATCATCTCAACCGCTCGCTCGCCTGCGTCGATGTCAACGCCGGCGTCCTTGTATGTTGGTCGGTCGCTCATGGTGGGCTCCTGACGATCGAGCGGGAGTGACATTCCGCCCCGAAACGACTGGACAACGCCGTGCTCAGGCCTTTGCGGGCTCCTCTTCGAGGTCGAACTTACTGGCGCGGACGTGGTCCGGGACGGTGATCGGATAGTCGTTATTGAAGCACGCCGCGCAGAAATTGCTCTTCGGCAGGCCGACGGCTTTGACGAGATTGGGCAGATGCAGGAAGTCGAGCGAGTCGGCGCCGAGGTGTTGGCAGATCTGGTCTTTGCGCATGCGCGCGGCGAGCAGTTCCGAGCGGCCCGCCGAGGTGTCAATGCCGTAGAAGCACGGATACTTGATCGGCGGGCAGGAGATGCGCAGGTGTATCTCCCGTGCCCCGGCTTCGCGCAGAAGCTCGATCTCAGGCCCGGTGGTCGTGCCGCGTACGATCGAGTCATCCACGACCACGAGGCGCTTGCCCGCGATGGCTTCCCGCAGCGGGGTAAGCTTCATTCGCACGCCCAGAGAGCGCAACCGCTGGCTGGGTTTGATGAAGGTCCGATGGATGTAACGATTCTTGATGAAGCCTTCGCCGTAGGGGATGCCGGAGACTTCCGCAAAGCCGACGGCGCTGGGGATTCCGGTCTCCGGGACGGGCATGACCATGTCCGCGTCAACCGGCGCCTGACGCGCGAGCATGTGGCCCATGCGCACGCGCGACTGGTAGATCGAGCGGCCGTAGATGTGACTGTCGGGCCGGGCGAAGTAGATAAACTCGAAAATGCAGCAGGCCTTGCGCTCAGATTCCATCACCTGGATCGACTGCATCCGTCCGGGAGTGAGGCTGACGATCTCCCCGGGTTCGACCTCGCGCACGTATTCCGCGCCGATCGGGTGGAGCGCGCAGGTCTCCGACGCGATGACCCACGAGTCGCCGTTGAGGCGGCCTATGCACAGCGGACGGACGCCATGCGGGTCACGGACGGCGATGAGCTTGCCGGGCGTGATGACGCCGAGTGAGTATGCGCCCTCCATCTTCGGCATTGCTTCGGCGATGGCGTCTTCGAGCCTGTCATGCGAGGAGCGCGCGATCAGTTGTGTGAGCACTTCGGTGTCACTGGTGGCCTGGAACGAGACGCCCCGCTGCTGAAGCTCCTCCCGCAACTGGCGGGCGTTGACAAGGTTGCCGTTATGCGCGACGGCGATCGGTCCGCTTGAGTGCTCGGCGGTGAAAGGCTGGGCGTTCTCGATCACGTTCGAGCCCATCGTGGAGTAGCGGACGTGCGCAAGGCCGACGTCGCCCGTGAGGCGGTCGAGGTCCTCCTCATCGAAGACCTCCGTCGCGAGACCCATCCCCGTGTGGACGTTGATCTGCCCGTCGGCGCCCACGGCGATCCCGGCGCTTTCCTGGCCGCGGTGCTGGAGGGCGAAGAGTCCGAAGTAGCAGAGCCGAGAGATGTCGTCGTGACCCGGTGCAAGAATGCCGCACACCCCGCAGGCATCGCCCCACAGGCGTTCCTGGGCGCGCTTCATGCAGCCCTGGCAATGCGGATGCTGCTCGTTCATTGTGCCTCCTCACGAACACGCTTGTCAGTCTCGAGCACGGATGCGGCTCGGGAGCGCGACATCTCATCAAGCTTGCCCGCGATCTTTTCATCCTGCAGTGCGAGGATGCGAGCGGCGAGGACTGCTGCATTCTTCGCTCCGTCGATGCCGACGGTGGCAACCGGCACACCCGAAGGCATCTGAACGATGGCGTAAAGCGCATCGACACCTCGCAGAGCGGTGGCGTCGATGGGTACGCCGATGACCGGGAGGTGTGTATGCGCGGCGACGACCCCGGGAAGCGCCGCGGCCGCTCCCGCCCCTGCGACGATCACTCTCAGCCCACGCTCGGCGGCGCCGGAGGCGTACTCGGCAACGACGTCCGGGGTGCGATGCGCCGACATGATCCTGATTTCGTGCGGCACTTCGAGGTCGGTGAGAATGTCGGCGCACTTGCGCATCACATCGAGATCCGAATCGCTGCCCATCACGATTGAAACCAGCGGTTCATCATTCTGCATTCGCTCGATCTCTCCCTAAGGCGACTTTGTTCGGTGGAAGTCTCCCTTCCGCTTCTCCTCGGCGCCCGCCGATGCTACGGCGCCTACTGCGCCTGCACGGCGCGCTCGGCAATATCCGTGCGGAAGTACATGTCCTCGAATTCGATCAATCCGACCGCGTGGTAAGCGCGATCCCGCGCCTCCTGGTAGCTCGAGCCCATCGCGGTGACGCCGAGCACCCTGCCGCCGTCGGTGAAGTAACTTCGGCCTACGCGCTTTGTCCCGGCGTGGAACACGACGACGTCGTCCGCCGCGCTGGCGTCTTTGAGACCGGAGATCTGTCTGCCCGTCTCGTAGGAGCCCGGGTATCCCCCGGAGGCGCAGATGACACAGACCGCGGGGCGCTCATCCCACTCGGCCTTCGTCTCTGACAGCCGCCCCTCGGCCGAGGCAAGCAGCAGTTCGACGAGGTCGCTCTTCAGCCGCGGAAGGACGACCTGCGTTTCGGGATCTCCGAAGCGGCAGTTGTACTCCAGCAGGCGTGGGCCGTCATCTGTGAGGATGATGCCCGCGTAGAGCGTCCCGGTGTAAGGCGTCCCGTCCTCGGCCATCTGATCGAGGGTCGGCTGGACGATCTCATCCATGATCCGGTCGAGCATCTCGTCGCTGACCACCGGCACGGGGGAGTAGCAGCCCATCCCGCCGGTGTTGGGGCCCTCGTCGCCGTCATAGACGCGCTTGTAATCCTGTGACGGGACCATGGGGATGAATGTCTCACCATCACAGAAGAGCTTGATCGAGCACTCCTGTCCTTCAAGGTACTCCTCAACCACCACTCGATCGCCCGCTGACCCGAATTCCTTTTCAATCATGCACCGGTCAACCGCATCCAGCGCATCGTCGATGATCTCCGCGACGACAACGCCCTTCCCCGCGGCCTCGCCGTCGGCTTTGACCACGATCGGCGCGCCCTGCTCGCGAATGTACGCGCGCGCCGCCTCAGGATCATCGAAGACCTCGTACTCCTTCCCCGGCGCGCCCGCGCGCTTGACGAGGTCATTCATGAACGCCTTGGAACCCTCCAGACGGGCCGCGGCCGCATCGGGGCCGTAGATCGTGAGGCCGCGGCTGCGGAAGTGGTCGCAGATGCCGGCGATCAGGGGGCTCTCCGGACCGACGACGGTCAGGTCGATCCCTTTGTCCTCAGCGAAATCGCCGAGCTTCTCGATGTCGTCGGCCTTGATCTTCACGCACTCGGCGATCCGGCTGATGCCGCCGTTTCCAGGAGCGCAGAAGAGCTCGTCGCAGTGAGGGCTCTGCGCGATCTTCCAGCAGAGTGCGTGCTCGCGGCCGCCGGATCCGACAACAAGTATCTTCATCCGAATTCCTCAACTTCCCGCTGGTCTCTGACGCTTTTCGTCGCGCTGCGTTCCTCTTCGCGCTCAGGGCCCGTAGATCTCTGCATCCCGGCTGGAACTGATATTCTCGAAGATCCGGGAGTCTTCCTTGAAGCCCACCTTGACGGTGCCGACCGGTCCGTTGCGGTGCTTGGCCACGATGATCTCGGCAATGTCAATTGAGTCGCGGAAGCTCTCACGGCCCTCCGAGGCCTGGGCCTTCGCGTTTTCTTCGACCTCCTCGGCATCCTTCTTCCGCTTGTAGTAGCTCTCGCGGTAGAGCATGCAGACGAGGTCGGCCTCCGCCTCGATGGAACCGGATTCGGCGAGGTCAGACAGGATCGGTCGCTTATCCTCGCGGCGCTCGACATTGCGTGAAAGCTGAGAGCCGATGACGACCGGGATTTCGAGTTCGCGCGCCATCGCTTTCATCGCGCGGGCGACTTCGCCGATCTCCTGATGGCGGTTGTCAGAGCGCGTGCCGCCCGTGGTCACAAGCTGAAGGTAGTCAACGCAGATGAGGCCGATGTCATGTTGGAGCTTCATCCGACGCGCCTTCGACCGCATCTCCATGAGGGAGATGCTGGGCGTATCATCGATGAAGATACTCGCCTTGTCGATGAAGTTGACCGCATGAACAACGCGCTTCCAGTCCTCGCCGCGCGCGTAGCCCTTGCGCAGGCGCCACGAGCTGATGCGCGCCCGTCCGCACAGCAGCATCTCCGCAAGCTGCGAAGCCGACATCTCGAGGCTGAAGATTCCGACGCCGACCCGCTTCTGCTCGTTGAGTGCCGCATTCATCGCGACATTGTTGATCATCAGCGAGGTCTTGCCCATGGACGGCCGTCCGGCGATGATGATCAGGTCGCCATCCTGCAGACCCGCGCTCATCTGGTCGAAGTCACGCAGGCCCGTGGGGATGCCGATGACGGCCTCTCCGCGCCTGGAGGCTTCATCGAGGTGTCGGAAGGTTTCGTGGACGAGAGGCCCGATCTCCTCGTACTCGCGGCTTGATCGCTGCTGAGCGATCTCGAAGATACGCTGCTCGGCCTCGTCGAGCGCGAGTGACAGATCGTCCGGGTTGTCGTACGCGGAGGCCTGAATATCCGCACCGGCGGTGATCAGCCGGCGCAGCACCGCCTTTTCATGAACGATGGTCGCGTAGCGGATGACGTGGGCGGTCGTCGGCACCTCGCCGATCAAACGCGTGAGGTACTCCCCGCCGCCCACCGCGGCAAGTTGCTCGCGTCGGCGCAGTTCGGCGCCCACGGTGACGACATCCACCGGGTCTCCCGCCTCATCCACGGCGTAGATGGCGGAGAATATCCGCCGGTGGGCCTCACGGTAGAAATCCTCTTCGGCGACGATGCTCATCGCCCGGCTGACCGCGCCCTGCTCCATGAGCATGGCGCCGAGAGTGGCCTGCTCGGCTTCAAGGTCCTGCGGCGGCAGTCGGTCGGACATGTTGTCCTGAGACGATCTACTGACAGCCATCCGGACCTCCCATGCACGTAATTGCGCGGCAGCTATCAGGGCGAATCAGCGACGAGTCCACCTCGGCGGATTCACTCCGCGTCGGCTTCCTCAGTCTCCTCGACCTCTTCGCCGGTCTCGGCTTCGGCCTCCTCTTCGCCCTCGTCTTCGTCCTCTTCGGTGATGAATTCCTGCGCGGCCTCCTCGAGGATCTCCTCGACGCTGCGCTCATCGTCCTCATCAAGTGCGATCACGCGCACTGGAAGCTGGACCTCAACGTCCTTGTAAATGCTGGCGCTGATGAGATAGTCACCGATCTCGCGGATGGGCTCGGGGATGTCGATGTCACGGCGGTCGATCACCACGCCAAGCTGCTCTTCGGCGGCTTCGGCGATCTGACCGGTGGTGACGGAGCCGTGGAGCCGCTCTCCCTCGCCGGCCGGGGCGCGGATGACGATGCGCTCGTTGCGCAGCTCTTCGGCCTTCTCCTGCGCCTGCTCTCGCTTCTTCTCATCGCGGCGCGCGATGGCCTGCCTGCGATTCTCAAGGTCCTTGATGGCGCCCTTCGTCGCCCTGACCGCGAGGCCTCGCGGTTCGAGGTAGTTACGCAGGTACCCGTCCGCCACGTCGATGATGTCGCCTTCGTGACCGACGCGCGGGATGTCTGTGAGCAATATGACCTTCATGAGTGTCCTCCTGGTGCGGATGACCGCCCGAATTTCATTCACCACGTGCGTCAGACACGGTGGAGCCTGATGGCGAGACATCGCTGTGAGATGGCGCACGGCCGCGCATGGAGCCCGGCCGCCGCTGTCGGCAGTTCGGAAACGCCCCGAAGGGCGGAGAATGTGCAATCAATGAGACGTCAAAAGTCGCTCTGATAGCGGAGCCCGAACATCGGGTCGGTCCCGCCGAACGCCCGCTCCAGCCCAAGAAGCAGGTGATAGTCGCTGCGAAGCATCAGACGGTAGCGGAGATCGAGGCGCGGGCTGTCGATGTCGTAAAGCTCCGCCTCAATGCCCTGGCCCACGCCGCACCCCCACTCAACACCCACGCCGGCCTGCCCCCCGAAGAGACCGAGGCGCGCGCACCCCTCCTCGATGGACCGCGCGTACTGCAGGTCGAGTTTACGAGATTCCTCGATGTCGCGCAGGCCGATCCGCCAGTAGTCATCACTGTCGGCTTGAGGCCTGATGTCGAATGCCGCGTCTGCCTGCAGACCTTCGCCGCTGATCTGGCGGAATTCCAGCCGCGAACGCGCATCGACCTCCGTGAATATCTCTTGGGTCTCGCGGACCTTCTGCATCGTGCCCTCGACGTCTCCGAGGACCCTTTGCGTCTGCTCGATTGTCTCTCGTCCCGTCTCAGTCGCGCGCCGGGCCTCATGCACGGTGACCCGCAGGTCTTCGTTCACCTGCTCATCGGTCATCAGCCCCTCCACCGCCTCGGACGCGGACTTCAGTGATCCGGTGGCGCCGTGGATGTTGTCCAACGATCCGCGAATGTTCGACGACATCTCCTCATCGGCCGCGAGTCTTTCTACGCTCGCGGATACTTCGGCGAGGTTCTCGGAGGCGAGGCGCAGATTCGCCATGGCCTCCTCAGCATCGTCGTCGAGCGTTGTCTCCTCGACGGTCGCCCGCGCCGACTCTGCAATCGCGGCGATGTCTTCGGAGGCGACGCGGATATTGTTGCCCGCGGCGGCCATCTGCGCCCCGATGGGGCTGGTGGCGAGCATCGTCTCGATCTGACGGGTGGAACTCTCGACTGCTTCGGAAGCCTCGATCAGGTTAGTCATGATGACCGCGAGCCGCTGCTCGTTGACCTGGCCGGCCCGCGCCACCGTGTCAACGACCTCGACGGTCCTCTCCGACAGCACGATCGCCCGGTCGGTCGCCTCGCGAAGGTTTGCCATGCTGCTCTTGAGGTCGCGCTGCATCTCGACGTCCGTGACCACCGCGTTGATGGCGTCAACACTGATTCGCGCCGATGCAATCAGTTCCCGGAACTCGTCGAGCACGACCTCAGCGCTGCTTGCGCCCGAGCCGCTGGCGATGTCGCCCGCGGTGAGCCGCCTGCGCGGCGTCCTCGTCTGCACAGGGCGTGTGATGGCGACGTACTTGTCGCCCACCAGCGCTCCCTGCTTTATCTCGAAGCGATCGGTGGCGTAAAGGATCGTGTCCGGATCGATGGTCATCGTGACCGCCGCGGGCTTGCCCGGGAAGTCCTTATGCTGGCGAAGCCTCACTCGTGCAACGCGTCCGACGGTGACGCCGCCGAGGCGCACCGACCCCCCCTCGTCGAGCCCCTGCACGTCCGCGAACTGCACCGTGATCTGGTAGGCTCCGAGATTGCGCAGCGCGCCGCTGAGAAAGATTGCCGTGCCAAGCGCGAGCAGCGCTACCACGATGACGAGCAGGCCGACCTTGGCCTCAGCTGACACTGTCCATCACCTCAGCGTCCGCGGAGCAATGCTCCGTCATCTCGCCGGTCCCGAGGCCGTGTATGAAGCGATGGACGACCGGGATGTCAGACTCGCGCATCTCCTCGGGCGTCCCGATGAGCTGCACGGTCCTGTTGTGAAGCATCATCATCCGATCACATATGCCCAGCAGGTTCGGTACATCGTGTGAGACGAGCACGGCAGTCGAGCCGGTGTCGGTGCTGACCTTCTTGATCAGCCCGGTGATGTTGCACGCCATGACCGGATCGAGGCCACTGCTTGGCTCGTCGTAGAGCACCAGCTCCGGCTCCTCCATCAGCGCCCGTGCGATGCTGACGCGCTTGCGCATGCCGCCGGAGAGATCGGCGGGCATACGATCCTCATTGCCGGACATTTCGACCATGTCCAGCAGCTCCGCGACGCGCTCACGCTTCTCCTCCGCGCTCACATCCTTGCGGTTGCGCATGACAAACGACACGTTCTCGGCGACGGTCATCGAGTCGAAGAGCGCCGAGTACTGAAAGCACATGCCCATCGACTTGCGCACGCGATTGAGTCCGTCCTCATCGAGTTGAGTTATGTCTTCGTCTTTGAAGAATATGCTGCCCTCGTCAGGCTTGTCGAGGCCGATGAGAAGGCGCAGCAAGGTTGTCTTTCCAGACCCCGACATGCCCATGATGCCGAATATTTCGCCGGGCCAGATATTGAGTGAGATGTCTTCGAGTATGACGTTTCCGTCGATGACCTGCTTGACATTCTCGATCGAGAGCAGCGGCTCTCCGGTTCGGTCGATCGGCTGTCGCTCCGGCTGGTCGCGGGGTGAAAACTGCTCGCGGTCAGCGTCGGAGTTACCAGGTTCGGAGGCAGCCCCCGAAGTGCTTTCAAGCTCAGCGACGGCTCTGCCGTCATCCCTCATCCTCGGCCTCCTCGTCCTCAGGGGAAAAGCAGCACGGTCAGCGCCAGATTTGCGGCATATATGAGCATGATGCAGTAGACGACTGAGCGGGTAGTTGCGTGTCCGACCTCTTCGGAAGCCTTCTCGGTGTAAAGGCCCTGGTGGCAGCCGATGATGGCGATGATTATGCCGAAGAAGATCCCCTTGATCACACCCGCCGCGACCGTCCAGATCTCGAGGTTCCCCGGGATGCTCCCGAAGTAGGCGTTGGCGGTCATGTCGATGGTGGCATTTGCCATCACGAAGCCGCCGGCCACCCCGATGATATCCCCGACCAGCGCGAGCAGCGGGACCATCGCCATGCCCGCGATGTAACGCGGCACCACCAGGTATTTCACCGGGTCGGTCGCCATGGTGCGCAGAGCATCGATCTGCTCGGTCACCTTCATCGTCCCGAGTTCGGCCGCCATCGCTGATCCCGCGCGCGCAGCCACTACGATCGCGGTGAGGGCCGGCCCAAGCTCCCGCGCCATGGTCTCGGCCACAGCCCAACCCACGTATCCGCTGGCGCCGAGCAGTGTGGCCTGATCGGCCACGTGATACGAAAAGACCATGCCCGAAAACAGCATCGTCACCGCCACGATCGGCAGTGAACTCACACCCAC
This sequence comes from Armatimonadota bacterium, assembly GCA_046540615.1. Lineage (GTDB taxonomy): Bacteria > Armatimonadota > Zipacnadia > Zipacnadales > UBA5352 > UBA5352. The sequence continues at coordinate 1,708 of JBKHFA010000035.1, read as the reverse complement.
ACTCGACATCTGCTCCACGGTCGGCCGGTACTCGACATTTCCCCGGGTCAGATGTACAAGGGTTCTGAGATGCAGCTCCGACAGTTCTCCGAAGTACGCCAGGCCCCTGAGCACCTGGGCACCGAGGACAGCAATGGCTGATTGCACCGTGGAGGCTCCGTGATCGCCGGGCGTACCTGTGCGTGTCAGGGCGATTATAACTTCGATTTGAATGCTGAGTCAAGCTGCCGCCGTCGGCGGGGTTTAGACGCAAACTGTCGGTGGTTGATCTGTGTTATCTCTCCCCGAGAACATTCCGCCCTGAGTCTGGAGTCGAGGCGCCCTCGCCGGATGCCTCTGCCGCCTCACAGCTCCGCTGGAGGCGACTCTCCGGGCGAGGGCGCCCGGAGTCCGTGGTCTTTGCCGAACGCTCCTGCGCCACCGACAATCTCAGGATGCACCCCCGTCGGCTTCAAGCCGGCGCTTTCGGCGGCGAATGCCTGCACCGTCACGCGTGGCTAACGCTTCCTCGGATCGGAGGCCAGTCGCGCATCGTCCCCGGTCTCTTCCTGCCAGGCGAGGAGACGCTCATACAAGTCCGCCACCAGTTCCCTCACCGATGGATCATCGATCAGGTTCTCCCTCTCGCCGGGATCGTCGTGGAGATTGAACAACTCATGCTCTCCGATCGGGCTGCAGTTGAACTTCCATCCCGTGGGGGTGATGATGGTCCGAACTCGTGCGGTCAGAGACCGCCAAGCTTCCTCGTAGGTTGTGATGCGGTCGATGTGGTCGGGCAGATCACGTGAACCCGGGGACAACATCCCGTTGTTCGCGCCGTTCCACTCGATCACTACGTCTTCCTCGGAGAAGTCCTCGATCTCGTGCAGGTCCGGCCTCCAGCTTCGCCCCTGGAGGTGCGAGGGAACCGGGTGGCTCAGCAGATCCAGCAGTGTCGGCACAAGATCGATCTGACTGACCGGCGCCTCCACCCGCCCGCTGACCTGCTCCAGCCACGGCACTCGCAGAAGCATTGGAACCTGCACGGACTCCTCGTACATGACCGTCTTGGCGACAAGCTGATGGCTGCCCATCATGTCACCGTGATCGCTGGTGTACACCACGATCGTGTCATCGGCCTGGCCGCTGGCCTCCAGCGCATCGAGGATGCTGCCGGCGTGGGTATCCACCTGGCTGCACAGCCCCCAGTAATTCGCAATGAGACGCCGCCAGTCGTCCTCGGTGCGGAGCGGGAGGCCACTTGTCCCGGCGTGGCGGTAGTGCTCGTAAAGCAGCCTGACCTTCAGCGGTGAATCGGGCGTCGGCACGGCGTCGAAGTTGTCAGGCAGCGGCACCTCGTCGGGATCGTACTGGTCGTCACGAGGACCAAAGAACGGCATGTGCGGCTCAAGGAAGTTCACGAAGAGAATGAACGGCTCATCGCCGGCCTCGCTCAGGAACTGCCCGGCGCGCTCTGCGAGGAACGCCGGCTTGGAAAGCTCCTCCGGCAGCCGCGCCGCCTCACCGCGACTGAATGCATTGAATCCGTCGCCGGATTCGGGTGGCTCCAGTCCATGTTCATCGACCAGCCAGTGCCAGTAGTCGCAGTGCTGATCTTTGTCGCGTCCGGGGTTGTAGTACGAGCGGTAGGCATCCTCGATGCTCACCCACTCGTCGAAGCCGTGCTGGGCGAAGATCTCGTCGCCGAGGTGCCACTTGCCCATGTGCG
>JBKHFA010000034.1:0-19800 GCA_046540615.1 Armatimonadota bacterium | reverse complement strand
GGGGGCGTGTGTCCGGCCACCGGCGTGCCCACGCCCGACGAAACGGCCCCCGGCGGGGCGCCGGGGCCACAACGACCACGGCTTCAAGGCGGGCTCTGCAGTGCGGGGGCGTGTGTCCGGCCGTCCGGCGTGCCCACCTCACCGAATGTCCGGCGACCGCTCCCGCTACATGAAAAAGCGCAGCCACAGGTAGCCTGCCGCCATGACGATCATCGGCAGCGTGATCGGGACCCCGTACTTCAGGAAGCGTATGAAGCCGATCTCGTGGCCTGAGCGCTTGGCGATGCCCGCCGCCACCACGTTCGGAGAGGCGCCGATAAGCGCAAGGTTGCCACCGAGTCCCGCGCCCAGCGAGAGCGCCCACCAGATCGGCAGGATGCTCTCATGCTGCAGCAGATCGAAGACGGTCGCTGCTGAGGCCGGGTCGGGGTGCAGTTCAGGCGCAACCACCCGCAGCAGCGCCGTCATCGCCGCCACGAACGGGATGTTGTCCATCAGCGCCGACGCGACGGCGGTGACGATGAGCACCAGCAGCGTCAGCGCGTAAGGGTGCCCGTCGGTCACATCAATCATCGCCATGCCGACGGACCTGACGACGCCCGTGTCGGTGAGGCCGGCGATCATGATGAAGAGACCGATGAAGAAGAAAAGCGTCGGCCACTCGATCTCCTCCAGCGGCTCCCGGCTGTCCTCCGGGTAGAGCAAGAGCAGCAGCGCGCCTCCGCCCAGCGCAATCGTGGCGGGATGAAGCCCTATCTGCCCGTGGATTCCGAAGGCGATGAAGACGATGGTCATGACACCGAGGCAGCGCCAGAGCAGAGGCCGATCGTTGATCGCGTGCCTCTCGTCGAAGCTCATGATCCGGAGGCGCACCTCCTCGGACACCGTCATCCTGCGCCTCATCCACAACCAGATGAAGCCAATCAGCAGTCCGAACATGGGCAGGACGAACGGTCCGTTGATGCGGATGAAGTCCATGAACGTGAAGCCGGTGGTGGACGCGATCATGATATTCGGCGGATGGCCGACGAGCGTGAGAGAACCGCCGAGATTCGAGGCCATGATGATGAAGATGATGAACGGCACCGCATCGAGTTCCATCGCCTCGTAGAGGACGATTGCGGTGGGGACCATCAGCAACACCGTGGTGACATTGTCAAGGAGCGCGGAGAGCATCGCGGTGGAGATCATCATGCCGATCAGGATAGGAATCGGCCGGCCGCGTCCGATCTTCGCGGTCCTGATCGCCATCCACTCGAACAAGCCCGTCCTTCGAGTGATGTTGACGATGATCATCATCCCCATGAGCAGGAAGATCGTGTTCCAGTCGATCCCCTCGACCTCATCGTGCCCATGAAAGGCCGTGTGTTGATCGACAACACCCAGGATGATCATGAGCGCGCCGCCCGCAAGAGCAATCTTCGTCTTGTCGAAGCGGTCGGACGCAATCAGGATGTACGCGACCACGAATACTCCAGCAGCAATGTAACCCATCGACGACATCAGGCGCACGCAACTTTCAGCACAATGTGATGGAATGACACTCGGCGGGGTGGGGTGTCATCCCGGACCCCCGACCGAGGTTCTTTGAGGTGGTCCACAGGTGTCTGTCAGCCTGTGAAGAACCGAAGCCACAGTAGATCGCGCACAGCGCGATGAACGAGAACGTGATTGGCACACCCCGGACGATGAAACGCTTGAACGAGACCGGATGGCCGGAGCGCGCCGCGATCGCGGCGGCGACCAGATTCGTCGGCAGGCACAGCAGGATGAAGATGACGAAGGTGATCGGGAAGTTCACGTAGATGAAATCCCAGCCCACCCCCTGCACGGTCTCCGTGCCATGGAAAGCCGTGTGCTGGCCAAGCACGCCGAGAACGATCATCACCGAGGCGCCTGCAAGCACCACGGTGGCCTTCGGTAGCTTGTCGAGGATCAGCAGGGCGTAAACGGCAACAAAGATGACGGTAGCGATCCACGCTGCCGCAGTCATGGATGACACGCAACTCCAAGATGCGGATCGACGACTTCGCTGAGGATGTGCTTGCGACCAACCCGACCGACGTACTTGCCGTCGCTCACCACGAAGACCTGTGGCTGATGATGGCGCATGATCAGCAGCGCCACCTGTGCGATCAGCTCGTCCTCCTTGACGGTCACGATGTCGTCGGTACGCATGATCGTCTCCACGGTGACGTCCCGCAGTTTGTCGTCGGAGAGATTGCGTAGACCGTAGCAGCGTGGAAGGTAGCTCAGTTGCTCGATGCCTGAGGCCGATGTCGGTATGGCGATCGCCAGCATGTCATTCTCGCCGACCATGCCCACGATCCCACCCTCCTCATTGAGCACGGCAACGGTGCTGTTCTCATAGCGAGTGAGCAGCTCTGCCGCTTTCTTCAGCGAGTCCTCGGGTGATAATGTTGGGACATCGGTTTGCATCAGTTCACGAGCAATCACGGGGAACCGGCCTCCTGGCCCTGGCGCGGGGGGCTGACACGAAAAAACCGGCGGCCGATACACGGCCCCGGCGACGCCGTCCATTTTCGTCTATTATACTCATTTTTATCCCGCCCGACAAGCCCCCCATCCGGGAAGCGACGTCTCACTCTCGGTCATGCCACTGCCCGGCGATGGCCTCGAGCGCACCTTCCCCGAGACGCTCGCGCAATTGGGTCGCGTAGAGGCTCTCCGGCATCACCGGCTCACCAAATGACGCCCAGTAGCCGTCACCCGAGCGCTTCTCCGCGATGCAGCCGATCGCCCAGTTCTGCGCGGTCGGAGGCTGCTGGCAGATAATGCTGTCGGCCTCGCAGTTCCAGAACACCTGCTGCGCCCCCGCCCAGCCGTGGCCGGTCCCTGAACTACCGCGATTGCGCACGTTGAGCGAATTCCCGTTCACCACAACATTGTCGTAGAGCGTGCCTGTGGCCCAGCGGTGATGCGGGCCGCTGTCGGAGTATGCCTCGTCGGCGGTGCAGTCCACGAACGCGTTTGGCCCGGGGGCACGAGCGTGCATTACGAAGTCGTGACGCCCCTTCCGCGCGTAGCAGCGCAGAAAGAGTGCCTGCTGGCCATTGGCGGCGAATGAGTAGCGGCGAGCGCCTGTGATGCGAGAAACCGGGTCGAGCGACGCGCAGTCCTGCACGGTCACGGACTTGCTGCCTCCGCGCGTCCAGACGCAGGAGTAGCCGAAGTGGACGCTCGTGACATCCCGCACCCATGCGTCCTCGGCCTTCTCCACCCAGATCAGGCTCCAGCCATGATCCTCATCCGCGTAGTACTCGCGGTCGCCACGTTTCGCGGTGACCTCCGGGTCAAAGTCGGACACCCCGCGCAGGTTTTCGACGCCGACGTTCCTGATTCGCTCCGGCCACTCGTAGCGATAGACGTAGCCGCCGCCGTGTTGCTGATCGAGCGACATGACGAGCGGCGCGTCAATTGTGATCGCATCGCCGTCGATCGCGGTGATCTCGCGCTCATAGTGGATCGTGTAAGCCTTCGGTGTCCACTGCGTGGATTTGCCGCCATCGCGCGGATCGGGGATGCGGTCCATGCCGATCGTGTGTATCCACTCCTCGGTCGCCGTCCGCACGACCACGATCTCATCGCCGACCGAGAGGCCGCCGGCGTCTTCGACGCGCAGCGTCCGCGCGCCGATGGGCGCGTATTCGTCGGTCACCGCCACGCGGCTTCCCTCAACCTCCTGGCGCGAACCATCGCCCAGAAGCTTGATGAGCGTTCGCTGGCCCGCTCCGGTCGCGCGGAGGACAGTGCCGTCCTCACCCTGACCTTCGCCGCGCAGGACCACGCCATCGGCGCCGATGCGCAGGCTGCCCGCGATGTCGTACTCTCCCGCGCGCAGCAGCACCGCGCCGCGAAAGCCCGCGTCATCGGGCGTCATCGCGCTGACCTCATCGATCGCCGCCTGGATCCGCTCGGTGTCGTCGCCGTCCTCGGGCTCCAGCGTCACGCGCGCGGGCACCTCGGGCAGCGGCACACCGCCGCCGCGATAGCCGCAGTTCGAGAAGTCCGGGATCGTGTTGCCCCGTTCATCGGCCTCATACACCAGCGATCCATCATCGGCGAGATGGACCGGCACCGGCGCATCCTCAGCCGTCGCGGCGGTCGCCACCAGCAGTGACCCGAAAAGCAGGAGCAGTCGCATGTCAGAGTTCCTCCCCGTCGGTGTACAATCGCATCGCGGAGTCGTGGAGCCACTCGCGCGCCATCCACAGCGCGTCATCTTCATCGAGCCAGCCGCGCTCAACCTGCTCCTGCAGGAACTCCGCGAGCAGTCGCTTGACGAGCATCACTTTCGCGTAACACCACTCGACACACCTCGCGTCAGACGCGATGAGCGCGGATTTCGCCGGCGGCAGCGCCTCCATGCGGTACTGCATGACCTCGCGGTAGGTGCTCGGGCGGAAGTTGAACCACCAGAGGCCACCGAGGTGGACGTTCGGGAACATCCGAGCCGTCTGCACCGCGTCGAAGTTCAGAAGATTCGTGGAGAGAACGAGGTCGAACGTGCACTCGTAGCGGTCGAAGAGGCCGTGAAGCGCGAGGATACGGTCGGCGCGATTGTGCGCGGTGACCTGACCGCTCCATCCCCGCTCCATGCCGAGGAAAAGCTGCAGGAAGACGCCGTGTTGCGCCGCGGCGGCCGCAAGGTGATGCATAACGAAGGTCTTCGCCTCGGCGGGGCGCGTGGACGATCCGAGCAGCGGCGGATCGCCCGCCGTCCGCTCACACCAGTCTCCGAGGGACGCCATCAGGCCCCGGATTCCACGCGCGCTCAGATCGGCCGCGAAGCCGTCGATCTCGTCGGCCACCCGCTCACCGGCATCGCCGGGCGCATCCGACTCGACGATCGTCTCCGTCCACGAGTTGATCTGTCTCTCAATCCTCGGGAGGAAGTACGCGAGGTCCGACAGTTCGCCGAAGTCCGCGTCCTCCTCGATGTTGACCACGGCCCGCCGCACACCCGCCGCACTGAACACCTCGTCCGCCCAGTCGCTCCGGTCGGCGCTTGCGCGGACCGCCTCATCGGCCTCCAGCACACTCGCGGCGTCGGTCAGTTCAATGTCGTAGAGGTCGCGGACCGCCGCGCGCATGGCGCGGTTCATCGCGGTGTTGCGCGAGGCATCGAGCGCCCTCGCGTAGGCCTCGGCGCGCGCCTCCGGTGCCATCTCGGCGTGATCGGCGGGGTAGCCGGCGGCCTTCATCTCGCGCAGCAGCCAGAAGTAGTGCCCGATCTTCCAGAAATCCTCCGCGGGAAGTTGCGCGCCTTCAAGATGAGTGTGAGTGTCCCAGACATCACAGGTGAGGACTGCATCGCGCAGATTGCTCATGACGCTCTCCACAGGGCGGGATTACGCGCTCGATGGGAACATTCGTCGCTGAGCGGGGCCTGCCCTTCACCCGGGCGCGGCAGGTACAAAAAATCGCCCGCCGTCATCTGCTATCTCGGCGGGAGAACCTGCGCGCGTCAGAGGCCACTTGTTGAGCGAGGGCGTACATAAATCCGAGCCCGCCCTGTGCTTCGCTGCTCCGGCGTCATCTGGGGCTTTGCGCCCCGGTAGCGGCTCTCGCGTCCTCCGCTCAATTCTTTTCAGCCGGTCAGCTCCGGGCGGGCTCGGGACTTGTCGGGCTGTGTCTCAACCAAAGGCCTCAACTCCTGTCGTTCTCGCGGGCGAGATGTCCACTCCGCGCCTGCCCTCCGCAGTACCGCTCCACCTCACCTCGCGTGAAGAGTATACCGCGAGCGCAGTAGGATCAAACCTCGCTACAACTTTCGAGGCGCGCGCTCAGATTCCTCCTTCACCGGAAAAAAACTTTCGCCGATCGGACAACGTAGCTCCGGGCAGGGCGCGAGGCCACTCGCGGCGAACATGCACACGACACTCAAGATCGAACACGGGAGGACGCGGAGATGCCAGAGCGCACCTGCCCGAACTGCGGCACTACGGTCGAGAACGCGAAGTACTGCCCGGAGTGCGGTGAGCCGCTGACAGGGCCTGCCGAAAGCAAGCCGGAGGCCGGCAAGGAGGAGGCGCCTGGTATGCCGGGCCCGCCACCACCGCCACCGCCCGAAGAGCGGCCTCTCGAGGAGGAGCCGCCTGAGGTTGCGGGAGCCGAGGAGTCCGGTCCCGATCTGCCTCCGTCGGAGCCGCCCACCGCGGCCGAGCCTTTCGACGCGCCCACCGCGCGGCGCGCCGGGGAGGCGTCCGAGGCCGAAGGGCCTGTCACTCCGGAGGATCTCGAGCCTCGCGGTCCGCACGACGATCCCGTGGTTGCCGGCGCCACTCCAATGCAGCAGGCCGCGGAGGACGCCCGCGCTCCGGCCGCGCCCGTGGACGGGCAGTTGCGCTGCCCCAGTTGCGGTGAATCGGTGTACGAGGCGGATCGCGTCTGCTGGAGTTGCTCCCGCCGGCTGGAACCCGCCGCTGTCGAGGAGCCCGCGGAGCCTCCGCCGCGGACCCCGGAGGAGGGCGCAGAACCGGCCTCCGGTGCGCCGGCCGCGGTACCCGCGCCCGCGCGGGAGACGCAGGCTGCACCGCGACACGCCCCGTCCGCCGCGACCCGACAACGCGAGGAGGACGGCGGTGAACCGTCGGGCGATGTCATGTCCTACGCCTGGTGGTCATTCGGCCTCGGCCTTCTTTCAGTCTTCACCTGCGGCATCCTCGGTCTGCTCGGGATCGCCTCGCTGTGGCTCGGCATCTCCGCCGCCCGTCGGAACGCCGGCCCGGTCGCCATCGCCGGCGCGGTCTTCGGGGTGATCGGCATCCTGATGCTTCTCGCGTGGGTCATCGCGCTTGCTATCATGATGCCGGAGATGATGCGCAACGGTCCGACACACATCATGCTGCCGACGTTCTTCTGAGGAGAATCATCATGCGCGTGGCCCTGACCTGTCTGATCATGCTGACTGCATCGATCGCGCCGCCCGTCGCCGCGCAGAGCGAGGAAGCGGCCGCGCCGCCGTCGCCGCATGAAGCAGCGTTCGTCGTCGCAGGTGAGCCTGATCACGATCGCGAGCAACCGGTCGGCGTGATCGCCGGCCACGTGTACGCGCTCCCCGCGCTGATCGAAGGCCTCGCGCTCGATGACCCGCTGATGCGCGCGCGCTGCGCCTTCCTGCTCGGACAGATCGCGTCACCCGATGGCACGGACGCCCTCCGCCAGGCGCTGAACGATTCCGACCGGGACGTGCGGATGTTCGCCGGGATGGCGCTGGCGCGGATGGGCGATTCCGACGGGCTCCCCGCCGCCCACGCGGCGTACTACGGCAACCGCTGGTGGATCCGCTACTGGGCGATTGACGCGCTGGCCAGACTCGACAGGGTGCCCGAGGTCGCGCTCGAAGATCCGGACCCGCTCGTGCGCGGGATCGCCGAGGACGGACGCCGCGGCGGGTGGGAGCCCGCGAGCGCCACTGCGGAGTATCCCGGCCCGGTGGATGCATCGCTCGATGACATCATCTTCAACTTCACCACCTACATGGTCGGCGAGACCGACTGGTGGTGGCACGCCGGGCACTACGAGCAGATCATTCGCGGGAATGAGACGATCGTCTGGCTCGACCCCGAGTTCCTCGATGGGCTGACGAACTCAGCCTACCTCTACTGGAGCCTCGAGCGCGATGTCGAGGCGCTGGCGACCTACCGTCGGGCGGTCTCCATGCACCCCGACGAGTGGGAGGCGCATTTCGAACTGGGCTTCTTCTACTTCAACGCGCAACGGCGCTTCGCGGATGCCGTTCCGCTCTTCAAGCGGGCCCGCGAACTTGGCGCTCCGCCCGAACGTGCCCGACTGCACGCGCACGCGCTGGAAAAATCCGGGCGTGTCGATGAGGCGTACGAGGTCTGGCGGGAACTCGTGGCGAATACCCCTGACGACCCGGTGGCGCGTCAGAATCTCCAGCGGCTGAAAGAGATCATCGGTTCGGGTTGACGATGCTCCGCGTTGATGGTAGGATTTCTTTCGTTGCCGCAGGGAGGTGCGCCCTGTCGGGACGTTGAAAGCCCCCTTTGTCAACCTCGCTGAAGAGCGGTCCGCATCCGATGGGACCGGAATGATGGAGTTTTGCCATGGCACTGAGAGAGACACAGGAACTTGCAGAATATCGTTCGCTGATGGAGACGCCGGACGAATTCGAGGACGGATTCGGCTGGGAAACCGTCGTGGGCGCATTCTTCATCGGCTTCGTGATGATGCCCGGCTCGATCTACCTCGGTCTGGTGGCCGGGCAGACGATGGGGCCCGCGGCAGAGTGGACGACGATCATTCTCTTCACCGAGATCGCTCGTCGCTCATTCGCGACCCTGAGCCGAGCGCAGATCTACATCCTCTACTACATCGCCGGCGGACTCACCGCGATGATGGGCGGCGTGGCCCTCTCAGGCGGCCCCTTCGCCCTTCTCGTGTGGAACCAGTTCTTCCGCGCGGCGGCTCCCGGAGGCCTCGAAGAGAGTGTCCCGAACTGGGTTGCTCCGCCTCCGTACTCCGAGGCGATCGCCGATCGCACCTTCATGCACGCCGACTGGCTGCCGGCCATCGCCGTGCTGTTGCTGACGCAGGTCTTCTCCCGCGTGGCGTGGTTCACTCTCGGCTACTCGCTCTTCCGGCTGCTGTCGGATGGTGAGGAGCTTCCGTTCCCGCTGGCGCCTATCCAGGCGCAGGGCGCGACGGCGCTAGCCGAGGCGCAGAGCAAGGAGGAGACGTGGCGCTGGCGCATCTTCTCGATCGGCTCGATGGTCGGGATCGGGTTCGGCCTCATCTACGTCGCAGTCCCGACACTCACCGGGGCCGTGCTCATCCAGCCGGTCTCGATCCTGCCGATTCCATGGATCGACTTCACCCAGGGCACCGAGCGTTTCCTCCCCGGGGTTCCAACTGGAATCGGCACGAACATGGCCACGCTGATGCTGGGAATGGTTCTGCCCTTCTGGATGGTTGTGGGCAGCTTCATCGCGGTGATCAGCACCGCCATCGTCAATCCGATCGCCTACTGGACGGGCAATCTGCCCACCTGGCGACCCGGCATGGAGACCACTCGGACGATGTGGGCAATGCGCATCGACATCTGGCTCTCCTTCGGTATCGGCACCGCCTTCTCGGTCGCATTCATCGGCGTTTACAAGATGTGGGTCGAGTGGAAGGAATACAGGGACACCGGGGACACGGCTGGCTTCGGCTTCGGCAAACGCCAGGAAGCCCGCGGCGACTTCAAGGTCTGGATCATGCTCGCGCTGTTCTTCGCCGCCACCACCGGCTATGTGGTCCTCTGCCGGATCCTCGTGCCGAACTTCCCGGTCGTCTTCCTGATCGTCTACGGCTACATCTGGACACCACTGCAGAGTTACATCAACGCGAGGATGGTCGGCCTCACCGGGCAGTTTGTACGCATTCCGATGATCCGCGAGGCCACCTTCATCCTGTCGGGATACAAGGGCGTGGATATCTGGTTCGCGCCGATCCCGCTCGGAAACTATGGCGCGACCGTGCAGCGTTTCCGCGAGATCGAACTGACCGGCAACAAGTTCACCGCGGTGCTCAAGGCCGAGCTTCTGATGTTCCCGATCATGATCGTCACCAGCTTCATCTTCTGGGGCTACGTCTGGCGGTTGCAGCCGATCCCGTCGGTGTTCTATCCGTACGCGCAGAAGATGTGGGACTATCAGGCAATCACCCAGTGGGTCTGGTTCTCCTCGACCACCGAGGGTGGCCCGGTCGAGATCTTCCAGCGCGCCATCAAGCCGTGGCTGATGGTCGGTGGCCTTGCGTTCGGCATCGGCATCTACGGCCTTCTCAACTGGCTGCGCCTCCCGGTCCTGCTCATATACGGCTGGATCCGCGGCATGGGGACTATGCCTCACTTCCTCACGCTGCAGTTTATCGGGGCGCTTATCGGCCGCTTCTACTTCCTGAAGCGTTTCGGCCGTGAGAACTGGCGCGTGTGGCCTCCGGTCCTCTACGCGGGCTTCGCCTGCGGAACCGGGCTGGTCGCGATGCTCGCGATCGCCATCGTGTTGATCCAGCAGTCGGTCACACAGATGCCGTTCTGAACGGACGCGGGTAGCAGCCCGCGGTCAGTTCGTCCGCACCTTCACCGGCGCCGCCCTCTCATGGGCGGCGCCGTTCGTCGGAGGGCATACGACGCCGGGGGCGAAGGTCTGTCCCATGAAGATACCGCTTTCTCTCTCAGTATACGAACACGCTGCGGCTCTCATCGGTGTGACACCATGGGAGGCCAGTCGGGACGAAGAGTTGTGCTTTGAGGCGCATCGCGAGGCCCGGCTGCTCTACGAGCACTTTCCGGTGGTCGTGGGGATAGACATCTACAACCTCGAGGCCGAGGCGTACGGCTGTGAGGTGCGCAGGCCCGCCGGCACGGGCATACCGGCCATCACCGAACCGATCGTGTCGACGAGCGCCGAGGCAGGTGCGCTGCCGCTGCTCGCCCCGTCCACCGGGCGCATCCCGATGATGATCGAGGTGGGGAGGAGGCTGGCCGGGGAGTTCCCGGAGGCCGACGTGCGGATCCCCGTGAGCGGACCGTTCTCGGTGGCACAGAGCGTGGTGGGACTGAATCGCCTTGTGATGGACGTCGCGCTCGCGCCCGAGGAGGTCCGCGCGATGCTCGAGCACCTCGTGGACGGCCAGGTGCGTTTCGCGCGGGCGGTGATCGAGGCGGGACTGGGCGTGGCATTCTTCGAGTCCGCGGCCGCGCCCCCGCTGCTGTCACCGCGAAGCTTCCGGGAGATCGAGGCGGCGCCGCTGCAACGGGCGATGCGCGAGGTGGGCGAGATCGCGGGTGCGCCGATCCCGTGCATCATCGGTGGCGACACAGCGCCGATCGTCCCCGAACTGCTGGCGACCGGGACGGGCTTTCTGATCTGCCCGGCGGAGACCGATCGCGAGCAGTTCCTCGCCGGCACGATGAACGCGCCTGAGGTGAAGGTGCGGGTGAATCTCGATCCGGCCGTGTATACAAGCGGCGGCGAGGCGGAGATCATTGCCGCCATCGACGAGGTGATCGCACTGGCCGAGGATCGGCCGAACCTGCTGCTCGGCACGGGCGCGATCCCTTACGAGACACCGCCGGAGAACCTGCTGCTGATGAAGGAATATTGCGAGGCCTGACCGGATCGTCGTGCACGGTGCCGGTGGAAACAACCTTTCACGCGCAAACTCAGCCTTCGGCTTCGTCACCGTCAGGTTCGGGCCGGTCCTCCTCCTCGGCCTCCTGCTCTTCCGCAGGAGGCTCATCGGGTTCGGTGTCTTCCTCGGAGCCGGAATTCTCCCGACGCGTGCCCACCACCTGCACGTTCTCAGCGCGGATCCAGTCCTCCTCGGTGGAGATGACCACGCGCGGCGAGCGCAGTTCGTCGCCTTTGTCGGTGAGCACGCGCACGTCACCGGTGAGGGTGATGAGGTTCTCCTTCTCCTCGTTGACCGCTTTGTCGGCGTAGACCGTCTTGTCCTCCTGCACCGCCTTTACGCGCCCGGTGGCGGTCGTCCGCTGCACCTCGTCGGCGTATTCGTGGACAATCTTCTCGCAGGTGATCGTGGTGCGCTTCTCGCGCAGTTCCTCGAAGTTGCGGGGCGGCTCCTCGTCCCCCTCCGCCTCCGGCGCGGGCTCCTCGCCCTCTTCAGGTCGCTTCTGCGTGACGGCGGTGACGTTGTCCACGATCGTCGCGACTTCGGCCTCGAAGTCGGCTTCGATGACATCCCCGGTGATGGTGGTCTCCGGATCGACGACCTTCGGATTGCCGGTGGCGACCGCCGAGTTGTTGTCGTAGTCGTACACCGCCTCATCACAGTGGAGCTTGATCTCTTTGTGTGAGAAGACGACATTGCCATCGAGGTAGTACATCGCCTCCGCGGGGTCGTAGCGGAGGTGGTCGGCCTGCTCGATGCGCGCGCGGTTCTCGTCCTCAACAAGGCCCCCCGGCTCGTCGGGCTCCTGGGCGAATGCCGCTGTCAACGCGAGACAGGCGAGGGCGGACAGAAGTGTCATCAGTTTCTTCATCGCAGCCTGCCCAACTCCTCTCGCGCGTCATCCACGGTGAAGACCGCCTGGATCGAGTCGATGGTGTACGCGTGTGTCTGCAGATCGTAGACGAGGTTGCGGCCGCTGAGCTGCCCGTGCTCTGTGCGCACCTGCACCCGGCTCTGGGTTCGCGCGACATCCTCCGGCACGACCACGTCGAGGTTCTCGGTGCGAACGGTCGCCCCCTCGGTTCGCATCGTCACCTCGCCCGGGCAATGCAGGGTCTGCGTCTCCGGCAGCCACTCCACGCTCTCCGTGGTGATGATCGCGCCCCGATGGGAGACGACCCTGACGCCGCCGGTCACCTCAAAGCTCCGGTCTGATGTCTCGTAGGTGGCTTTCCCCGCGGAGATTCGCACCACGGGCTTGTCCTCGTCGTAGATGAGCCCCTCGCGAAGGTCGCTCGCGGCCACCGCCCGTCCGCCGCCGGAGACCTCGATCTCCTCGATGTTGAGCTTCCACGCGGGCCGCCCGCCCCGGCTGTGCTCGACGACCGACTCGCGGATCGACACCGCCGGCTTACCCGGCGCCCGGCCTTGAAGCTCCGCGTCAGCATCGGGCCGGTCGCGCGCAACCCACTGCACCGCGGTCACGACGCCCGCCGCCACCGCAGCGGCGATCAGCAGCGTTGCGATGATCCTCCGCCACCGCCCGCTCAGCATTGAGGACTGGCCGCCTCGCTGGCGGTTGTCGGCGACGTCTGCGCGGCGTGGGACAGTGGGCGCATACTGGTAGAACTGACGACTTCACGCACTGAAACGTTCTCCTGACCATCCGCAGGTTTTGCGCCTCGGGCGGCTTACTGCACCGCCAGCAGGAAGTTGACGCCATCGACGACGACGCCGCCCCCGGGCACGGTGACCTCGCGCGAGATCTGCCGCTCGCCGAAGGCCACCTGCACGTCGTAGCGTCCGGGCGGAACGAAGAGCCCGAACTCACCGCTCGCATCGGTCTCATCCTCGTCCACCGCCGAGCCGGTGTCAAGGGAGAGCGCGCGGACGATCGCCCCTGAGTTGTCCGGCGCGCCGGTCAGCGTGACGCTGCCGGTGATCGTGAACGGTCCGGGCGGCGGATCGTCGCCGGCCTCGAAAAGCTCCAGCGTGACCTCGCCCATCCCCGGCAATACTCGTACCTGCGTGGTCAGGTCATCGTAGCCATCGGCGGTCACGGTGACTGTCCGCTCGCCCACGAGCACATCGCTGGCGCGGAATCGTCCTTCAGCATCAGTGACGACGGGTTCGGCGTCACCCACCGTGACCGTGGCGCCCTCAACGGGCGACCGGGTCAGCACCTCCACGACCACTCCGTCCACGCGCACGGTGGTGTCACCGGCGACCAGCTCGAACTCGAGGTCCTCGTTGTCGCCATCGGCATCGGCGATGATGGTCTCCGTCGTGGGCGCGCGGGGGAGGAAGTCCTCTGCCTCCACGTTGACCTGCCGCCGGCCGGCGGGGATGCCGCCGATGATGAATCGGCCGTCGTTGTCGGTGTAACCTCCGACTCCGCGGTCCTCATCGTCACCGGGTTCTGTGAATTGCACGAACACGTTCGGGATGGGCTCGCCGGTGTCGGCGTCACGCGCCGCCCCGGCGACGGTGCCCGTGGTCTCCGGATCGGCCTCCGCGAGTTCGACGGTGACCCAGGTCGCGGCGGTGACCTGCATCTGCACCTCCTGCGTCCGCGTCACGTAGCCCTCGGCGGTCGCAGTCAGCGGCTGGGTCGGTGGGGTGCCACTGCCGACCGGTACGTCACTGAGGATAAGCTGCTCATCGGATGGGCGAAGCTCTCCCCGAACGCCTCCAACGACGACGCTCGCGGGGACCTCCAGCGGAGCCGACGTCTCCGCGTCCACCACCAGCACGACCACGGCGCCGCCACCCTCCTCGTCGCTCGCCGGTGGCAGGCCGCCGCAGCCCCACAGGCCGACGACGATTGCGCAGCCGATCACGACCAGCGCTCGCAGCAGCGCGCGCATAACACGTTCGGATGTCGGCTCCAGTTCTCTCACCTGTCGTGACGCTCCATCTAACGCGTAATCTGCAGCGGCCGCAGCGCCTGTGTCTGGCGACCGGTGTCATCCCGTGCTTTCATCCGGACCAGATACGTCCCGCCCGGCACCATCGAGCCAGCGTTGTCGCGGAGATTCCAGTTCAGCGTGTTCTGCCCCGGGTCGCTCGCGCCGATGCTGAGCGTGCGCACGGCGCGCCCGGCGATGTTGAGCACCTCGACCTCCACGTCCGCGGCGTTTGACAGTGTGAAGACGATCTGCGCGGTGTCGCTTGTGGTCTGCATCGCGGACATGCCTGAGGCGATCAGTGGCTGTGATGATCGCATCTGCGTCCGTATCTTCAGATCACGACTCACGCCCTCGCTGCTCGCCGGGAGTTCATACGATCTCGAGGTGCGCATGTACACCCTGCGCCCCGCGGCCTCGTCGATGAGCATCGGCGTCATGTCCTCCGGCAAGTCGCTCATATCCGGCCACCTGAGCCGCACCGGCGTATGCCCCAGCGTACTCCGGACCTTCAGCGAATACATCTGCTCCGGGGCCGCTGACGGGCGCACGTCGCGGAGGTATCCGGCGGCGCCGGTCTCCTCCGGATCGAGCGTCACTTCGACGCGTGGCCCGAAGCCCGGGGGCGCCTGCATGTCGTGGCGATCGAGGCCCTCGGTGGCATCCGAAGCTGCCCCTATCCGCGCCGAACCGCTCATCTCGCCGGCCTCCGCCACGATCGGCAGCGACCAGTCGAGCGCCTGAGACTTCACGCTGGATGCCCTTCGCGCCGAGGCCGAGGAAGAGTCGGCTGCCGGGAAGCGTATGATAGCGCCGTCAGAATTCAGACAGCGTATCCAGTACCCTTCGAAGGGCACAAGCTGATCGCGCTCCGTGTACCCGTCTTCCTGCGAGTACCCGAAGAAGCCCGGTTGAACGATCCGCTGCTCGATGGCCTCTTCGTAGCCCACGGCGGCCTCGCCGTCCGCCTGAAACTGCAGCGCGCTGACCTCCATCGGGTCCAGTCTCGGCGAGCCGATCTGATTCCAGCCGACTCTCAACTGGACTTCAGCCGGCCGATCTTCGGGCAGCACGACGCCCTCGAGTTCAAAGTCGAGGTCCGAGAAGACGCGGATCCAGTACGCGCGTCCGGGCGCGACAGGATCGGTCCGCGGCCAGATGGAGTACTTGCTGTCCCCCGGTGACTGCGGATCCCACCGGGCGACGAGAAGACTGTCAGCGGGCACGTCAAGCAGTTCGGAGAGGTCTCGGGTCAGCGGGATCAGCGGGAATGAGATCATGTGCAATCCCGCGCCATCGGCCGGGAGACTGTGCGTGAGGGTCGTCTGCCGATTCCCCTCGACAAAGACCGCGTAGCTGTCCCACGCGACGTTGATGGTGCGAGTGACGGTGTCCTCGTCTTCATTCGTGAACGAGACTTCGAGCTGCCGCGGCGAAAGGTCGCCCTCGGTGATCCGATCGCCCCAGACGCCTCTGTCGACCTCCACATCCTCGAGGCCTGCGCCGCCCTCCACGTCGATCACGCCGTCGATCGCGCCGATGGTCGAGCCGTAGAGATTGTTCTCACCGCGCTCGAAGCCGCGCTGTCCGTAGGGGAAAGGCAGCATCAGCCTCATCGATCCGAGATCGATCTGCACCGTGATATTCTGCGGACCGCCGATGTTGAAGAACGTGGGGATCAGGAAGCCCTCACCGGCGTTGTCGCCGCTCGCCGGGATCGAGATGGTGTTGCCCTCTTCTGCAAAGAGTGAGACCGCGAAGTCGTAGCTCCAGTAGGTGGTGCGCGCCTGCCCGCCTTGCGGCTGCTCATCGCCGTCCACGGTGGTGAAGAAGTACTCGGCGATGAGCGCGACCGAGCGCGTCAGCGGCACATTCCACACGAAGAGCTTCTCGCCGAGGCGGAGGCTTGTGTCGAGGACCCACTGCTGCTGGAACCACGTCTGAAAGGGCATCCCCTCCACGCGCGGGAGCACCTCCGAGGCGAGTACCCGCAGCGCCGGGACGTTCCCCGCCAGGTCCTCGGTGAAGTTCGCGTAGTACGCCTCGTTGAAGCGCCGGAAGAACTGATCGTCTTCCACCCAGCACTTGAACCACGCGCTGCGCGACATCGCCACCCGCCACACGAGCATCCCTGCCCAGCCGGACTCGGGGAAGAACGTTGGTCCGCCGAGCGCCTGCTGGTTCTGCGGCTCATACACCGAAGTGGCGTAGAAGGGCCCGGGGGTGATCGGATCGTAGCCGGGCGCGACACCCGAGCGCGTCTGAATGACCTTCGCCGCCGCCCCCGCGAAGCCGATCTCCCAGGCATCGTAGAAGAAGCCCGCGTCATCGTGGAAAGCCTGAAGCACCAGAATCATCAGCATGAAGGTGTCTTCGGAGAGATTCCCCGACAGCGGCGCCATGATGATCTCGTTCTCACTCGCGTCGTAGACCCCGCCCTGAATCGACGCAAGGTCAGGATCGAGGCGGACGGTGACGTCGAGGTCGAATGCGGGCCGCCCGTAGACGTTGTACGCGACCGGGAGCGCCCGCCGAAGGTAGTCGCGCAGAGCCGTCTCGTCGCCCGAACTGAAGCCCTCGAACGTAAAGCGCAGTTCGTTCGTCGGTTCCCCGAGGCGCGTGCCCATCTCCAGCGCCCGCATAAGGTCCGGGGCGACGATTCGCCCATCGCGAACATGTACCAGCCTGCGCGGGAATGTCACCTCCGCATCAGGGCTCTTCAGCCCGAGGCGCTGGAGCGTGCGGAGGCTCTGCTCGGCGCGGCGGAGGTTTTGTTCCGAGTGCTGTGACTGAACCGCCCGCACAACCGCGGTCTCGCGGGCCGCCGCGCTCGACATCTCGGCATCATCGACCACAATCGCGCCCTGAGGACCGTTGGACACGGTCGCGAAGGGCTCGTTGACGATGTTCTCGAAAGGACCGGCGGACGCGACCGAGCAGCCCAGGGCCGCGAGAAGGATAGCCACGTAAACACGCATCCGACTAATCATACCACTGCCACCACCGGTCCACGCCTTCCTGCAGGCATCGCCCGCGCCAGTCTTCAGGCTGACGGTCGTCCGTCCCGCCCGAGAACGGTGGCCGCGGCTCGACCTGGCCGTTCTCGTCGAACTGCGTCTCCCGCTGCTCGACTGTCGTCTCTTCCTGTTCCTCGAAGTCACCCAGGCCCGTCTCGAAACCGCCCCGATCGCCGGTCGTCCTCTCGTACTGCGCGCTGCTTCCGCGTGTGTCCTCAGGGCCTGTGAAGAAGTCGGTCCCGCGGTTGGAGAAGCCTCCGCCCGTCTGCCCGAACGGACCGCCGGACATCCCTGTCCGCCCGAACTGGCTCCGGTCGTATGACCTGCCGGAACTGAAGTCCTCGATGCCGCCGGTCTCATAGCCGTATCCGACGGTCCGCCCCGCGCCGTAGCCGCCGAAGCTGGAGAGAGCGCCGGAGAACCCGCTTCGGTCGGTGCTGGTCCTTCCCGAAGAGCCGAGGCCGCTGGCGAAGTCGCTCGAGATCTCCAGCATGAATGTCTGAGCGATGTAATCCTGGCCGGCGATTGCCCCCGTCTGAGCGCCGGGCAGCGGCAGGACGGGATCGCCCGAGAGATTCTTGATGAAGCGGTAGCCCACGCTTACATCGGCAAGGTCGCTCACCCGGTAGCGCAGGCCCAGTTCGCTGGTGTCTTTGACGAAGGCCGCGTAGCCGCTGTCATAGTCCGCCCGACCCATGCGCCCGAAGAGCGAAATCCCCGGACGCAGTTCGTAGCTCAACTCGCCCGAAACATCGAAGAGATCGGTGGGCACGATGCGCGTCACCCGCTCGCTTCCCGAGCTGATCGTCGTGGGGCTTGAGCCAGTCTGCTTGTGCAGGTTCATCGACACCGCCCACGGCTCACCGTCCGGTCGATAGTTCACACCAAGCGCGAGCATCTCGTTCTTGACCGCGCCGGCGCCCTCCTCGAGGAAGACCTGATCATCCATGCCCCACGTGGTCGTGAGCGCCAGTTCGTCGGTGGGCCGCCATCCGAGCGAAGCGTTGTAGTACGTCTGCTCGCTGTCGGCGAGGTAGCCGATGCCGCCGCCGCTCGTGTAATCGCGGAAGCCCGCCGAAAGCGTGAAGTTCAGGTCATCCGCCGGCCGCCACGACACGTCCATCCGCGTATTCGCGTCCTCGTATCTCGTCTGCTCATCGCTGTCATCGTCATCATCACCGACGTCTCCACCACCACCGCCGGGGTTGTCGAGCTGGAAGGTCGAGAAGCGGGACGTGGACCCCGTGGACTCCGAACGCGTGTGATCGAGGCTCAAGCTCAGGTCATTCGACGGATTCCACCGCGCTGAAAGCTGCGTGACGACGCCGTCGGACCGGTCATCGCTGCCCTGCGTGTCCGACCTGTTCGTCCCGTAGTGCCCCGACAGCGACAGTGCCGAGCTGGGCGTATACGTGGCCGAAAGCTGCATCTGGTCGGTCGAAGAGCCCCTCAGTGTGTCCGTCGCCTCCGGATCGGTGTCGTAGTCAAGGTCGGTGCCCGAGAGGTTGAAGTTCACGGTGAACGGGAGATCGTGCGGCGAGTAGTTCAGCGACAGCATATCCGAGGTCTGCTGGCGGCCTGAGTTCGTCCCGCCGCGATTCTCCAGCGTCTGGCGGGTCAGGCTCAGGGTCGGCCACCCCGGGTAGTTGACGTCGATGCCGAAGTCGTTGCGCTGCGTCTGATTCTCCAGTGATGTAGGGGTGGTGGTCTGCGCGCTGTTCATGCCGAACGGGGTGAGCGTGTCGCTCCCGCCTCTGAACGACCCGAAGCTCAGGCCACTGTCGCTCTTGAGGTCCGAAAAGCGCTCGTAGACGGAGATGTGCTCGTTTGCCTGCCACTGCGCGGCAAAGTTCAGCCCCTGTTCTTTCCGCTGGAAGCCGACGGTGTCCACGTAGCTGAAGTCCGGCTGCACGTCCCGCATTTCGAGGGTCGCCGTCAGATCCGGCCGGGAGTACGCGAGGTTGCTCCGCCACGCCTGGCCGCGCGCGCTCCCCTGCTCGCTCTGCGCCCAGTCCGTCCTGAAGGTCAGGTCGTCCGTGACGCGGTAGCCGAGATCGACACCGACTATCTGCGAGTCGCCCGCGAATTGCTGCTCACCGAGGTCGTAGTAGTAGCGGATGATCACAAGCGCCGTCGGCGGCACCGCGCGCCGGAAGATGATCCGCCCGATCTCGTGATAGACGTCGTAGTCCACGCCCTGCACCTGCTCCACGTTGTCCACCAGCACCACGACCGTCTGGTCGATCGTCTGCCTCTCTCCTTCGAAGACGACCGTCGAGCCGTTCGGCAGCAGCGGGCGGAAGTTGGTGTCAAACGGGCCGGTGGTGCCGGAGGCCTGGTAGATGTCCTCCTGGAAGCCCGCGGTGTCGCTCGCGTTGTCGGCCTGCTTTTTGTCCTGCATCAGCCCGGTCAGGCCCAGCAGCATGTCGTTCTCGAGCAACTGAACTTCCGCGCGAGCGCCGTAGAGCGCGCCGGGACTGCTCTCATAGCCGAAAGACTGGTAGGAGACCGAGATCGTCGAGGTGCTGGGGATGACACGCGGCGGCGCATCCACCGGCTCAAAGCGAAGCTGGCCCGTCTCATAGTCGAGTCGGTAGTCCTCGCCGAACCTCATGACCTCCTCGTCCACCTTCACGACCTCGCTGCCCTCAATGATCGGGGTGTAACGCAGAAAGAACGGACCCGAGGTGTTGTTCCCGGTGATCGTCTCC